>NZ_CP142685.1:1200000-1500000 GCF_045689735.1 Halothiobacillus sp. DCM-1
CCTGAGCGCCCCAGAAAGACATTTGCCCCCAAGGCAGCAAATAGCCCATAAAGGCTTCTGCCATCAGCACCAGGAGAATCAGCACCCCAAAAATCCAGATGAGTTCTCGTGGTTTTTTGTAGGAGCCATACATCATGCCGCGGAACATATGCAGATAGACGGCAATAAAAAAGAAGGACGCGCCTGTGGAGTGCATATAGCGAATTAGCCAGCCCCAGCTGACATCTCGCATAATATATTCCACGGAATTAAAGGCGTCTGCCGCGGAGGGTTTGTAATTCATCGCCAACCAGATACCGGTCACGATTTGAATCGCAAACACTGCCAATAAAATCGAACCGAAGTAGTACCAAAAATTAAAATTTTTCGGCACATAATATTTTGCGAGATGCGCATTCCAGAAATGCGACACCGGCAACCGGTCATCGACCCACTTAGAAATCTTTCGAATCATGCACGAATCTCCGCTACGCCCACGCGAATCAGCCCATCATTGACGAATGCATACTCTGGCACGACCAAATTCAACGGAGCCGGCACACCTTTGAACACACGACCCGCCAGATCGAATTTCGAACCGTGGCAAGGGCAGAAAAACCCACCTTTCCACTCGGGTCCCAAATCCTTGGGCGCGACTTCTGGACGATAGGTCGGCGCACACCCCAGGTGGGTGCAGACCCCGATCAGCACCAGAAATTCTTTTTTCCGCGCGCGGTAGAAATTATCGGCAAATGGAGGCTGCTGGCTTGCCACCTTGCTATTGGGATCGAGCAGTTCGCCATCCAACGAGGGCAGCATCTCGACCATTTTATCGGTACGGTGCACGACATAAATCGGCTGCCCGCGCCAGGCGACCGTGACCATCTGCCCCGGTGCCAGCTGAGAAACCGCCACATCGACCGGTGCGCCCGCTGCCTGCGCCTTGGCGCTCGGCTCAAACGAGGACAGAAACGGCACCGCCGCAAACCCGACCCCGACGGCGCCTACCGCCACCGCAGAGCCAGTTAGAAAGCGCCTGCGCGCTGGATTGACAGGAACTTCAGCCATGCAATCACTCACTCCCCATTATGTTCGTCTTATGGCCGTGGAACCGGCCTCATGCTTGTGCTTCGGGGGTTGCACCCGAAATTCTTTCATCAGTGATTTCTTATGCCGCCGGGAGTGTCAACGCTCTTGGCGGCGGCGTCAAACAAGTGTCATTAATCCCTTTTGTGACCGGTTTATCGCAGCCTTACACTGGGTTTTCGATTTCGATATAGCACACCTCAAGCCCGAACTGTTCGGCAAGATGCCGCCCCAGTCGCTGCACGCCGAATCGCTCGGTCGCGTGATGCCCGGCCGAGAAATACACAATGTCACACTCGCGAGCAATGTGGGTGCTGCGCTCGCTGATTTCACCCGAGATGTAGGCATCCAATCCCAACGCCGCCGCATCGGATAAATAATCCTGCGCGCCGCCACTACAAAAGCCCACACGATGAATCCATTTTTCAGTCGAACCGACCACCACGGGCGGGCGTTGCAATCCCGCATTCAGCAGAGCCGCCAGCGATTCCACACTACAGGGTTGCGTCAATTCGCCTGCCCAGGCCAGTTGTTGATGGCCAAACCGGCTGAGATTGGATAATCCCAACAAGTCAGCCATCCCGGCATTATTGCCATAGAGCGGGTGGTCATCGAGGGGTAAATGGTAGGCAATCAAATTGATGTCGTTTTGAATGAGTTGCTTGATCCGACGATATTTCATGCCGGTAATTTGCGGCGGCTCGTTTTTCCAGAAATAGCCGTGATGAACCAGAATGGCATCGGCACGCATATCCAGCGCCGCCTCGATGAGTGCGGCCGATGCGGTCACGCCGGTAACCAGCCGATCAATCTGCGCGCGACCTTCGACCTGCAAGCCATTCGGCGCATAGTCCCGCCACGCGGCGACATTCAACAATGTGTCGCAGTAATTCAGCAATTGATCCCGTTCCATCCACTCACGCCCCCCGTTCGATGTGCAACGCCCAGCCATGACCCGCCGTGCCACGATAGTGCATATCCAGCGCCAGGCCGGGCACCCAGACGGGCACTGCGTCAATTTCGATCAGCAGATACTGGCGTCGATCGCGCACCGGAACCCCCCGCGACTGAAACAAGGTCTTGATGCGACGCCGTGCACCGGCCGTCACCCGCAATAAATCCGCCGAACGCCACGGGCGGATCCGCCAACTGCGGCTCAGGCAGTCTTCAGCGATGATCTCGGTATCTTCCGAAGTCGCAGGGCGCAGCACCCAACGCACACCGGTTGGTAAAGGGATCGGCTGCTGAGGATCCGGCCAGTCTAAAGTCTCGTGCGGAGTCTCCGCTGGCGGCATCTCGGCCACCCAATGCAGAAGCCCCCGATCCCGTTGGATCATCCACCGCCCCCACTGCAAGACGGGCTGACGATCCGGGCGCGCCGCATGGATTTGGCGGAGAAACTCCATGAGCCGACTCCGGGGCGGCATCAAGGCGCCCTGTGCTTGAATCCAGACCCGCAACAGGCTGGCCTGGGCGGGGCGTGACACCCCTTGCAGCACGCCGAGTGGCAGCGCCTGCGCGGTCAAAATCTCGGGAAATATACGCAGCGCGGATTCCTGCAACGCGAAACGCTCTTCCGCAACCACTTCCGCCGTCTGTGCCAGTTGGGTCACTGCCGTAGGCCAGCGGCGCTGCAGCAGCGGCAAGACTTCGTGACGCAGATAATTGCGATCACAGGCCGTATCGAGGTTACTCGGGTCTTCCACCACCACCACGGGAAATTCTGCCGCAAGCCCGCGCAAGTCCGCCTGAGCCAGCGATAAAAAGGGACGCCAATGCCAGCTTCCCGCAAAGAGCGCACACACCGGCATTGCGGCCAAACCCGCCGAACCGCTCCCGCGCAGCAATGCCAGCAGGACGGTCTCGGCCTGATCCTGCTGATGGTGCGCGGTGACCAGAACTGACGATGGACTTGCCGCCAATGCTTCGGCCAGCGCCGCATAGCGCGCCTCGCGGGCGCGGGCTTCGAGGGAATGATGACCCTGCTCGGTCACCGCAGGCAGCGCGACAGTCATAACCGTCGCGGGCACGCCCAACGCGGCCGCCTGCGCGCAGGCTCGCTCGCTCCAGCTTGCGGCATCCGGATGAATTTGATGATTGATGCTGACCACAGACAGAGCCGGGATTTTTCCGCACTGCATCCAGTGATGCAGGATTCGCAGCGCCCCGAGGGAATCCGCGCCGCCCGAACTCGCCAGAATGACTGGACGCCCCTGCACGGGGGGAGGCACCGGCACATCAAACCGAGTGAGCACCGATTCTGCCGGCGTCACGACAGCATCAACCCGTACTGTATTGACCGTATTGCATCAACCGCTCATACCGCCGCGCGAGCAGGCGCTCGATCGGCGCATTCATCTGCTTGAGCAAGGCGCGTTTGAGCGAAGCCTTGAGGGTTTCCGCCATGCGCAGTGGATCTCGGTGCGCGCCCCCGCAAGGCTCGGGCACCACTTCGTCGATCAGCCCCAATTCGAGCAGCCGGGGCGCAGTAATCCCCAGCGATTCCGCGGCCTCGGGGGCTTTTTCCGCACTTTTGTAGAGAATGGACGCGCAACCCTCCGGTGAAATCACCGAATATGTGCTGTATTGCAGCTGCATCACATGATCCCCGACACCTATCGCCAAGGCGCCGCCCGAGCCCCCTTCGCCGATAATGGTGACGATGATCGGGGTCGGCAGATCAGCCATCACGAATAGATTTCGCGCAATCGCTTCACTTTGTCCCCGCTCTTCGGCATCAATGCCGGGATACGCGCCGGGGGTGTCGATGAAGGTGAGCACCGGAAGTCGGAACTTGGCCGCCAGTTCCATCAGCCGTTTGGCTTTACGGTAGCCCTCGGGGCGCGGCATACCGAAGTTCCGGCGAATCTTTTCTTTGGTATCCCGCCCCTTCTGCTGGCCGATAACCATCACCGGAATGCCATCCAGCCGCGCCGTCCCGCCCATGATGGCGGCATCATCGGCGAAGGCACGGTCGCCATGCAGCTCGGTGAACTCTGTCAGCATGTGCGAAAAATAATCCGCGGCATAAGGGCGCTGCGGGTGGCGGGCAATCTGGTTGACCTGCCATGCCGTCAGATTGCTGAAAATCGAGCGGGTCAGCTCCTGACTCTTGCTCTCCAGGCGCGCGATCTCTTCATTGATGTTCAGCCCAGCCGAATCATCCATGACCCGCAGTTCACGAATCTTGGCGTCCAATTCAGCAATCGGCTGTTCAAAATCCAGGTAGTTTGGGTTCATTGTGTGGGCAAACCTCATTGATTCGGGCGTGATTGTGACACAAGGCACCCGCTCACAGCAGCAGGTTATCCAGCAGCCGAACCGCGCCTAAGCGCGCGGCCGTCAACAACACGGCCCCTTCGGGTACAACTGTCGGCGCCAGACTGCGTTGATCGCATAGCGCAAAATATTCAACAACAAACCCCGCTTCACCGAGTCGGGCGTGGGCATCTTGCAGCACAGCATCGATCTCGTCACCGGCGCGAATCGCCGCCGCCGCTGCCTGCAATTGCTGGTGCAAGAACGGCGCAATCTGCCGCTCGGCTGCGGTCAAAAAGCGGTTACGGGAACTCAAGGCCAGACCATCTTCAGCGCGAACCGTCTCCCCGGCGATAATTTCCAGCGGAAAATTCAACGACTGCACCATCGCGCGCACGATGACCAACTGCTGAAAATCTTTCTGGCCGAATACTGCAAACTGCGGCGCAACCAGATGAAACAGCTTGGCCACGATCGTCGCCATGCCGGCAAAATGCCCCGGGCGCGCGGCGCCTTCCCAGCGCTCCGCCAGCAAGCCCGGTTCAATCCGCACCGCATCCAGCCCCAGGGTAAGCAGATCGGCGGCATCCGGCATGAAAACCGCATCGACGCCCGCGGCCTCCAGCACGGCCAGATCCGCCGCCTCGGTGCGCGGATAACGCGCCAGATCCGCCGGATCATTGAACTGTAGCGGGTTCACAAAAATCGAGACGATCACCACGGCGGCCTGCGACTGCGCCAGTTTCACCAAGGCGAGGTGCCCGGCATGCAGATTCCCCATGGTCGGAACGAAACCGATGCGCGCCGTTGTGGGCAGGCGTTCACGCCATTCGCGTAGTGCGGCTCGATCGCGCAACACGTCCATCAAGCGTAACTCTCGTGTTCCGCAGGAAACTGGCGGGACTGAACCGCCGACACATAGGCCGCAAGCGCTTCAACAATCGAACCACGACCCCGCAAAAAATCGCGCACGAAACGGGGCGGATTGGGGTTCATGCCGAGTACATCCTGCAGCACCAAGACTTGCCCATCGACCCCCTGCCCGGCACCGATGCCGATTACCGGTACGCTGGCCTGCCGCGTGATCCGCTCGGCAAGACCGGAAGGCACACACTCGATCAGCAGCATCGCCGCGCCCGCATCGACCAGCGCGCGGGCATCCGTCAGAATGCGGGCGGCATCTTCCTCCGAGCGCCCCTGTACCCGATACCCTCCGAGTTGTCGCACCCGTTGCGGCAGCAAGCCGATGTGGGCGCACACCGGAATGCCCGCCTCCGTCAGCGAGGCAATCAAATCCGCCTTTGCGGCGCCGCCTTCAATTTTGACAATATCCGCGCCCGCCCGCATCAGGGCGCCGGCATGGACAAACGCCGCATCAGGGCTCGTGTCACTCAGAAACGGCATATCCGCCATCACCAGGGAAGTCGGTGCCCCCCGGCGCACCAGGCGGGTGTGATAGACCATATCCTCGATCGTCACCCCCAAGGTATCGCGCCCACCCTGCACCACCATCCCCAGTGAATCGCCGACCAGTAAAAAATCCACCCCGGCCTGAACCGCTTGCTGTGCAAACCCCGCGTCATAAGCCGTGAGCATGCTGATCGGACGGCCTTCCGCCTTGGCCGCCCACACCTCTCGCAGAGAACGCAACACCGCAACATGCTCATTCATTCGCCATTTCTCCAGGTTTGACTCGAGGGTTTGGGGCTTCGTTAATCCGGGGTTCCGTGCTGGCGGGCATCCAAACGATGCAGGGGGTGCGCCGGCGCATCGGCCAATAATGACTGGATTGACCGGCCATCGGGCAACTGGGCATCCGGCGCGATTTCCAGCCAGGGCAATAATACAAAACGACGCTGGGCAATCCCCGGATGAGGCAGGGTGAGAATCGGGTCTGCGCTCACCAGCGAGCCATAAGTCAGCAAATCCAGATCCAGCACGCGCTCGCCCCAATGTCGGGTCAGCCGTCGTCCCGCTGCTTTTTCGAGCGATTTGAGTGCGGCCAATAAATCCTGCGCACTCAAACTCGTCGAGACCTGCGCCACCGCATTCACGAACTCCGGCTGATCCTGCGGCCCGATCGGCGGATTCGTGTACAGCGATGACGACTGGCACAACCGGGTGCCCGGCAAGGTATCGAGCTGCCTCAGCGCCCGGCGGATCTGCTGCACCGGATCATCCAGGTTGCTGCCGAGCGCAATGAACGCATCGACAGTCAATCGTTCATCGCCGCTCATCATGCACGACGGGGTCGGCGATGACGCGAGCGGCGCGGGCGATCGGGCAGGCTGCCATGCGATGCGAAATCTTCCGGCAGATGCGTCGGAATCAACTCACCCCCCTGCGCCTCGCGCGCCGGCGCATACTGCCGCCAGAAAGCGCAAATCGATTCAGACACCTCACCCACAGCCGCCCGCAAACAAAGAAAGTCGAGCCCGGCACGAAACCAAGCATGAGCCAGCAAATGTTTGTGATCGGCTGACAACTGAGCAAGCGGCAAGCCCGGTTCACCGATCGCACCCCAGCGCTCCAACTGCGGCTGTAGCGCCCAAAGCACCCGCATCAGATCCGTCAAGCGCCGAGGAATGGCCACCTGCCGAACCGCAGAATCGATCACTTCATCTGCGGCGACCGCCAGGGCTGTTTCCGAATCGACGCGTTGATGCAACCAATACTCCCGGCGACGAGTCAAATCCGGCCACAACATGCCCGCAAACAAGAATGCGGGATTGACGGGGAGTTGCGCCGCCACGCGTTCATCCGTGCCCTGCAAAATCTGCTTCAGCAAGGCCGCGATCCGCACATAATCACGATTCAACAGCTCATCGAGTCCGGCAAACAGAAAACCGAACAAATCCAGCGCACGCAGCTGCTCGAATGCCGACCAACCATAGCCCCCCTGGAACAGCTTGATCGATTCATCAAACAATCGCGCGGGGGCAATATCTTTCAGCAGATGCCGACAAGGGTGGATGGCAGCGGCAGTATCTTCCGTGAGCTTGAAGCCCAACTTGGCGGCAAATCGCGCAGCGCGCAACATCCGCACCGGATCTTCCTGATATCGGGTTTGAGGATTACCGATTAAACGCAGCCGCCCAGCCGACACATCCTGCCACCCTTGGACGAAATCAATGATCTCTGCCGTCGCAAAGTCGTAATACAGCGCATTGCAGGCAAAATCCCGACGCCAGACATCCTCCTCCAATGTGCCAAACACATTGTCCCGCAGAATGCGCCCCTGATCGGAACGACGCACCGCATCGTCATCACCGCCGCGGAAGGTGGTGACCTCGATCACTTCGTGACCGAAAATGACATGCACGATGCGGAACCGTCGCCCAATGATCCGGGCATGCCGAAACAACGCCCGAACCTGTTCCGGGCGCGCATCAGTCACCACATCGAAATCTTTCGGCAACTGGCCGACCAGCGCATCCCGCACACAGCCACCCACCAGATAGGCGCCATATCCCTGTTCGTGCAAACGCTGCAACACAGTCAGCGCATGGTGGCTAATCTGCTCGGGCGTGATGCCATGTTCGGCGGCGGAAATATGCACAGGCACGGGACGGTTGGAATACAAGAGAATTAATCTCGAACGGTCGAAGAATCAAAACAGAGCAGTAGTCTACCACCGACCAACCGACCCATGCAGTCAGCCTTGCAGCGCGGTTTGACCGAAGCAATAAAAAAGCCCGCGAACTGGGATCAGCGCGGGCTTCATCCAGTTTTTTCGAAAAAACTGAAAGAAATGGTAGTCGCGAGTGGGATCGAACCACCGACCACCACCATGTCAAGGTGATGCTCTACCACTGAGCTACGCGACTATTCAGCAGGCGCAGCATGGTAGACCACAGAGCGCTTAGCGTCAAGGCAGCAAATCGGCTTGTGTAGCAAATTATTAATACCCGCTTTGAGCAAGGTAGAAATGTCCGTTTTGATTAGACCACTACACATCGAATCCGGCTAAATTTCTGTCGCCAGCAATCCATCGACCCGCTGGAAGCCCCGGGGCAGGAGCCGCCCTCGGGTCGCGCGGCTGCCGGTATAGTGTTCAAAATCCACGCCTTTTAGGGTGATGCTGCGCGCACCGGATTGAACCTTTAGCACCTGCTCTGGCGCAAGACAGACGACATAGCAGAGTTTGGCGCCAGGCTTCAAGCTCATCAGCCGGTTACCTCGTCCTTTGTTGAGCTCGGGAATTTCATCCAACGACACGATCAGCACATGACCGTCACTGCTGGCCAGCGCGAGGTGGCGCGCGCTGGCGGGAATCTTCACAGGGGCGCCAAGTTGGCTGCCTTCGCCTAGGCTGATCTGCACTTTACCGGCGCGCTGTCGGCTGAGAAGTTCGCTGTACGGCACGCGGTAACCATAACCACTGTCTTGCCAGAGCAGGATGGTATCGCCTTCATCCGCAAGGCAAAGCTGGGTAAAACGGGCGCCCGTGGGCGGGCTCAGGCGTCCCGTCAAAGGCTCGCCCTGCCCCCGTGCAGACGGCAGGCTATGCACCGCCAACGCGTAACAACGCCCAGTGTCATCGAACAATACGAGCGTTTGGGTCGATTTTCCCTGCACATGCGCCAGATAGGCATCGCCGGCTTTGTACGAGAGTCCGACCGGATCGACCTCATGCCCTTTTGCCGCGCGAATCCAGCCGTTTTGGCTCAATACCACGGTCACCGGCTCGCTGGTAATCAGGGCGGTTTCAGACAATGCCTGCGCGGCATCGCGGGTCACCAGGCGGGAACGGCGGGCATCGCCGAACTGTTTGGCGTCTGCCAGCAGTTCTTCGCGCAATCGCTGCCGCAGGGCATCTGGTTCTGCCAGCAACCGCGCCAATTCCGTCTGTTCCGCAGATAACTCAGCCTGTTCCTGCCGGATGGCGATTTCTTCCAGCCGCGCCAATTGGCGCAGGCGAATTTCGAGAATCGCTTCGGCCTGGCGTTCCGTCAAAGCAAAGCGGCTGATGAGTTCGGCCTTGGGTTCATCGGCCTCGCGAATGACCGCGATCACTTCATCGATATGCAAAAACGCGATCAGTAAGCCGGCCAGTATTTCCAGTCGCGCTTGAACCTTCTCCAGCCGCCAGCGAATGCGACGCGTCAGTGTTTCGGTGCGAAACGCCAGCCATTCTTGCAGCAATCCCTTGAGGTTCATGACGCGGGGGCGGCCATCCCGCGCGATGACATTGAAATTGACCCGGTAACTTTTTTCCAGATCGGTTGTCGCGAACAGGTGCGCCATCAGGGCATCGGCATCCACTTGCCGACTGCGCGGCACGATGACCAGACGGGTCGGCGCTTCGTGATCGGATTCATCGCGCAGGTCACTCACCAGCGGGAGTTTTTTGGCGTTCATCTGCGCGGCGATCTGTTCGAGCACCTTGCTACCAGAGACTTGAAACGGCAGCGCGGTGATCACGATTTCGCCCTGATCGAGCTCATAGCGCGCCCGCTGACGCACCGAGCCCGTGCCACTGCGGTACATCTGCAGCAATTCATCCGGCGGGGTGATGATTTCCGCCTCGGTCGGGAAATCGGGTCCGCGCAGATGTCGCACCAGGTCTTCAATCGAGCTATCCGGCGCATCCAGCAAGGCGACCGTTGCCGCCACGACCTCCCGCAAATTATGCGGGGGAATGTCGGTCGATAAACCCACGGCAATCCCCATGCCGCCGTTGAGCAATACATTCGGCAGACGGGCAGGCAAAAGAACGGGCTCTTCCAGCGTGCCATCGAAGTTCGGCTGCCAGTCCACGGTGCCTTGTCCGGCCTCCGAAAGCAGGCTTTGGGCGTACGCTGTCAGGCGGGATTCGGTGTACCGCATGGCGGCGAAGGATTTGGGATCATCGGGCGAGCCGAAGTTGCCCTGCCCGTCCACCAGCGGATAACGGTAAGAAAAGGGCTGCGCCATCAACACCATGGCTTCATAGCAAGCCGAATCCCCATGCGGATGAAATTTACCAATCACATCCCCCACGGTGCGGGCAGATTTTTTGTGCTTTGAAGCAGCCGTCAGGCCAAGTTCACTCATCGCATAGATGATGCGCCGCTGCACGGGTTTCAAGCCATCGCACACGCTCGGCAACGCGCGGTCGAGAATGACATACATGGCGTAGTTGAGATAAGCCTGCTCGGAAAACTCCGCCAGCGAACGCTGTTCGAATCCCTCGGGCGTGGTGAATAACTCAAAACTCATGCGAACTCCCTAAACAACCCTACCGCGTCGATCAAAGCGGCAGCCTATCACCGCCCGCGCGCGAACAAGCCCGGCATCCATCGACGCATCGCCCAATAGCCCAATCCGGCAAACAGCATCGGCGGCAATGACGCGCTAAAAAAAGACACCCACGCGCGCCCCGCCCCATATACCGGGGCAAAGGCGGACAAGATTTGCACCAGGGTGAGATACACCACCCCCAACAAAATCCCGATGAACAACCAGCGACCGGCACCCCCGCCGCGTTGGGGGGCGAATACGAACGGTAGGGTGATGAACAGCATCACCAACACCGAAACCGGCGCAAAGATTCGCCCCCAAAGGGCAGAGAGATAGTTCGTCGCATCCAGATGGTTGGCATTTAGATAGCGCACATAGCGCAGCAACTCCACGATATTCATGTGATGTGGATTCAGCACCGCAACGCGCAAAACGGCCTGAGAGAACAGCGGCACATCGGAAAGCTCCGCCTGGCTTTGGGTCACGACCTGTCCACCCGTTGCCGAGGGCAGAAGCCGGGTTTGTTCCACCTGATGCAAACGCCAGCGATCCCCGCCTTCGCTCGTGGCGTACTGGGCGAACATCATGGATTCCGGCAGTCCCTGGGCATTGAGCGTAAACACCCGCACCTCGTTCAGCCGCCCGCCCACCAGCGCCTGACGCACATTGATGAACCGATGACCATCCCGCATCCACAATCCCGATTTCAAATTCATGCTCACGCCCTGATCCTGTAGCTGCGCCCGCATTTGTTTGGCCTTTTCCTGCCCCCAGGCGCCCACGGTTTCGCCCATAAGCATACCCAGCAACGCCAGAATGACCCCGGCCACCAGAACCGGACGCGCCAGACGCATCATCGACATGCCCGCCGTGCGCATGACGGTGAGCTCGGAATGGGCGGCCAGTCCGCCCAGCGCCAGCAGCCCCCCCACCAGGATGGCCACCGGATAAAAATCATAGAGATAGCCGGGCATCGTCAACACGACAAACGCCAGAGCCTGCCAAAAACCATAATTTCCGCCGGTTCGGGACAACTCATCGATCGCCCCGAACACCACGATCAACAAGGCAAATGCTGCGGTGGAACCCAGCCCACCCAACACCACCGTGCGAATCAAATAGCGATCAAGCACGCCCATGCGCAGCCCCCCCTTGCGGTACTGGGCGAACGCGGGCGAGCAGGCGTCGCCACCCGCCGCTCTGCGCCCAGCGCAGTAGCCCCCATATCAGCAAAAATACGCCGTGGACGATGGCCAGCCCCTGCCACAGGGTCAGCGTGTCTTGCTTGATCAGGTTTTGCCCCAGGGCGATGAAATTGAAATACAGGGCATACAACAAAAACGCCCAGAACAGGCGTCCATAACGACCAGAACGCGGCCGATTCTGCGCCAAAGGCACGGCGATCAACACCAGAACCCACACGGAAATCATTTGGGAAATGCGGTAGAAAAACTCTGCCTGATCGGCGGGCACCGACGAATGCAACAATGCCCAGGACGACTGCATGCGTTTGGTCGGATTCGTTGCGCTGTCGTCGTGCCCGGGGATCAGAATTTCATGGGTTTGGTAATCCACCACCGACCAGTTCGTCGCCCCCGCCTGACCTTCAATCCGCCGCCCCTGCGAGAGCACGATGTACCGATGGCCATCCGGCGCTGTTTTCAGTGTGCCGAATGGCGCCGCTTCCACGCCGGGCTGTTGCCGTGGATTGGCAGGGTTGAGCGCGCTGTTGAACGCGAACACATCGACATAGCCGTCCTTCCGCCGGCCGCCGACATACAGCACCGCCCGACCCGAGGCATCTTCGATGAAGCGCTCGGTGGGAATCTGCGCCAGCACTTGATCGGATTTGGCCGAAGCCAGCAATTGATCCTGCACCTGCTGCACGGCCGGATAGCCCCATAAGGACAGAAACCCGGTCAGCAGCATCACCGGAAACGCCAGTCCAAGCAGCGCCCGGGTCTGTTTTGCCGGACCATACCCGCAGGCACGCAGCACCGAGAGTTCCGAATCGCGGCTCATCCGCCCCAAGGCAAACATCACCCCGATGAACAGTCCAACCGGCAGAACATAAATCAACAGTTTGATGGCATTGAAGCCAAGCATCATCCACAACAGCTGGCTGGGCAAGGAGCCTTCGGCCACCGCCGACAGCAGCCGTGCCAGCAGATTCGCCATCATGATGAGAAACAGCGCGCCCCCCACCGCCAGCGCCGCCAGCCCGATTTCTCGCCACAGATAACGCGTGAGCACCCGCATCGGCAATCAGGCCGGTAAATGGCGCGCAATCAGGCCATATTTCAGCCGATCACCCTGCGCACCCGCCCCCTGCGGCAGCCGAATCCGCACCCGGTAGCCGCCACCCGGCGCTTCCTGCAGCGGCTCACCGGCGAGCGTCTGCATGTCGGCCAACGGCTCGTCCCGGTTGCCCTCCGGCAGCATGAAAGTCACCACATCCCCGACGGCCAGTTTGTTTTTGATTTCGACCTCCGCCCAATCCCCCGACACCGTGGCAATTTCCGCCACAAACTGCTGCGCGCGGTGTTTCGAGACCCCTTCGAGGTAATTTTGATATTCCTTGGTGTGGTGCCGTTCGAAGAAGCCATCGGTGTAGCCCCGATGCGCCAGATTATCGAGCTCGGCAATCAACGAGGGATCAAACGGTTTACCCGCCACCGCATCATCAATGGCGCGCCGATAGACCTGCGCGGTGCGCGCCACATAGTAATGCGACTTGGTGCGCCCCTCGATCTTCAGACAATCCACGCCGATCCGGGTGAGCGCCTGCACATGCTCGACCGCCCGTAAATCCCGCGAATTGAGAATATAGGTGCCATGCTGATCCTCTTCGATCGGCATGAGTTCTCCAGGGCGATTCGGCTCTTCCAGAAAATACACCTGATCGGCCAGCGGATGGCGTTGATCGGCGCCGGTGGGGCCAAACGCTTCGGCCTGACTGCCACTTAAATCCAGCGCACCGCCGCCATTCGCACCGAAGGCATCGAGCGGCAGAATTTCCTCCGCAGCGGGACGATAAACCCCCGCCACATCGGCTTCGGCGGCACTCGGCTTGTATTCCCAGCGGCAAGCATTGGTGCAGGTGCCTTGATTCGGATCCCGATGATTGAAATACCCGGAGAGCAGACAACGCCCGGAATACGCGATACACAGCGCACCATGGACGAACACCTCCAGCTCCGTATCCGGGCAACGGTCACGAATTTCGGCAATTTCATCGAGCGACAACTCGCGCGAGAGAATCACCCGCGAAACCCCGATCTTTTTCCAGAATTCCACCGCAGCCCAGTTCACCGTATTGGCCTGCACGGAGAGATGAATCGGCAGATCCGGCCATTGCTGGCGCACCATCATGATGAGACCGGGGTCGGCCATGATGAACGCATCCGGCTGCATCTCGACCAACGGCGTCATGTCTTTGATAAAGGTTTTGAGCTTGGCGTTATGCGGCGAGAGATTCACCGTCATGAAAAACTTCTTCCCCGCCGCATGCGCCTCCTGGATACCGATGCGCAGGTTGTCTTCCAGAAAATCGTTGTTCCGCACCCGCAGGCTATAGCGCGGCAACCCGGCGTACACCGCATCGGCGCCGTAGGCAAAGGCATAACGCATCGATTTGATCGTTCCCGCCGGGGATAAAAGTTCAGGGGCTCGCATGGCACACCTCAGCAAAACAGGTGCGCCATTGTAGCCGGTTTAGGCGCAACACCAGATGCCACCGCGTCGGGCGCCATACGCTAACCCAAAACATCCGACCTCCCGGCATATTTGAATATCAGAAAATCCTGATTCATTAATCAGAAAACCCCGTCACACCCTCCATCACGCCATGCGACCCGAACCGCATGAATTTCCCATGAATTTTCGTGGAAAAAACACCTAAATATTAGAATTTTATTAATTTACATCACCAATATGACATTATAAATCAATTAGTTGAACCGGAACCCCCGCAAATTTCCTCATAAAAATAATGGATAATAAGAAAAATTTTAAGTATATAAGAACATTAAAATTTTCAAATAACTTTATTAACTGAAAATCCAAAAGCCAAACCCATTTCAAACAAACCTGATTATCGAGTAATTAATGAAGTACTTATATTTCATCCCGATCTCACGCCAAAAAATCCTGCCCGCCGCGCTGCTCGCCCTATGCGCCGGCAGTGCATTGCCGGCACTGGCGCAGGCGCAAACCGAACCCGGTGTCGTTCTGGCAGAGCCTGCCGGGGTGGATGTTAATGCGGTGGCAATTGGTGGGACGGTCGTGCCGTATCGCGCCGTTACGGTGGCCGCGCAGCGGGCAGGCCGCATCACGGCGCTCTATGCCCGCACCGGCATGATGTTGCAGTTCAATCAGCCGGTTGCCGCGCTCGACGATGATGTGCTGCGGCAGCAGCTCGCCGGTATCAAGGCACAACTCACGGCGGCGCAAAGCACGCTGGACTATGCCATCTATGCCCTACCGGGTAGCGGCACACCCGGCGGGATGATGGGCGCCATGATGGGGTCGATGTTTGGCGTGCCCGGCGACTCGGGCGTCGATGCCTGGCTTGCACGGGTCAACCGGATCAATCAGGCTCGCGCCAGCATTGATCAGCTCAAGGCGCAGGAACGCGCCTTACAGGCCGAGGTCGGGTATGGCGCCGTCACTGCGCCGATGGATGGCATCGTGACCCGGCGACTGGTCGAAGCCGGTGAAATCGTCCAGGCCGGTCAGCCGTTGATCGAGATGGCCTATGTCGCCCGGTTACGCGCGGCCTTCGATATTCCGGTCGATATGACGCAAACCGTAGCACCGGGGCAGCCATTTACGCTGCGGGTCAATGGTAATCGCCTGCTGACCGCTGTGGTCGGCGAGGTCGCACCGGCCGTGGATGCCCGCACCCATACCCAACAGGTGCTGCTGGATTTGCCGCCGGAAAGCGGTCTGAAGCTTGGTGACTATATCGAGCTCCTACTGCCGAGATCACCCAGCCATTCCAGCCATGCCCTCGTGATTCCGGCCAATACCCTGCTGCGCGGCAGTGCGCTGCCGATGGTTGAGGTGGTCACGGGGGATGGGCATTACGCCACCCGCATCGTCCGGGTTTCGGAACGGTTGCCCGATGGCCGCTTGCTGATCAGTGCGGGTTTATCCGCGGGCGACATCGTGCGGGTGCAGCCATGAGCACGCCTTCCACCGCTGAAAAAACCCAAGGCTGGGGGCTGGCTGGCCGCATGGCCGATGCCTTTATCCAGAATCCCATCACCTTCCTGCTGTTTTTGGCAGCGATCGGTGCCGGAATCATCGGGCTGATTCAAACACCGCGCGAAGAAGACCCGCAGATTTCCGTGCCGATGGTGGATATCGCGATCAGCCTGCCGGGTGCCTCGGCGCGCGAAGTGGAACGGCTGGTGACCGAGCCGCTCGAACGCATCATGCGCGAAGTCTCAGGGGTGGAGCATGTCTACTCCACCTCGACCGACAGCCACTCGCTGGTTACGGTGCGCTTCAAGGTAGGTGAGCAAACCGAACCTTCGCTGGTGAAAATCTACGATCGCATCCAGTCGAATATGGACAAGATGCCGCCGGGCGCGACCTGGCCGCTGATTCGCTCGAAGGGCATCAACGATGTGCCGATCGTCACCCTGACCCTGCATTCACAAACCGTGGATGATGCCGCGCTGAATCTGCTGGGCTCCGAGCTCATCTCGAAACTGCACGAGATTCCCGGCGTCAGCACGAGCTTTGTGGTGCATGGCCGAACCGAGGCCGTGCAAGTGGATTTGAGTCCGGAAAAACTGACCAGCTTTCACCTGTCTCCACAGCAGGTGGCGGCGGCCATCACGGCAGCCAATGAGGAGCGGCAAGTCGGCCAAAACACTGCTGGTAACCAGCATCGGCTGATCTACAGCGGCAGCCAGCTCGCCTCGCCGCAGGATGTGGGCGATGTGATGGTGGGCACCTTCGCCGACAAGCCGGTGTATGTCCGGGATGTCGCCACCCTGCACTACGGCCCCGGCGCGCGGCAAAGCGCGGTCATTTATACCCCCGGCAAGGCCAGCCACTCTGAGTCTGTCGGGGTTGGTCAGTCCGCCGTCACCATCGCGGTCGCCAAAAAATCCGGAACCAATGGCGTCGCCGTAGCCGATGCCATTCTGGCCAAAGTCGCCGAGCTGAAGAAACACCAGATTCCGCAGGATGTTCAAGTCTCGGTCACGCGCGACTATGGCAAGACTGCGAACGCCAAAGTCAACGAGCTGATTTTCAAGCTCTTTATTGCCACCCTGGCTGTGACCGTGCTGGTGTTTCTCACCCTGGGCTGGCGGGCGGCCGTGGTCGTGCTGGCCATCATTCCCGTGGTCATTTTGTTCACCGTGTTTGCCGCTTGGCTGCTCGGGTATTCGATCAACCGCGTCAGTCTGTTCGCGCTGATTTTCTCGATCGGCATTCTGGTGGACGACGCGATCGTCGTCGTCGAGAACATTTACCGGCGTTGGCTGATCAGTGGCGACACCTCAATCCGCGAGACGGTCGATGCGGTCAATGAAGTCGGCAATCCGACCATTCTGGCGACTTTCACCGTGATCGCCGCCCTGCTGCCGATGGGATTCGTCACCGGCATGATGGGGCCGTATATGGAGCCGATCCCGGCGCTCGGCACGGTCGCCATGGCGTTTTCGATCATCGCCGCATTCATTTTCACGCCCTGGCTGACCCGCAAGTTCATGCCCCCGCTGGCCGTGTTGAACCGGGCGGCCGCCAAGGAACACCGGCAATCCGAACGGCTCGGTGCTTTCTATGAGCGGGTCATGCTCGGCATGTACCGCCACCGCAAACGCGGCAACCGGTTTTTGATCGGGGTGGTGATTGCCTTCTTTGCCTCCTGCGCCTTGTTTTACTTCAAGGCGGTGCATGTGAAGATGCTGCCCTTCGACAACAAACCCGAATTCGACATCGTCATCGATCTGCCCGCCGGCAGCACGCTGGAACAGTCGGGCAGCCTTGCCACCGAGATCGCCCAGAAGATCAGCCAGTGGCCGGAGGTCATTTCCACCCAAAGCTACATTGGTACGGCCGCGCCATTCAACTTCAACGGACTGGTGCGCCATTACTACCTGCGGCACGAGCCCTGGCAGGCGGAAGTGCAAGTCCAGCTCACGGATAAAGACGCCCGCTCGGTCACCAGCCACGCCCTCGCCGACCGTGCCCGGCAAGAACTGGCCGCGCTGGCCAAGCCGTATCACGCCCGGCTGCAAATCGTCGAAATGCCGCCGGGACCGCCGGTGTTGCAAACCGTGGTGGCGGAAATTTACGGGCCGAATGCCGCCGCGCGCGACGCCTATGCACACACCCTTCTGGCCGCCTTTCATGCGGCACCGAACATCGGGGATGTTGGCAGCGGCATCGAAGCCACGCATCAGGACTGGGTGTTTGACATCAACCGCGAAAAAGCCGACCGGCTTGGCGTGAAAGTCACCGAAATCAATCAGGCATTGGCACTGGTGCTGGGGAATCAGTCGATCGGTGATATTCGCGCGCTGGCCACCACGCAGCCGCTGCCGATCGTGATGCGAACCGCCGACCGCAACAAGCTCGACCCGACTACGCTCTATCCGATGCCGGTGAAGGTGCTGCCCGATGGCACGCGGATTCCGTTGGGTGCCGTGGGGGAATTCCGCCTGCGGACGGCCGATCAACCGATCTACCGCAAGGATATGCGCCCCCTGCAGTATGTAACCGGCGAAGCGGTCGGGGCTTTTGCCGCGCCGATCTATGGCATGTTCCAGGTCGATGACTGGCTGAATAAAGCCCATGCCACACCGAGCGCCGGACAGTATTTTTCCACGCCATCCGACAGCGCAGAACAGGTGGGTTTTCGCTGGGGCGGCGAATGGACGGTCACCTGGAAGACCTTCCGCGACATGGGCATCGCCTTCGGGGTCGCGCTGATCCTGATTTATGGGCTGATCGTCTGGGAGTTCCGCAACTTCGTCATCCCCGGCATCGTCATGGCACCGATTCCCCTCACGCTGATCGGCATCATTCCCGGCCACTGGCTGATGAACGCCGACTTTACCGCCACCTCGATGATCGGCTTTATCGCACTGGCCGGGATCATCGTGCGCAACTCGATCCTGCTGGTCGATTTCTCGCGTGCCCAGGTCGCCCAAGGCGTACCGGTGGAAATCGCGATGGTGCGCGCCTGCCAGAGCCGCACCCGACCGATTCTGATTACTGCCCTGGCGTTGGTGCTGGGTTCCTCGGTGATTCTGACCGACCCGATCTTTCAGGGCATGGCCATCTCCCTGCTGTTTGGCGTGGTGGTTTCGACCCTGCTGACCCTGGTTGTGATCCCGCTGGGCTGCATTACCGCCCGCAAAGCGCTGTGCAGCAACTGTGTCTCCATTCTGCCGGAGGCTCCGCCCAGCGCGGCACCCGCCTCGCACGAATAACGCTTCTTCGGTCACCGCAGGAAGCGGGCGACTTCAACTGGCCAATCGGCCGGACATGTCAACGGATGGGAAACCGAGGATATGTCCTTGTGATGAAAGGTGAATATGATGAAAACATTGCTCAAGACAACCCTGCTGGCCACGACACTCGGTGTGGGCTTAATCGGCGCGGGCACCGCCAGTGCCTTCGACATGCCGTTTTTCAACAATGGCGGCTATGGCCAAGGTCAAGGCCAAGGTCAAGGCGATGCGTCTGGCGGATTCTCGATGAACTTCCAGGGTCGCGGCAACGCCAACCCCAGCTTCAACGGCTATAACCAGGGGTACGGTCAGGGTTACGGCTATCCGGGCTATGGTTACCCGGCCTACCCCGCACCGGGTTACGGCTACCCCGCGCCAGCGCAACAAGCGCCTGCTTATCCGGCACCGAACTATCCTGCGCCGGCCTACCCGGCACCTGCTTACCCTGCCGCCCCGGTGTACGGCTATCCCACCTATCCGGTGCCCATGCCGCCGATGCCCGTCCCCGCACCCTATGGTTATGGCTACGGCTATGCCCCGCAGCCGATGACCGCACCAGCCGCACCGGCTGAGGCACCGAAACCCGATGCCAAAGCCGCCGAGCACAAACCGGCTGAGAAAAAATAAACAGGGAAAATAAGCCGGAAAAATAGGCCGGGAAATCGCCGGCCACAATCTCGCGGTGCCAAAGCACCGCCCTCCGGCATGCGCACTCAGAAGACATGCCGTTTTACAGATTTCGCACGCGCCCAAAAGGCTCATGCATCCAGGGGGCTCTCATGCACACCACACCATCGACCGGGAACTTATCCTGGCTGAATCTTTCTCGCCTGCCGTTGACAGTCAAAGCGCTGTTTACCGGCTATCTCATGGCCGCCGGACTCGGCCTGCTGATGGCGGGCGTACAAATTCTGTTGACCCACGGCATGGCCGACGGCAAACCGGGGTTATCTGTCAACGACATCATTTACAGTTACTACGGCAACCGCAGCGGCAGCAAGCTCGAAGCCATGCTCAACGGCCAAATGAAACCGATGGCGCCCGCGCCGGTTCGCACCGACATCATCAAATGGGTGCGCGAGGGCGCGCCAGAAAAAGACTGGGCACCGCACTACCAAGCCGTGTTCGATCAATACTGCACCAAATGTCACAGCGTGCTGCCGAACATTCCCAATTTCAAAGACTATGCCCAGGTGGCCAAAGTCGCCAAGGTGGATGAAGGCGCCTCATTCAAGGATTTGACCCGACTTTCCCACATTCACCTGTTCGGGATTTCCTTTATCTTTTTCTTTGCCGGACTGATTTTCAGCTTCGCCAGTGGCGTGCCACGCTGGCTTAAATCCGTGGTGATCTTCTTCCCCTTCCTGTTTCTGGTGGCCGATATCGCCTCCTGGTGGCTGACCAAGTTTTACTGGCAGTTCGCCTACCTCACCCTGATCGGCGGGATTGGCTATTCGCTCGCCTCCAGCTTCATGTGGATCATCAGCCTGTGGCAGATGTGGGTCTGGCCGTTCTTTGGCAAACGGGTCGATGGCTTCGCCTGGGAAAAAGACACCGTCTGATCCACCGGCACCCCACGGGTCGCAAGGGTGCCGCATGCCTGCCGCTTTTGTTCATTTTGATTACTTTCCGAGGAGTATTTTGTGTCGCAAGAGACTGCAACCCCACCGCCCCCGTCTGAATTCCGCACCCTGCGCCTGACCGTCTGGGTGGGCATGATCGCCTTCCTGATCCTCGCTAGCTATGGCTTTTATCTGGTGTACAACCTGACCCAGAGCGTGGCGAATCTCGACCGCAGCGTTACCACCATCGCCAGCAACATGACCCGGATGACCGACTCGGTTCAGCAGAATCTCAACAACATGAGTGATGCGTTTACCACGGTTGCCAGCGAAATGACGCAGATGCGGGGGGATACGAACACACTGGCCATGAACCTCGCGCAAGTCACACAAACCATGCAGGTCATGAATCAATCAATCCTGTATCTCCGGCAGGATATTGGGCAGATGAATCAGGCCGTTGGCCGTCCGATGTCCTTTTTCAGCCAGTTCATGCCACAAAGTGCGCCGCCCCCGCCGGCACCGTATTACCCCGCCCCACCTCTCCCACCGCGCTGAGCGGTCGCCGCCAATTCGATTTACAAAAACTATCGTTCAAACGATTAAATGCAATTGGCGGCAATGGATTTCTGCCGTTTTAATGATCCTCGCATCTTGTATGCACGGAAAATCACAACGACAGGAATCACGCGAGGAACTCATCATGTCAGACAGCAAATGCCCGTTTCATCACAGCAGCAGCGAAGCGAAAACCAACCGGGATTGGTGGCCGAATCAATTGAATCTGGATGTGCTGCGGCAACATTCCGATAAATCCGACCCCATGGATCCGGCATTCAACTATGCCGAAGCCTTCAAACAGCTTGATCTAGCCGCAGTCAAGCAAGATCTCGCCGCACTGATGACCGACTCACAAGACTGGTGGCCAGCGGATTATGGGCATTACGGCCCGTTCTTCATCCGCATGGCCTGGCACAGTGCCGGCACTTACCGCACCGGCGATGGCCGGGGCGGCGCAGGCAGCGGCAGTCAGCGGTTTGCACCGCTCAATAGCTGGCCGGACAATGTCAACCTCGACAAGGCACGCCGTTTGTTGTGGCCCATCAAGCAAAAATATGGTCGCGCCATTTCCTGGGCCGATTTGATGATTCTGGCCGGTAATGTCGCGTTGGAAACCATGGGGTTCAAAACCTTCGGCTTCGCCGGGGGTCGGGCCGATATCTGGGAACCCGAGAAAGACATTTACTGGGGATCGGAAGACGAGTGGCTGGCCACCAGCGACAAACCCCACAGCCGGTACCAGGGCGCGCGCGATCTGGAAAATCCCTTGGCCGCCGTGCAGATGGGTTTGATTTATGTCAACCCGGAAGGGCCGGATGGCAAACCGGATCCCATCGCCTCCGGTCGGGATGTGCGCGAAACCTTCGCCCGCATGGCAATGAACGACTATGAAACCGTCGCCCTGACCGCGGGCGGGCACACCTTCGGCAAATCGCATGGGGCGGGCTCCGCGACGCATGTCGGCCCGGAACCGGAAGCCGCCCCCATCGAAACCCAAGGGCTTGGCTGGCACAGCAGTTTCAAAAGTGGCAAAGGCGGCGATCAAATCGGCAGCGGCATTGAAGGCGCGTGGACGCCGACACCGACCACCTGGGATATGTCGTACTTCGATATGCTGTTCGGCAATGAATGGGAGCTCGTCAAAAGCCCGGCGGGCGCCTGGCAGTGGACGCCCAAAACCCAGACGGCCGAGAACATGGCACCTGCGGCAGAGGATGCTCAGCAAAAACGCCCGATCATGATGACCACGGCAGATATGTCGTTGCGAATGGATCCGATTTACGAGCCCATCTCTCGCCATTTTCATCAAAATCCGGCGGAATTCGCCGATGCTTTTGCCCGCGCCTGGTTCAAACTAACGCACCGTGACATGGGGCCGAAAAGCCGCTATCTCGGCCCGGAAGTCCCAGCGGAGGATTTGATCTGGCAAGACCCGATTCCAGCCTGTGATCATCCCGTGATCGATGCGCAGGATATGACGCAGCTCAAACAGCAGATCCTGGCCACCGGACTGGGCATCGGCACGCTGGTGCGTACCGCTTGGGCCTCCGCCTCGACCTTCCGGGGTTCTGACATGCGCGGTGGCGCCAATGGCGCCCGACTGCGGCTCGCACCGCAAAAGGATTGGGCGGTGAATCGTCCCGCCGAACTGGCGGTCGTGCTCACAGCGCTGGAGGGCATACAACAGGCATTCAACCGCAAGCAAACCAAGGGCAAGCAGGTATCTCTGGCGGATTTGATCGTGCTGGGTGGCTGCGCGGCGATTGAACAGGCGGCCAAGGCCGCAGGTCATGACTTGGATATCCCGTTCACGCCGGGGCGAATGGACGCCAGCCAGCAGCAAACGGATACCGATTCCTTCGCGGTGCTCGAACCGATCGCCGACGGATTCCGCAACTACCAGAAGGCGCACTACACCCTGTCTGCTGAAGTACTGCTGGTCGATAAAGCGCAATTACTCGGCTTGACTCCGCCCCAGATGACGGTGCTCATCGGCGGTATGCGGGCGCTGAATGCCAATTTCGATGGCAGCGCGACCGGCATTCTGACCCATCGCCCCGAGGTCCTGAGCAACGATTTCTTCGTAAATCTGCTGGATATGGGCACGACCTGGCATCCCATCGATGCACAGCAAAGCCTGTTCGAGGGGCGTGACCGCCGTACCGGCGCGCGCCGATGGACCGCCAGCCGGGTCGATCTGGTCTTCGGCTCCAACTCCGAGCTGCGGGCGCTGGCCGAGGTGTACGCCAGTGCAGATGCTGGCGGGACATTCGCCCGGGACTTCGCGGCCGCCTGGGTCAAGGTGATGAATAACGACCGCTTCGATCTGCAATAAGCCGCCCCAAGCAGACAGACGCGTCACCGGCACCCGGTGGCGCGTTTTTCATTCCGGCATTCCACCGGCAGCCTCATCGGCCGCGCGCAATTGCGCCAGTTTTTCGGCGATTTTCAGCTCCAGCCATCGCGTACGCTTTGGAACGCCTCTTATCTGACAAGGACGATTCGCTATACCGGCACGGCCAGCGAACTGACCCGCATATGTGTCTCCACCACACCCGTACCCTGTCCAAAGACCTGGTGGTGTCTTGCAAACGGCAACGCGATATCGTACAAACCAACGGCGCGCCGCGCTATGCCCTATGGGGGAAAAGCATCACCGTGGTCTAGTATAGCGACGAAAGCAAAGAGCTTCTCGCCGATAAAGAAGTCCTGTTTTACAAGGTATTCGATCCCGCACAGGACATCCCCACGCCCGCCGATGACAAGACCCTCAAGGCACGGGTGGATGACATCCTCAAGGCTCGCCAGCCCAAGGAAAAGTGGCACCTAGGTTCCAATCATCCCTGGCGCCGTTCATTCACCACCCCGCCCCCAGAATCTCAAGGAACCAGCCTGTGAGGGCAAACCATCCCCGACCCACCACCCTCCGGACATCTCTACTTTGCCTTGACAGGAAGAGAATCAGCTTTTACCGAACCGTTGCTTGATTTCACGCAGTCGGTCGATCAGCGCAGCATTCCCTTCCGACTCGATCTCGTCCGCAATCATCTGATAACTTTCATGATCTCCGACGGAGAGAAACGCTTCCACCAATCCGAGCCGGGTATCCAGCGCAGGATCGATCACCGCCGATGAGGGCTCCTCCACTTCGCCCATCGGATGCACTCCACCCGAAGCGCCCAATGGCTCGCTCGCAGGCAAATCCAAAGTCAGGCCACTTTCATGTACCGCAGAGGGCGCCGATTCGACTGGCGCCACGGAATCCAAGTCGAAATCGAGCGAAACGGGTGAGGCATGCTCGTTCGTTTCAGGCAGTTCAAAAGCCAAGGGCGCTGGCGTCTCATTCCCGCCAAAAGCACTCGCCGGAATATCATCCAAAAAGTCGACGGGGGCTTGCGCCGCATCAGATTCGTTCACCGGATCGGCAACGGGCGCATCGTAGGACGCATCAAAAATATTCACCGCACCATGCAGAGCGGACACCTCGTCTGCAGCAGGCAGATGGGGAACCTGGTCAGCGCCGAATTTTTCCTCAATCGTCGCCAGCGTCTGATTCAGTGCATGGCTATCATGATTTTCGGAATGCAATCGCGCCAGCTCCTGATAAAGAGCCAACTCCTCAGGATGCTGATGAATCGCTTCCTGCAAAGTACTCACGGCCTGGCCGTCTAAGTGGTAAGAAACCAGCAACCGCACCTCTTCAATGACAGAGGCCGGATTAAATGGCGGCGCCGACGGGACGATCGGAGCAGCCACCTCCTCTGCCATGACAGCCGCTGCCGATGAGGCCGTGGCAACCGGAATCACGGCGGCTTTAGGTTCCATGTGCGGCGCAGATGAGGACGCATAGCCTGTTGGAACATACGGCTCCGATTCTGCATCCCGACGACGACGAGAAACAGCAACCAGCAACAACAGGATGATCAGCAATCCCGCACCGCCCAGCAAATACGGCCCCCACTGAACCCAGAAATTATTGGCATTCGACTCAAGACGCTGACGGATTTGCTGCGTTTGTTCTTCGGATTGCTTCACCTTTTGCTGAAGCTGCGCAATATTTTGGTTGCGCTCAGCGACCAAACCCTGCACTTGCTTGAGCTGATCGTTGAGCAACTCAATTTGTTTGCTCATCGCAGCGCTTTTTGCATCAATCGAGGCGATGGCCTCATCCGTTTGTTGGGTAGTCCCCGCTACTGCCGACGCTGTACCAGTCACAGAGGGTGCACCTGCCGCCGCTCCGGCGGATGCGGATGCAGATTCCGCCAAGGGCGAAGCGGCCGACGCAGCTGCCCCTGCCTTGGGTTCAGCGGATAGCAACTCCAATTTCGGCTGCGGCTGAGTAGCGGCTACCGCCGGGGTATCAATGGCCGCCAGCTTGGTCGTGGGTAGGGCGGCGGCGCCGTTCTCGGCGGGCGTAGCCGCTGCTGCCGGTGCTTCGGGAGAAGGCGTGTTTGCAGCGGCAGCCGTTGGCACCTTCAAGGTCACGCCGGAACGCAAGGCGTTGCCATTGCCATCTACAAACGCCTCAGGATTGGCGTTGATGATCGCTTGCATCATCCCACGCACCGGAATCTTGCCACCATTCACGGCACGGCGGGCGATGTCGTACAGGGTATCGCCGCGTTGCACCTTATAGGTTCCGCCCATACTGACATCCGGTACATTCTGTACCGTCTGCCAATTTCCCGCGCCGCTCGACCGGCTGCCTTTGAGACTGGCCGACGATGCAGCAGCGGATTCCTCGCGCCCACCAACCGGCGGATTCAAGAGCAGGTCGTATTCCTTGATGACCTGGCTGTCACCAGAAGATACTTCAAGCAACATACTCAAAATGGGATCGGTGATGATTCGCTTGGAATGGACGATCACCACGGGCTTGCTGCCCAGCTCTTTGATCTCAAAAGTGATGTTGCCTGACAAGCTATCCAACGACAGGCCAGCCTGATCGTAGAATTTTTGCGGTGCTAGCCGAACCTTGACTTCGTCAATCGGCGTACTACCCAACCCACTCAGGGGAATGACGACCTTGAGATGCTCGGTCAGGTGCGAATCAACCCGAGCCTGCCCCAACTCAACCGCACCTGCCCAAGCGGGCAAGGTACTTAGCACGGCCGCAATCATCCAACTCAACTTCCGCATGTCATGCCACTCCTTCTTGAAATCGATCGTCCTGACCCGGAGAGAATGTCCAACAAAGGTCAATTCAAACCGTGGTCATCACTGCTGCGAATGATTGTGCCACAGCTTGAACAGCCATGGCGCGTGTTTTCCTTCGCGCCAGCCATCAACTCCGTTGTACGACATCAAAGATAATCGCGCACCAGAACCTCGGCAATTTGCACACTGTTCAATGCAGCGCCTTTACGCACATTATCGGACACCACCCAGAGGTTCAAGCCGCGTTCGATTGAAATATCCTCACGGATACGACCCACATACACCGGATCGGTGCCCACCGCGTGGGTTTGCGCCGTCGGCCAACCGCCATCCTTGCGTTCATCGACGAGGCACACACCGGGAGCCTTAGCCAACAGCGCGCGGGCAGCTTCTGCCGTGATCTTGTCGCGGGTTTCGATATGCACGGCTTCAGAATGACCGTAGAACACCGGCACGCGCACCGCCGTCGGATTCACCTGAATCGTCTCGTCGCCCATGATCTTGCGGGTTTCCCAGACCACTTTCATTTCTTCCTTGGTGTAGCCGTTGTCCATGAACACATCGATTTGCGGCAACACATTGAAGGCAATGGGTTTGGGATAGACCACCGGCTCCTTGCGGTCGCCGCTCAACAGCGCGGCAGTTTGTGTGGCCAGTTCCTCGATCGCTTCCTTGCCGGTGCCGGATACGGCTTGATAAGTCGCGACATTGATACGGGTGATGCCCACCGCATCGTAAATCGGCTTCAGTGCGACCAACATCTGAATGGTGGAACAGTTCGGGTTGGCGATGATGCCGCGATTCTTGTACTGCGCGATCGCCTGGGGATTCACTTCCGGCACGACGAGGGGAATATCCTCGTCATAGCGGAATTGCGAGGTATTGTCGATCACCACGCAGCCTGCTGCCGCGGCTTTTGGCGCGTAGATCGCGGATACGGACGCGCCCGGCGAGAACAGGCCAATCTGCACTTTGGAGAAATCGAAGGTGGCAAGATCTTCTACCGCCAGCAGGTGATCGCCAAATGGGACTTTCTTCCCGACCGAGCGCTCGGAGGCCAACGCATACACCTTGCCGACCGGAAATTTCCGCTGGGCGAGGATATCCAGCATGGTTTCGCCCACCGCACCGGTTGCCCCGACCACCGCCACATCAAATACTCGACTCATGTTCTTACTCACCAACCTGTTATGGCGCTAGCGCCGCCTGTCCGAATAGCCGTTTATCTTAACGCAGCAACGACCGCATCGCCCATTTCGATGGTGGACACTTTGCGATCCGCCGCTGTGCAAATGTCCGCCGTGCGTAAGCCTTGATCCAGCACCCGGCTGACGGCGGTTTCGATGCGTTCGGCCAGATCGCCGCGCCCGAAGCTGTAACGCAGGAGCATCGCCGCCGAAAGAATGGTTGCCAGCGGGTTGGCAATCCCTTTGCCGGCAATGTCCGGCGCAGAACCGTGGCTGGGTTCGTACAAACCCTGCCCCTTATCGTTCAGAGAGGCGGAAGGCAGCATGCCGATGGAACCGCTGAGCATGGACGCTTGATCGGAAAGGATGTCGCCAAACAGGTTCTCGGTCACGATCACATCGAATTGCTTCGGCCAGCGCACGAGCTGCATGGCGGCGTTATCGACATACATGTGACTGAGTTCGACCTCTGGATAATCCTTGGCGACGCGGTTCATCACCTCGCGCCACAGCTCGGAGGTTTCCAGCACATTGGCCTTGTCCACGGAGCAGACTTTTTTGTTGCGCTTCATTGCGGCCTCAAAGGCCACGCGCCCGATCCGTTCGATTTCCAGCTCGTTGTAATGCATGGTGTTAAAGCCTTCGCGCAACGACTGGCCGTTCACCGTCACCGTGCGAATGCCGCGCGGCTGGCCAAAATAGGCTCCGCCGGTCAGCTCCCGCACGATGAGAATATCCAATCCCGCCACGACCTCTGGTTTGAGCGAAGAGGCATCGGCCAGTTGCGGATACAGCATCGCCGGGCGCAGGTTCGCGAACAACCCCATCGCCGCACGAATGCCGAGCAGGCCGCGTTCCGGGCGCAGCGGCCGGTCGAGGCTGTCGTATTGCGGACCGCCAACCGCGCCGAGCAGCACGGCATCTGCCGCCAGCGCCGCAACCTGGGTTGCCTCCGGAAAAGGATGCCCGGCCGCATCGTAGGCCGCACCGCCGATCACGCCCTCCACGAAATTCAGCGTCAGATCGCTGCCCTCAGTAACCGCCTCAAGCACCCGCACCGCCTGCGCGGTGATTTCCGGCCCGATCCCGTCACCGGGCAATACCAAAATCGTCTTTTTCATCCTATTTTCTCCAATTTTTTCCAATTAGTTTGACTGTTCAGACAGGGCAATCATCACCACCCCGGCCGCAACCAGACCCAGCGCCAACACCTCGCGCCGCGTGAAGCGCTCGTGCAAATAAAAATGGCTGAACAAAAGGGTAAAGAGCACCTCGACCTGACCCAAGCCCCGAACCAGCGCCACCTGAGTGAGCGAAAAGCCGGTGAACCAGGCCGCCGAACCGATGGCCGAAAGCATCCCCACCGGCAGAGCCCGCCGCCACGCGATGAGACACTGGCGCAAATCCTGCCGGGCAAATCCGGCCATATAACTGCCCTGCACGCCCACCTGCAAGGCATTGGTGATCAGCAGCACCAGCAAGGCTTTGAGCAGAACCGGGGTCTGGTCGTCCAGCGTCAAGCTGGCTTCCCGCAGCGCCAGCGCGGTCAAGGCGAACGCAAACCCCGCCCCCAAACCATACAGCGCAGCAGGCTGGATCGACAGCTTCAGCCAGCCGATCAGCGTAAATTTCTCCACGGGCAGAGAAAGCCAGAGTACGCCAACCATGGAGACGAGCACACCCAGCACCGCCCAGCCCGGTAAGGCGATGCCGAATACCAGCACCGAGAGCAGCACCAGTTGCACGGCTTCGGTCTTGGCATAGGCCGTGCCGACCAGATAATTGCGATGACCGAAAGCCAGAATCAGAAACAGCGTGCCGAAAATCTGCGCTACCCCGCCGGCGAGGCAGTACAACAGGAACGCCACGGACCATTTCGGTTCGATACCAACACCATGTCCTTGCACGCTGAACCACCACCAGGCGATAGCCAGCATCAGCACATCCAGCGGCAAGGCGTAGAAATAACGCACAAACGCCGCGCCGCTGGCGCTCAATTCGTGCCGCAGCCGCGCCTGAATTGCTGTTCGCCACGCCTGAAACAGCGCGGCAGCGATCGTGACGGGAATCCAGGCGGGCAGGCTCGTCATGTCCCTGTCGCTCGGTCAGTCGCTCGCGGTCGGAAACTCAAGGGCGCGCGGCAAGAAACAGCCAAGGCCGTTCAGCCCGGTGTTTAGCCTCATACGCCCGAATCTTGTCTGCGTGCTGGAGCGTCAAGCCAATGTCATCCAGCCCTTCGAGCAGACAATGCCGCCGGAACTCATCCACCGCAAAGGGGACGGCCGAACCATCGGGCTTGATGATCTGCTGGTTTTGCAAATCGACGGTGAGTTGATAGCCCTTGTCGGCCGCCACTTCGCGGAACAACTGATCGACCACCGCTTCCGGCAGCACAATCGGCAACAGCCCCGTTTTGAAACTGTTGTTGAAGAAAATATCCGCAAAGGACGGCGCGATAACGACGCGAAAGCCAAAATTGGTCAGCGCCCAGACCGCATGCTCCCGCGAGGAACCGCAGCCGAAATTGGATCGCGCCAGCAGGATGGTCGCCCGATCATAGGGCGGTTGATTCAGGATGAACTCCGGGTTTTTCGCCCGACGGCTGTGATCCATGCCCGGCTCGCCCGGCTCCAGGTAACGCCAGTCATCGAAGGCGTTCGGGCCAAACCCGCTGCGCTTGATCGATTTCAGGTACTGCTTCGGAATGATGGCATCCGTATCGACATTGGCGCGGTCGAGCGGTGCCACAATGCCGGTGTGGGTGGTGAATGCTTGCATGATGGTTCTCCTGTTCGACTTACTGCGGACGACGAACGTCCACGAAATGCCCCGCAATCGCCGCCGCTGCGGCCATGGCCGGGCTGACCAGATGCGTCCGCCCGCCCTGCCCCTGCCGTCCCTCGAAGTTGCGGTTGCTGGTCGAGGCACAGCGTTCGCCCGGTTCCAGACGATCGGCGTTCATCGCCAGACACATCGAACACCCCGGCTCCCGCCATTCAAAACCCGCCTTCAGAAAAATCTGGTCGAGCCCTTCCCGTTCTGCCTGCTCACGCACGAGCCCCGAACCCGGTACCACCATCGCCAGCTTCACATTCGAAGCCACTTTGCGATCGCCAATCACTGCCGCCGCCGCCCGCAAATCCTCGATGCGCGCATTGGTGCAGGAACCGATGAACACCTTGTCCACGGCAATCTCTTCGATCGGCGTATTTGCGGACAACCCCATGTAGGCCAACGCTTTACGCATGCCGTCGGCCTTGACGGGATCGGTTTCGAGCGCAGGATCGGGGACGCGCCCCGAGACAGGCACGACCATCTCCGGCGAGGTGCCCCAACTCACCTGTGGCTCGATGCTGGCGGCGTCCAACACCACCACCTTGTCGAACACCGCGTCCGGATCGGATTTGAGCGTGCGCCAATAGGCAGCGGCCTGTTCGAACTGCGCACCTTGCGGGGCGAACGGACGGCCACGGAAATACTCGATCGTCTTTTCATCGACCGCGACCATTCCAGCCCGCGCGCCGCCCTCGATCGCCATATTGCATACGCTCATCCGGCCTTCGATAGACAACGATTCGATGGCCGAACCGGCAAACTCGATGGCATACCCCGTGCCGCCCGCCGTGCCAATCTTGCCGATGATGGCCAGCACCACATCCTTGGCGGTTACCCCTCTACCCAGCGTACCTTCGACGCGAATCTGCAGCGTCTTGGCGCGTTTTTGCAGCAGGGTTTGCGTCGCCATCACATGCTCGACTTCGGAAGTACCAATCCCGAAGGCCAGCGCACCGAAGGCGCCGTGAGTTGAGGTATGCGAATCGCCGCAGACAATCGTAGTACCCGGCAGGGTGAAGCCCTCCTCCGGCCCGATCACATGCACGATACCCTGGCGTTTATCGGTCATCGAAAACTCTTGCACGCCGAACTCCGCACAGTTGCGGTCCAGCGTTTCCACCTGCTCGCGGGAAACGAGATCTTCGATGCCGCGCAGGCGGTTGGTCGTCGGCACATTGTGATCCGGCACCGCGAGCATCGCATCGACCCGCCACGGCTTGCGTCCAGCCATCCGCAGCCCCTCAAAGGCTTGCGGACTCGTCACTTCGTGCACCAAATGCCGGTCGATATACAACAGCGCCGTGCCATCCGCCTGCTGATGCACGATGTGTTCATCAAAGATTTTGTCGTACAGCGTTTTGCCCGCCATGGTGTTGACCCTCCCGAAGTGATGTGCCGCCCACGATACCCGGTTCAGCATCCAACCAAAAATAGAATATGATCATCGCATCCATTCCCAACAGTTATGACTGACTGCCGCTGAACCCCCGACTGGAACCCCCGGATGTCTGCACCGACCTCGCCTTTATCGAACGATGATCGGCCACCGAGCCCTGCCGCCCGCCGAGCAAAACACCTCGATCAGCAGCAAATTCTGGCGTATCTCGCGGTTGCCGAGGCCGGTTCGTTTTCTGCAGCCGCGCGGCGCCTGCATCTGACCCAACCCGCCCTCAGCAAGCGGGTCGCCCTGCTGGAAGATCAACTCGGATTTTTGCTGTTTGAACGACTGCCCAAACGCCTGGAACTGACCGAAGCCGGACAGGCGCTACTCCCGGCAGCGCGGCGGTTGCGGCAAGCTCTGGATGATTTTGCGGAATTGCCGCCCAAGTCGCTGGTCGCACTAACGGGTCGGCTTTCCATCGCCTTGAGTCATTACACCGGATTGCACCGCCTGCCGGCTGCGCTGGAAGCCTTCAACCAGGCGCATCCCGGGGTGTTGCTCGATTTGCGCTTCGTGGAATCGGAAACGGCGCTGGCTTTGGTGCTGCAAGGGGAGGTGCGTCTTGCGTACGGCACCTTGGGCGAACCGGATGACCGGCTGGTCGTCGATGAGCTCTGGCAGGAACAACTGATTCCCATGGGCGCGACCCGACAGGTCACCGAAGAGCCAGAGGCATTCTGGCGCAGTCACCCGATGATTTTGCCTGCCGCGCGAACCAGCACCCGGCAGCTGATTGACGATTGGTTAAGACAAATCCAGCTCAAGCCCGCCGCCGTCATCGAAGTCAATCAGCTCGACTCGATCGCCCTGCTCGTCGGTACCGGGATCGGCTGGAGCGTGCTACCCCATAGCCTGCAAAACGACAAAATCCGCCCGATTCCGAGCCTGAATGCCTCGCCCGCACAGCGGCGACTGGGCGGCATTCGTCTGGCCAATCGGCCACTCAGCCCTGCGGCGGCAGCATTTATCGCCACAGTGGTCAGAATGAACGAATCTGGCTAAAGACAGGGCGGACTGAATAACTCCACGAAGGGCGGTATTCAGCGTTTCATTGATTAAGTCTATGTAGTGGGCAGCGCAAGCCGTTGGCTCAGGGCGGATCAGTCCGGCAAAAACGGATAATCGGTATAGCCCGCCGCCCCACCACCATAAAAGCTGGCCGGATCGGCGGTATTGAGCTCAGCACCCCGGGCAAACCGCGCCACCAAATCCGGATTGGCGATGAACGGTACGCCAAAAGCGACCGCATCGGCACGACCTTCCGTCAGCGCGACTTCTGCCGTTTCACGGGTGTAACGGTAATTGACCATCCAGCGGCCAGACCAGAGGCCACGCAGGCTATCCAGCGCGAACGCCGGTCCCGCAGCGCCCGGTTGGTCACTCCCCATACCGGCCACATGCAGATAGGCAAGACCAAACCCATCGAGCATGTGCACCACCGCCCGGAAGGTCGTTTGCGGATCGCTGTCGAACATGCCATTTGCGGGTTGCAACGGCGAAATGCGCACGCCCACGCGCCCCGCCCCCACCCGCGCCGTGACAGCCTCGGTAATTTCTCGCAAAAACCGCAGGCGGTTTTCCAGGCTGCCGCCATAAGCATCGGTTCGGTGATTGGTGCCGTCGCGCAGAAACTGATCGATCAGATACCCGTTGGCGGCATGAATCTCGACCCCATCGAAACCGGCATCGAGCGCCCGGCTGGCCGCGTCAGCATACGCCTGCACGATGCCCGGAATTTCTGCGGTTTCCAGCGCCCGAGGCGTTTCATAAGGCGCCTTGCCGAAATCGGCCGTGCGACCTTCTCCGGCGATGGCCAAGGCCGAGGGAGCGACGGGACGCGCGTGCCCCGGCTGAAAACTGGAGTGCGAAACCCGCCCGACATGCCAGAGCTGCAATACCATCAGACCACCCGCTTCGTGCACGGCCGCCGTGACCTTTCGCCAGCCAGCAACCTGCTCGGCACTGTGCATGCCGGGCGTACTCGGATACCCCTGCCCCTCCGGTAGAATTTGCGAGGCTTCGCTGATGATGAGCCCGGCGGTCGCTCGCTGGCGATAATACTCGGCCATCAGATCGGTCGGCACATTACCCGCACCGGCGCGGCAGCGCGTCAGGGGCGCCATCACACAGCGGTTTTTCAGCGTCAAATCGCCCAGCGTCACGGGGGATAACAGGGTCATACTCATGCAGCGTCTCCGTGAGATTCAACTAATGGAAATAAATCATAGCAGGCTAATGATTTACTGGGCGTGACAAAATCCGCCCGTCCAACGGAGACCCACGGTATAAACCGCGCCGAACTTCGTAGCGTGGTTAGTCCGCTGTCAGCGAGAGCGCGATGAAATGCTGTTCGCTGCCTCGGCGAATCAGAACCGCATTGGGAGTGTCGGTTCGGGCAGATATAAAGGCGGTTTGCGCGGCGTCGAGAGAATTCATCTCGTGCTGATTCAGGGAAAGCAGCACATCCTGCGGCATCAAACCCGCCCGCGCGGCCGGCCCCTGCGGATCGACCGCCTTCACGCGAACCTCGTGATCGGATTGCGTCAATAACAAACCGTAGTTATCGACGATCAAGTCATCCGATTTCATCGACTGAATATGCTGAGAATCTGCTTTGGGCAATGGAGCCAAGGTGACGCGCACGGTTTGCGTCTTGCCTTCGTTGAACACCGTGAGTTTGACCACGCTGCCCGGCGGCAGCAAGCCGACCCGTTGTGATAAATCCGCCGATTCATGAATGGGCGAGCCATCCACTGCCGTGATGATGTCTCCGGGTTGCAGGCTGGATTTTTCTGCCGGCGAGCCCGCGACAAACCCCGTCACCAGAGCGCCCTGCACCCGATCGACGCCGAGCGCCTCGGCCATCTCGCGGGTCAGCGACTGCACCTGCACGCCCAAAAACCCCCGTGCGACCGAGCCATGCGCCTTGAGCTGCTTGACGACGCCCATCGCGTAATTGATCGGAATCGCGAACGACAGGCCGTCATAGCCACCGGATTCCGTAAAAATCTGGGCGTTGATGCCGATGACCTCGCCCTGCACATTGAACAAGGGACCGCCCGAACTGCCCGGGTTGATCGCCACATCGGTCTGCAGAAACGGCACATAGCGCTGATCCGGTTCATCCGGCAACGCGCGCCCGACCGCACTAATCACACCCGCCGTGACTGAATGATCAAAACCGAAGGGTGAGCCAATAGCCACCGCCCATTGTCCGGGCAGCACCTGATCGGAATTCCCCAGACGCACTGGCTTGAGATTATTCGCATCGATCTTGAGCAGCGCGATATCGCCCGCCTCATCACGACCCAGCACCTGCGCCTTGAATTCACGGCCATCGGCCAGGCGCACAAAGACTTGTTTCGCCCCGTCAATCACATGGGCGTTGGTCAAAATATCGCCCGAGGCATCAATGATGAAGCCCGAACCTGAGTTATTCTCCGGCTCGATCGGTGCCGGTTTGGCGGGGGTTTGTGGCTGCCCACCCGAACCATTAAACCCAAAAAACTGTTGGAAAAACTGTTCCAGCGGATTTTGACCGCCGGGCGTCTCTGCCGGGGGAGTCGCGGGCGCGGCCTCGTCATCGGGCAAGGCGCCGAGAGGCAGCACGGCGGTGATGTTCACCACCGAGGCATTATTGGCTTTGACCAGCGCGGAAAAATCCGGCAAGCCAGTCACGGCTCCGGTTTGGTGATCACCACAACCGGTAGCCCCCAGCAACCACAGCGCCATTGAGCCAAACGCCAGCGACCGACGCAGTCGCCGGGCGCTCCAGAAATTTGCAAGATCATTCATCACGCGGGTAGCGCCTTTTTTCATCGGACAACCCGCAGTGTAGCAGGCACTGGCCAAGCGGAGGCGCGCCGTTTGTTACGGCTGAGTAACAAAGTGGCTGGGAATGAGCGCCCACCCACTCGGTCGATGCCCTATTGTGCCCGCCGCCAATCCACCCGCTCGACCTGTGGCGCAAAATGCCCGCGGCGGGCGAGCGTCGCGGGCATCCAGTACAGCCACAGCAAAGGCAGCAGCAAGCCGAGCAAGGCGCCGACCATGCTGGCGCCGGCAAAGGCCAGGGTTTGCTGCGCGAGCACGGCACCCAAGATCAGCCCCAACAGCGGCAACAGGTACATCAGCAATGATGCCTGAACCAGGGCGCGCGCCGGCAAGACCAGTTGCACCTGATCCCCTACCGCCAGCGCGAGATCCGTCGCCGCCCACACGCGATGATGACGGCGGTTGAGAACGCGGGAAAGCACGCTTACGCCACAACTCCCCTGCGAAGAACAGGATTGACAGCCACTCTGGCGCAGCGTTTCGACCCAAACGCCGTCTAAGGTCAGTTCGACCACCGTGCCATATTCCCGGATCAAGCCGCCCGCGTCGCTGGTCTCATCGGCTGCATACGCCCGGTCGAGCCGTTCGAGCTGGCTTTGTGCTTGGGCAACGGAACCGCGCGGAGAATCGATGGGGGAGGACATGGCACTACGGCGCCGAATCGGGCGCGCCCGGCGGTAACAGAGGGTTTTGTTCAGATTGTGCGCCCGGCAATTCCTGCACCGGCCGGGTGTTCTGGCAGATTTGCTCCACCGCCGCCATCGGCACATCGCCAATGACCGTCAGACGGACATCGCCCACTTGACGCACCACGATATTGACCCCGTATTTCGCGGCATCAGGATCGAGCGCTTTGGTCTGCGGTAAATGTTCGACAAATACCGAGGCCGTTGAAAGGCCGTCGCTGACGATGATGTGTTCGAAGCGCTGGTGCGTCACCGGGTTCTCGCGCCAGACGCGGCTTTTGATTTGATATCCGGGCAATAAGGGGGACACCGACCAGCCTTCATCCGGCGCGAGTGCCTGCGGCGTGACGCCCGCTGGTCGCTCAACGATACGATAACCCGGAGGAACCGCATCGGGCTTGCCCGGCGCCATGTCTGGCCAGCTTTGACCATCCGTCGCTCCGATGTTCAATGCCGTGAAAAAGTCGTGCTCGATGGGCAGGCCGCGCGTGTCATACAAACTCATCCGCGCCAGCAAGTGACTGTGCGCGGTGATGCACAGTTTGTACCCGTACCGCCAGGCATCTTTCGGCACCAAGCCCACCACATGACAGGCATGATCGGCCACCCGGGATGTGCCGAGCGATACGATCCGATAATGCGCGGTCAATGCCTGCGGGTCGGAAAACCGCAGCCCCGATAGCCGCGAACGCACACCGGGGAAATCACCAAACACAATTTCCCGACGATCCGGCCACTGGCATTCACAATGATCATTCTGGCGAAGCACGACGCGCGACTCTCCGCTCAGGGTGAGGAGTTTTTCCTGCTCCCCCGCCGAACCGGCACGATGCCAGAGGGCGGTGGTGTCGATCTCATCGCCCCGCACATGGACATAAGTCCCCGAATAATCTGTCGTGCGCATCGCATCACTCATGGCCTTGAGCCACGCCATCGCCTGCGAATCCTGTTCCGGCTCAACCATCGCGACGGGAATCAAGCGCCAAACCTGCTGCTGCCCCTCCGCGATCTGTACCTGCCAACTGTCCGCACGCGCGACAGCCACATTCAGGCAGCACAAACCCGCCAGACTCACCAGAATCAACCCACGCTGCATGCTCACTCCGACGGCTTGAAGCTGATCATGCGTAACGACGGCATCACTTCCGATAAATCCGGAGAAACCGATTCAAAATGCGTCATCAAATACGGATCCATCGGCGTTTTCTGGTTCGTCGCCTGCGCCCAGGCCGGCAAAGCCATGCCGGGGGACACTCGCGCCACGATGGGGATCGGGGTAGCCCCAGTCTCGGGCTGCCGCGCGACCTGCAAATTCGACTCGGGTGGAGAGACGCTGCTACTGGGCATCATCCACACGCCAATACCGACCATGCCTGCGACAAATGACGCGGCAATCGCCCCCCGCCACGCGGTCATCGACCGGCGTAGGCGAGACTGCGGGAACGCAATCACCGGCGTTTGGACGGCAGCATGCGCCAGATCCTGCGCCAGTTGATCGGCCGCTGCCGCATCCTTGGCCAGCCGCGCGGCAACCAGGGTGGAAATATCGCGCGCATCGAGCTGCTCGTGACGCAACGCCGCCCCAATCAGCGAATAGCAACGCAGACTATGGCGCGCCTCGGTGTCCGTGAGAGAGAGTAGATGATCGACCGGCACTGCATTTGGCTGTACGCATTCGTCATCCCACCAGGAAGAGAGCAACTCCACCGCGGGAACGGTTGATGCGGCATGGACGCCCGTCAGCTTATTCATCACTTACTCCTCCTGCCCCAATGCAGGCTGTTGCTCGATTACCATGGCGCCCCATCCAACAAAGGACGAATGCGCTCTTCTACGGCCTCTCTCGCCCGAAAGATTCGTGAACGCACCGTCCCGATCGGGCAATTCATCACGACGGCAATTTCTTCATAACTCAAGCCTTCGAGCTCCCGCAGCGTCAACGCCGTGCGTAAATCCTCCGGCAATGCGCGAATGGCGGCGTGAATCTCTGCCTCCAGTTCGGCGGTGGCCGCCTCATCTTCGGGGCTTGCATGATCACGCAACGCCTCCGGCTCGACCATTGGCTCATCAGACTCATCCCCGCCGCCGGAGTTCAATGAAACCGAGTACCCTTCCCGTGCATCGGCCACCAGCTGATTTTTCGCGGTATTGACGGCGATGCGATACAGCCAGGTGTAGAACTGGCTTTCACCCCGGAAATTCCCCAGCGCCCGATAAGCTTTGATAAACGCTTCTTGAGCCAAATCAAACGCTTGCTCCTGATCACGCACAAACCGGCCGACCAGTCGCAGCACGCGGTGCTGATATTTGAGCACCAACAAATCAAACGCCCGCCGATCCCCCTGCTGCGCACGCAACACAAGTTCTTGATCCGTCGCGGAATCATTGGCAGGCGAAATTGAATGGGGGGCCATAATGCCTCATGCTCTAGCGGGTCAAGCCGACCCAGCCGATCCAAGCGCGGCGCGCAGGCGCCCAACGCAATCCAGCGCGCTAGTATACTCACAAGCCTAATCATTTCATGCGAGCTGTCATGTCTGTCACGGATTCTTCCTGCGCGGTCGATGTGCTGATCATCGGTTCCGGCGCCGCAGGACTCGCCGCCGCCCTGCGATTACCGCAGGACTTGCGCATCTGCATTTTGAGCAAGGCCACCCTGAGCGCGGGCAGCACCCCCTGGGCGCAAGGCGGCATCGCTGCGGCGCTGGGGGGCTTCGAGGACATCGAACAGCACATCGAAGACACCTGTCGGGCAGGGGGGGATCTGCCCGATCCGGCGGTCGTGCGGCGCGTGGTCGAAGCCGGTGCCGAGCAAATCGAGTGGCTGCTGGCGCTGGGCATGCCCTTTTCGAATGAGTCCGATCACCTACATCTGACCCGCGAAGGCGGGCACGGCACCCGGCGGGTCGCCCATGCGGCAGATCACACGGGCAAAAGCCTGATGGATACCCTGCTCGCGGCCGTGCAATCCCGACCCAATATCCACTATCGGGAACGGCATCTCGCCGTCAACCTGATAACCACCCACAGTCTGGGGCGAATCGACGAAGCCAATCGCTGCCTCGGTGCCTATGTCCTCGACCTCGATCACGATACCGTGCGCACCTTTCAGGCCGATCACATCATTCTGGCGACGGGCGGGGCGGCCAAAGCCTACCTGTACACCACCAACCCGGATGGTTCGACGGGCGATGGTATTGCCATGGGCTGGCGTGCCGGCTGCCGGGTGGCCAATATGGAGTTCATGCAGTTCCACCCGACCTGCCTATTCGAACCCCGCGCCAAATCGTTTCTGATCAGCGAAGCGGTGCGCGGTGAAGGGGGGCTTCTCCGCCTGCCGGACGGCAGCCGCTTCATGCCGCGCTATCACCCAGATGCGGAACTCGCGCCCCGGGATGTGGTGGCGCGCGCCATCGACGCGGAAATGAAGCGGCTGGGCATCGACTGCGTCTACCTCGACATCACCCACAAAGGTGCCGCGTTCATCGAACAGCATTTCCCGATGATCCACGCCCGCTGCCTCGAATATGGCTATGACATGACCCGAGATCCGCTGCCGGTCGTCCCTGCCGCACACTACACCTGCGGTGGGCTGATCGTGAACGAGGCGGGTCGAACCGACCTCCTCGGCCTGTACGCCATCGGGGAAACCAGCCACACCGGGCTGCACGGTGCCAATCGCCTGGCGAGTAACTCCCTGCTCGAATGCCTCGTCTATGCACAGGCCGCCGCCGAGGACATCACGCGCCATCCCCTGCCCCCGCACCCTGCGGTACTCCCCGACTGGGATGAAAGCCTGGTGACCGATCCCGATGAAGCGGTCGTAGTCACCCACAACTGGGACGAACTGCGGCGCACAATGTGGGACTATGTCGGCATCGTGCGCACCACCAAACGGCTGGAACGCGCTGCCCACCGCATCGAGCTGCTCAAGCGCGAAATTCAGGAGTATTACGCCCATTTTCGCATCAGCAACAACCTGATCGAGCTCCGCAACCTCGTCGAAGTGGCCGATCTGATTGTGCGCGCTGCCCTCGCCCGCCAAGAAAGCCGGGGACTGCACTTCACCCGGGATTACCCGGAGCTGGATCGGGCACACCCACCCCGCAACACGGTCTGCGATCGTACAGTGGCCGGATCGGGTGCCCTGGGAAATCCGCCTACCGGCTCGGCGGCTCCATTCATGTGTCGAATGCTGCCTCCCGCCGAAACAATAAGGCAAGACGAATCCGCAGCCCGGTAAGGCAAAGATTCCGGCCAGATGGCCCGCAGAAAAAACCCCGCCGAAGCGGGGTGGATGCCACGATCAACCGATGCAATCAGGCAGGCACGGCCACCACGGGAATGTCTTTGATCATCTGCAATCCCTTGGCGGCCTCTTTCTGATAGCTGGCGATCTCGTTGAAATTCAGATAGCGGTAAATGTCACTGGCCAGCGGCTTGAGCCCCATGACCTGCGCCTGATATTCCGCGACGCTTGGCAGGCGCCCCAGCAAGGCAGCGACAGCGCTCAGCTCGGCCGAAGCGAGGTAAACATTGGTGTCTTTCCCCATGCGGTTGGGGAAGTTGCGCGTCGAGGTCGAAACAACCGTGGCCCCTTCCGCCACCCGCGCCTGGTTGCCCATGCACAATGAGCAGCCGGGCATTTCGGTGCGCGCACCGGCTTTGCCGAAGATGCTGTAGTAGCCTTCTTCGGTGAGCTGATGCGCATCCATCCGCGTCGGCGGGGCAATCCACAAGCGGGTGGGCACCGCGCCGCCATGCGCTTCAAGCACCTTGCCGGCCGCGCGGTAGTGCCCGATATTGGTCATGCAGGAGCCGATGAAGACTTCATCGATTTTGGCGCCTTGCACCGCCGACAGTGGCTTGATGTCGTCCGGGTCATTCGGGCAGGCCAGCAGCGGCTCGGTGATGGTCGCCAGATCGATTTCGATGATTTCGGCATACTCGGCGTCGGCATCGGGTTCGAGCAGCTCGGGATTGGCCAGCCATTTTTCCATGGCTTCGATGCGCCGCGCCAGGGTGCGCTTGTCTTCATAGCCGTTGGCGATCATCCATTGCAGCAAGGTGATGTTGCTTTGCAAAAATTCGATGATCGGTTCTTTGGCCAAGCGCACGGTGCAGCCATTGGCAGAGCGCTCGGCGGAGGCATCAGCAAACTCGAAGGCTTGTTCCACCTTGAGGTTCGGCAGCCCTTCGATTTCCAGCACTCGGCCATTGAAGACATTTTTCTTGCCCTTTTTTTCAACCGTGAGCAACCCGCGCTGAATCGCCACATAGGGGATGGCGTTGACGAGATCACGCAGGGTGATGCCGGGCTGCATCTCGCCCTTGAAGCGCACCAGCACGGATTCCGGCATATCGAGTGGCATCACGCCGAGCGCGGCGGCGAATGCGACGAGACCGGAGCCCGCCGGGAAGGAAATGCCAATCGGGAAGCGGGTGTGGGAATCGCCGCCCGTGCCGACGGTGTCCGGCATAACCATACGGTTCAACCAGCTATGAATCACCCCATCGCCGGGGCGCAGCGAGACTCCGCCGCGCGTGCTGATGAAATCCGGCAGGCTGTGCTGCAATTCGATATCGACCGGTTTGGGATAGGCCGCGGTATGGCAGAACGATTGCATCACGAGATCGGCCGAAAAACCGAGGCAAGCGAGCTCTTTCAGTTCATCGCGGGTCATGGCGCCGGTAGTGTCCTGGCTGCCGACCGTGGTCATTTTCGGCTCGCAATAGGTGCCGGGACGAACACCCGCAACCCCACAGGCGCGGCCGACCATTTTCTGCGCGAGCGTGAAGCCCTTGCCGGTATCCTCGGGTTGTACGGGGCGGCGGAAAACCGTCGATGCGCCCAAGCCGAGCGCTTCGCGCGCCCGATCGGTCAGCGCCCGGCCGATGATCAGCGGAATCCGCCCCCCGGCACGCACCTCATCGGGCAGAGTGGTCGGTTTCAGCGCAAACCGTTCGATCACTTGCCCGTTTTTGAGCAACTCGCCGGCATACGGGCGCAGCGTGATGACATCGCCGGTTTCGAGCTGATCGACCGGCACTTCGATCGGCAACGCACCGGAATCTTCCGCCGTGTTGAAGAAAATCGGCGCGATCTTGCTGCCCAGCACGACCCCGCCGGTTCGCTTGTTCGGCACCTGCGGAATATCGCGCCCCATATGCCATTGCACGGAGTTGATGGCCGATTTGCGCGAGGAGCCGGTACCGACGACATCGCCGACATAGGCGACCGGATGCCCTTTGGCCTTGAGCGACTCGATCGTGGCCAGACCATCCGGCATTTTGCTTTGCAGCATGGCCAATGCATGTAAGGGGATGTCTGGACGGCTCCAGGCATCCTGCGCCGGGGAGAGATCGTCGGTGTTGGTTTCCCCCGGCACTTTGAACACGGTGACGGTAATTTCTTCCGGCAAGGCGGGCTTATCCAGAAACCACTCGGCCGCCGCCCAGGATTCAATCACGGCCTTGGCGCGCGCATTGCCCGCCCGCATTTTGTCTTCCACATCGCGGAATGCGTCGTACACCAGCACGGTGCGCTTGAGTGCGGCCACCGCCGCATCGCCGACCTCGTCATCCTCCAGCAAGGCAATCAACGGATCGATGTTGTACCCACCAATCATCGTGCCGAGCCAATGGACAGCCTGACGGCGGTCGATCAACGGCGAATGCGCCTTACCCTGCGCCACGGCAGTCAAGAACGCTGCTTTCACATAAGCGGCCTGATCCACCCCGGGTGGCACACACTCGGTCAACAAATGCAGCAAAAATGCCGGATCCTCTCCGGCGGGTGGCGATTGGATCAGTTCGACCAGCGCCGCTGTCTGCTCGGCAGTCAAGGGCTTGGGCGGAACCCCCTGTTGCTGGCGTTCCTGAACATGGGCGCGGTAAACCTCAAGCATGGGATGCTCCTGAAATCATACGAAGGTAAAACGGAGAAGATCGAAGAAATTAAGGCAACAAACAGGCCAACAATCACCGATGGCTATTGTCAGGATTTCTCGCGCAACAGGCAAACGGCTTGTCATCCGCCGACCGCGTCAGTCATCCGCCCAGTTCAGATCACAGCAAACGACTTTGATCCCCGAATCCGGCACATGCGCGCGGCAGTACGACAGCGTGCGGCATAAATTGCCGCCCGCCACTGAGAGATACGGGCGACTGATCTGCACCACACCCGGATCGATCATCGCCCGGCGAAAATACGGCCGCTTCACCCAACTGGCACCTTCGGCCTGGAGCAAGGGCTGAAAGCGGCTGTGTTGCGTCTGCGGCGCAAACGCGCCGTGTACCGTTTCCCCGAGCTGGCGCCCCGAACCATCCAGCACAAACACCCGCGCCACCAAGTGCATAGACAATAGTGCCCGCGCTGCCTTGTCAACCGACACACCCCGTTCGATCGCTACGAGCATGTCTTCAAACCGCTCGGTCACCGCCTGGATTTGCTGATGTAAATCAAAATCGGCACGATCGGTTTCCAACGAAGTCTGCCGCAACCCTTCCGCCAAAAAGGCACGATCGAATGGCTCGGCTTGATCGAGCAACGCGGGACGCGCCAAACCGAAACCCTGAAGTAAATCGACCCCGGCATTCAGCGCCAACGCCAGCTGAACGGGGGTTTCAATGCCCTCTTGTAGTACCAGACTCCCGGCTTCATGCACCATCGCGGTGAGCGAGGGCAAGGTTCGCCGTGCCCGCGCCGAGTGCTCCGCCTCGGCAATCAGACTGCGATCGAGCTTGACGATATCCGCATCGATGCGCCACAAGCGGGTGAACTGCGAACCACTGATCCCAAAATCGTCCAGCGCTACCAGGCATCCCAGAGATCGATAAAGATCAATCGCAGAACGCAGTTGCCGCTCATCCACTAACGCCGACTCCACCAGCTCGACCACGACCTGGGAACCTTCGATCTGTAACTCTTCGAGGATGTTGGCAAAAAACGGGCCGAATTGATGGCCGTGCATTGCCACCAAGGGATGGACATTGATAAAAATCCAGCGCGGATAAAACTGCATCCGGGCGAAGTTGGTCAGATGCAACTCCCGGCAGGCGCGATCCACCGCCACCAAATGGGGCAACTCATGAATCCGCGCAAACAGCGCATCAGGCGGAATCGCCTGACCGGATTCGTCAGTGACCCGCGCCAGCCCTTCGTACCCCACGACCCGTTGATGCGCGACGGAAATGATCGGCTGAAACGCTGAACGGATGCGAAAGCCTTCGCACACCGCCACGCTCTGTCCATCGGTATCCAACTGGATTCTGGGATTCATTACTTGTCCACATAATGACTGCACTGCGAGATAGCAAACAGTACGCCAAAATCAGGCAGGAACAACCTTATCATTCCGCCGGAAAAGAAAAATATAATCAAATTCAACGCGTTGATCGGAGTTTGTGCACAAAAACCAAGGATGAAACACAGGTCATAAGGATGAGCTTACTGCGCGAAATCCGTCGAAAAGCGGCAAGATTGCACTATTTTTGACAAAATGACGCCCTCGAATGCACCATAAAAATGCATCACTGCAGTGGCGTTCGCGCTTGAACCAGAACCCACGGGTTGACGACCAGCGCCCATAAAGTGTGCTGGCCTTGCGACCACTGCCTGGCAGTTTCGGTGGACAACACGGCCAGTTGATTGGCCGCCATCCAGGACTGAACACGCGGCGAATCATCCGCCACCATCGCCAGAGCCACCTCGATCAAATCTAGCGATGCGGCGATTTCAACCACCTGCCCCCGCGCAAAAAATGGGGCGAGCTCCGCCCAGGCCAAGGGAGCCGTCTGTCCCAAGAAAAAAGCCCGCCGATCTTCTTCCTGTTCGGGCAATGCCGGTTGATTCATTCTTCTTACCCATTACGAAAAAATTTCTGAAAAAAACCATCCATGGATTGATCCAGCAAGCCGCTTTGCGTCAATCGGGGCGAGCCAAATCAACGCGCCAAATCAAATCGCCTCACTCCTTCAGGCACGATGGTTGCTCCATCATCACGGCAGGTGCTTGGAACGCGATACAATATCGGCAAATTCGCCGGTTCGCCCCGGCTCAAATGGCACCGCAGCCCCATGACGAATCCATCTTCCGCCCCGCCTCGGCGCCCGCGCAATCGTCGCGCCGAATCCGCTGCCGCAGCCTACCTGTGCCATCGGTCGGACTGCCCGTTACACCCCGCCGATGACGGGACGGCGTGGCGAGCGCTGACACCGGCCGGCGCAGTCGCTGCGTTGCGGGAGTGGCATATCCCCTTGGATCGAGCCAGCAGCACCTATCAAGCCAACACGCCACTCAGTCTGCTGTTATCCCAGGGAGCCGGACTGATTCACTGGCAGGATGCGTCACAGGGTCAACCGCTGGAATCGGCACTCGTTCCGGGCGATGTGCTGCAGTTTCCTGCCGGCACGCAATTCCGTTTTCACAATCGCGCAACCTGTCCGGCGATTTTTTTCATGACCGGCGACTGCCGTCCGATTCACCCGGCGTAATGCTTTAGAGGTTTCACCATGCGTATCCAACGATCAACCTACGATTTCTTGCTAATCAGCGCCGTCCTGGGCAGCATCGTCCTTGCAACGGCCTATCTGGGCTATGGTGCGGGCGTGCTGGTGCTCTTGTTCTGGCTGGTGTTCATTTTGATCAAACTCAAGCGGGCGAAACCGGCCGCCGAAGACGGCTCACCCCATCACGCCAAGCCTGATCCGCAAGACGCGCCTTGAGCCAACACCGCGCGCACCCGCGCGAGATCCTCCGGCGTATCCACCCCGGCGGGAGGGATTGCCGCAGCCTCGGCGATGACGATCGTCTCGCCCATCGCCAGTGCGCGGAGCTGTTCCAATTTTTCGCGGGCTTCGAGTTCCGCCACCGGCGTAGCGACAAACCGACGGATGAACCCCGCACGGTAGGCATACAAGCCCAGGTGCCGGTAGCCCAACACGCTGCCCGGCGGACATTGGGCATCCCGATCATGTGGAATCGCTGCGCGGGAGAAATACAGCGCACGCTGCCCGCCGCCGACGACCACCTTGACCACGGCGGGATCGGCAAATTCTGCAGGATCGGTGATCGGCACCATCAGCGTGGCCATCGCCGATGCCGGATGCGCAATCAGCAAGGACGCAACCTGTTTGAGCAACGCCGGCACCATCAATGGCTCGTCACCCTGCAGATTCACGATGACTGCCTCATCCGGCAGCCCCGTCTGTTCGATCACCTCGGCAAGACGATCCGTGCCCGAGGGATGATCGGCGCGGGTGATGATCGCCGTGGCACCACAAGCGGCGGCGGCGGCGGCAATCTCGGGATGATCGCAGGCAATCTGCACCCGCAGGGCGCCACTCGCCTTGGCGCAGTCATACACCCAGGCGATCATCGGCCGACCATGAATATCCGCCAGCGGCTTACCAGGCAGCCGACTGGAGCCCATCCGCGCCGGAATGATGACCTCGAACGCCAGCGGTTCAACCTGCATCGCCCACCGCCGGATGTGCTGCCCGCAGGCGGGTGTATTCCTCCTCACTCAGCGTCCGAGCATCGCTCTCCAGCATGACCGGAATATCGTCCCGGATCGGGTAAGCCAGCCGCGCCGACAACGAGATCAATTCCTGCGTGTCTGCCTGATAAATCAAGGGGCCCTTGGTCACCGGGCACACCAGAATTTCCAACAATCGTTTATCCATTATTTCCGCCTCTTAATTTGATTCGCCAGGAAGCTCGGCAATCAAGGATGCCACCAAACCCGCCGGAAGATCGATCCGACCGCAGGCGGCGAACACCTGGCCGGGCTGATTGTGCCAGCCCGGACGCTGCACGATCCATTTGGCGGCATCTTTTTCTGTCATCACGACGACTTGGCCACTCCGTCGCAGATGATGCCGCAGCCCCGTCGGCACCGGCGCATGGTCGGCCAAGGCATAGGTTTCCAGCGTCAACCCCAGTGCGGTGAGTGCCGCAAAAAAACGCTCCGGATGACCAATGGCCGCGAGGGCAATCAACGGTTCAGCACCGGGACCGGCCAGAAATTCATCCAGCGGCCAGACCCGGCCGGTGTACAGATCTTTCATGCCGGTCAGCACAAATTGCACCGGCTGGGCACGATCCCCACCCAGAGCCCGCGCACTGGCCAGATCCGGCGCACCATTGACCAGCACGACCGCTGCCCGATCCAGCCCGCTTGCCGGTTCCCGCAAAGGACCGGCCGGAAGACAAAACCGGTTGCCCAGCCCGCGTCGCGCATCCAGCACGACCCAATTCCAGCGACGCGGTAAGGCATGATGCTGCAGACCATCATCACTCAGAACCAGACGAATCTCCGGGTATCGAGCACACAACAGCGCGGCAGCGCGCAGACGATCAGGGTGAACCACCACCGGCACACCGGTCGCTTCGTGGATCAACCACGGCTCATCGCCCACCTCCGCCGCGCTCGCCGCTTCGGCAACATCACGCGGCTCTACGCCGATCCGCGCGCCATAGCCCCGGCTGACCACGCCCACCGCAACCCCCTCGGCCTGAAGCGCCTGCGCTAAGGCGATCAGCACGGGTGTTTTGCCGGTACCGCCCACCGTGAGATTGCCCACCACCAGCACCGGACGGGGCAACTCAATCTCTCTTTGTCTCGCCGAAGCGCGCACCCGTCGCCGCACGGCAATCACGCAGACCAACAGGGACAGCGGCCACAGGAGCAGGCTGCGCAGACCGCGACGCTGCCAGAATGCCGGGTAGCGCATCAGGTCTCCAGCGGCTCGGACGCCTTGAATTGCAGGCGATGCAGCGCGGCATACGCCCCACCGGCCGCCAGCAATTCCCGATGCGTGCCGGACTCGATCACCCGCCCATGATCCAGCACGAGGATGCGATCGGCACGCTCGATGGTCGAAAGCCGATGCGCAATGACGAGGGTGGTTCGTCCGCGACAGAGATTCTCCAAAGCCGCCTGGATGTGCCGTTCGGATTCGGTATCGAGCGCCGAAGTGGCTTCATCCAGCATCAAGATGGGCGCATCGCGGTACAGGGCACGGGCAATCGCCAAGCGCTGCCGCTGCCCGCCGGAGAGCAGCACGCCGTTTTCCCCGACCATGGTATCGAAACCCTGCGGCAAGGCTTCGATGAACGATCGGGCAAAGGCCGCCTCGGCCGCCGCCACGACCCGCGCCCGATCAAAATTGGCACCATCGCTGTACCCGATATTCGCGGCCACGGTCGTATGAAACAGCACAGTATCCTGCGACACATAGGCAAATTGCCGACGCAGCTCGGCGAGCGACAACGCATCGATCGACCAGTCATCCAGCCGGATGGTGCCGGTAGATAACGGCACAAAACGAGGCAACGCCGCCATCAAGGTCGATTTCCCCGCGCCGCTGCGTCCCACCAGAGCCACGGTTTGTCCGGCCTCGATGTGCAGATTCACATCCGCCAACACCCATGGCCCTTCGGGCGTATAGCGCAACCCAACGCCCTCAAACGCAATGGCGCCGGATACTCGAAGGGATCGACTGTGCGGCACGGTATCCACTTCGCGGGGTTCATCCATCAAACCAAACAGGCTTTCGCCCGCCGCAATGCCGCGTTGCAGCACCGCGTTCACGCCAATCAACCGCTTCATCGGCGCGAGCATCAAACTCAGTGCCGTGATGAACGACACGAAGGTGCCCACGCTGATTACCTGCAAACGATCGCCGCTGGTCGCAAACCAGATAATGCCGGCAATCCCGATGGCCAGGATCAATTGGGTCAGCGGCGAGGCAATCGAATTCACCGACTGCATCCGCATGAAGTCCCGGAAATTCTTTCGGTTGATCTGGGCAAAACGCGCGCGCTCGAACGACTCGCCGTTATACAGCTTGACCACGCGATGGGCGGCAATTACCTCCTCGGCCACATGGGAGACGCCACCCATCGAGGCTTGAATTTGCCGGGCATAGCGACGAAAAGCCCGCGAAATCCCCGCCACCAGCACCACCAATACCGGGGTGAGCACGAGCAGAAACAGCGCCAACTGCCAGCTCAGATACACCATCCAGCCGAGCAAGCCCGCCACGGTGACGGAATCCCGAATCAGCGTGGTCAAGGCGCGCGAGGCGGCCTCGGAAACCTGTTCGCTTTGATAATTGAGCCGGGTGAGAATGTCGCCCCCCGGCGTATGATCGAAAAACCGCACGGGCAGATGCAGCACCTGCTCGAATACATCCCGTTTGAGGTCGTGGATCACGGAACGCCCGACCCAAGCCATCCCATAATCGGAAGTAAATTCGCCGATCATGCGGGCGATAAACACCGCCAACAACCAGAACGGCATGGCCTGAATGGTGGCCGGATCACGATGCACGAAGCTGCCATCGAGCAGCGGCTTCATCAAGGCGGCAAATGCCACCTCGGTCGCGGCGGCGACCAGCATGCCGACGATGGCCAAGGCCAGAATACGCCAATAACGCCGCGTATAGCGCAACAGGCGCCGGTAGGTGGCAAATCCCGACATGGCGGCGGTGCGGGGTTCCGTCATTTAATCGGCTGTGTCCCAAGGCCGACCTTGGTAATGCCGGCCGCGCGCACCAGGTCGAGCACGGTGACCACTTTCTGATTGACCACATTGGCATCCGCCCAGACCACGAACGGTCGCCCATCAGCCGCCAAAGGTCGCAAGGCGGGCAAAAGCTGATCTACCGGCAAAATATGGCCATCCAGCGCGATCCGGCCATCCTCGGCAATTTCAATCACATGATCCTGCACCGGAGCCCGCTGCGCACTGCCCTGGTCTGAAACCGGCAATGTGACATTGAGGGTGCGATCATGAATGAAGGTCGTCGTCAACATGAAGAAAATCAACAACATGAAGATGACATCAATCAACGGAATCAGATTCAGCTCCAATTCCTCGCGCGGTTTGGGACGAAAATTCATACCCCTTTCCTCGTCACATTCAGGGTCGCATCGGTCGGATGCAGCAAGTCCACCAGGCGAATCGCCTCGCGTTCCATATCGATCACCCGCTCATCCACCAAGCCGCGGAAATAGCGATGAAAGACATAGGCCGGCACCGCCACCATGATCCCGCCCGCCGTGGTCACCAGTGCCTTGGCAATACCGCCCGCCAGCAGCTCCGGATTGACGCCCGCCGCGCCCCCGACCTGGGTCAGCGATTGAAACACATCGATAATCCCGACCACGGTACCGAGCAAGCCCAGCAGGGGGGAAATCACCGCAATCGTGCCCAGGGTATTCAAATACCGTTCCATCTGGTGCGCCACATGCCGCCCCGCATCTTCGATCCGGTGGCGCATCGCGGTGGGATCCGCCGCCTCCTGCAGCCCCGCGGCCAGCACCATGCCCAGCGGAGATTTCCGCGCCAGCTCGCTGAGACGCAAGGCGTTGATGCCCCCACCCCCGGACGCCAGCCAGCTTTCCACCGTGCCCACCGGATCGCCGCCCATCAAGCGGCTGTACCGCAACGCAAACAACCGTTCGATCACGATCGCCAGGGCAATCACCGAGGCCAGAATGATCGGCCCCATCATGCCACCGCCCGCCAACACCAGTTCCAACATGCTCGTACTCCTTTACTGCCTTGTGCTCAAGTTAACGCAATCCATACACGGTCTTGTCTGAAGGCCATCGCACACGATAGCCAAACTGGATGGAAATTTTCTGCCCCGGTTTGAGCTGGTTTGACCAGGCCCACAAGCCGTCAATCTGCTCAAACTGCTTGCTCGTCGGCGGCGTCAGATCCAGCAGCGGTTCGACCGACAACTCGGCATCGACCGGCACCGGCATTTGCATCAAGACCGTCACCGGCACGGCACGGGTATGGGCACTGGTTAGCGACACGGTAAACGAGCGCTGCATCTGGGTCGATTTGCCAATCAGGCCATTTTCTTCGCGCTGATTGGGTGCCGCCGTGTAGTTCACGCGGACTTTCGGATCTTCCCCAAAACTCAGGCGGATCTCTTGTTTGGGTTGCAACGCCGGGCGCTGGATTTCCGCGACCTGGGTGCCCGCCAAAAACAACTGCCAGGTGCCCGGCGGCAAGGCCTCGGTGAGCTCCGGCGTAAACCGGGCCGTCAACACAGCCTGGGTCAGAGTTGGCGGCGCTACCCACAGCGCCGGTACCGCATCCACGGTTTGCTGCAACAAGGGAATCGTAATCGATCCAGTCGATTGCGCGGAACCACTCAGCACGGTAACCGGCTGTTGGCTGTGAAACTCCGCCTGAAACCCGCTGTCGTTCGCCAATTCCATCATCGGCGCACTCGCCGGCGCAACCATCGCTTTGACGGCCTCTGACATCAGGGGCTGCCGAGGTGCCGGTAACGGCGGCGCGAATCCAATCGTCCAGCGGCTGAAATGCGGCACGGGCACATAGCGACGGGTGTCCTGCAATGCCAGCGTCAAGGGCACCGCCGACCAATCCTCGCCGGTTTGCTGGCTGACTTCAGCCGTCATGCGCCAGTGGATGCGCGCCGTATCCACGACCGAGGATTTGTCGGATGCGGGCGGCAACATCAGGTCGGCGCGATAAACCGGCCGCCACGCGGCATCCGCCACCCGATAACGCAAGGTCAGGTTGACCGGCTCGCTGCCGGCCTGACGCCGCGCGAGTTTGAGTTCGGCCACCTGCCGGGGCGGCTGGTTTTTCAGGTCATCGAATTGTGTTTGCAGCGCGGCACGGGCCTGCGCGATCTCGGCCAGTTCGTTTTTTGCCGTGCGCTGGGATTCAATCAAGGTGGTGAGCAAGCGGTCAAACGCTGCTTTGGCTGCGGGGTCGGTCAGCACCGTCGGCAGCACCAGATGGCTTCGTGCCGAACTCCGTTCAGGCACCGACACCTCGGCCTGCAGTACCTGCAACCGCAGTTGCGCCGCCAGCAAGGCATCGCTGGCCTTGGCTTCGCGCTGATCCAGGGCGACTTGTTGCGTATGCAACGCGATCCAGGCCGGTGATTGTTCGATCGGCGCCTGCCGCCACTGGATTGGCGCGGTCAGATCAGCCTGGTCGCTGGCGATCTGCACACTGGCTCGATCCAGACTGCCCGGCAGTTGGGTGATGGCAACGGATGCCGTACCCGTTGCGGGCAGAGAAAGCGTCATTTGCCGCGTGACCCAGGCACCCTCCGGTAGCACCGTCACCGCCGTCGGCGCGCTGTCCACCGTGATCATGGGCGTGGCCGCCGCCGGCAAGACCGCAGCGAACAAGCCCCCCAACAGTGCGCCCCAGGCGGCCATTCGCGCCCAAGGACGAGGAATGCGTTGATTCTGCCTCATCGAGCACCCCCACGCGAAAACCGCAGCATCGCCCGCACTCAGCCCGCCGACTCGGGTGTACCGCATTCGTGCAGGGTGTTCTCCCACACACCGCCACCGGCACGGCGCATCCGCACGGCTTCCGCCAGACGGTGAATCAACGGGCCGCTGTCCTCCCAGGCGATACAGGCGTCCGTAATGCTCTGGCCGTACACCAAGGCACGCCCCGGATGCACATCCTGCCGCCCGCCGACCAGGTGACTTTCGACCATCGCGCCGATAATGCCCGCATTGCCCGCCGCAATCTGCGCAGCCACGGCCTCGGCGACCTGAATCTGCCGGGCATGCTGCTTCTGGCTGTTGGCGTGGGAAAAATCGATCATCAGGCGTTCGGGCAATTCCGACGCCCGCAGTTTTTCCAGGGCATCATTGACACTGCCCGCATCGTAATTCGGCTGTTTGCCGCCGCGCAGAATGATGTGGCAATCGCCATTCCCCGCAGTCGAGAAAATAGCCGAATGCCCCGCCTTGGTGACCGAGAGGAAGTGATGCGGACGCGCCGCCGCACGAATCGCGTCGATCGCCACCTGCAATCCGCCATCCGTGCCATTTTTGAACCCGACCGGGCAGGAGAGCCCAGAGGCCAGTTCCCGGTGCACCTGGGATTCTGTAGTGCGCGCACCAATCGCCCCCCAGGCCACGGCATCCGACACATACTGCGGGCTGATCAGATCGAGATATTCGGTCGCCGCAGGGACGCCCATATCCGCCAGATCCACCAGCAAATGCCGGGCGATGCCGAGCCCTTTGTTGATCGCGAAGCTGCCATCGAGATCCGGATCGTTGATGAGCCCTTTCCAGCCCACCGTAGTGCGGGGCTTTTCAAAATACACCCGCATCACCAGCAAAATATCGTCCTTGACCGCATCGGCCAGCGCCTTCAGCCGCGCACCATATTCCCGCGCTGCGGCGACATCATGAATCGAGCAGGGCCCCATCACCACCAGCAAGCGATCATCGGTCTGATTGAGAATGGCGCGAATCGCCTGCCGTGTCTCGAACACGGTCTGCGCGCCGCGTTCCGTCAAGGGAAACTGGGCGCGCACCGCCTCTGGCGAATGCAGGTTGTGAATTTCAAGAATGCGCAGGTCATCAGTCGCGTGCTGGGTCATGATCGTGAGGCTCGTGTAACAAGGTTGCTTACGGTGATGTAAGCCAGCCCCGCATGGTACTGCGCCAAGCGCGACTCGTCACCCTTTCGCGCCCACCATCAGCCGACTCATCTGCTGTGTGAAGACGGCGGCCAGCATCAAAAAACCTGCAGAAACCAGCAGGCAACCGATAAACCCGATTTGCTGATAGCTGTAGCCCGACAACACGGTGCCCAACAGGCGCCCACCGGCATTGGCGGCGTAATAGAACCCCACATTCAACGACGCCTTGTCAAAGTCCGAGTACCGCAGGATCAAATACGAATGCAGCGCGGAATTCAACGCGAACAACCCGCCGAATACGATCAGACCCAGCGTCACGACCCAGCCCGGCGGCCAGCCCAGCCACAGAGCCGCCGCAATCAAGACGGGCGTGCCGACCAGCGACAGCGTCCACCACAAGGCGGCGGTCGCGTCCGGTGCCTGCTGTCGCCGCCGGAAAAATGTCGGCGCGGCGGCCTGAACCATGCCATAACCGACCACCCACAGGGCGAGATAGGCTCCGACCCATTCAAACGACCAACCGATCGACACCAGATACACCGGCAGGGCGACCACGAACCAGACATCGCGCGCGCCAAACAAAAACAGCCGGGCGGCCGCCAGCCAATTGATCGCCGGTTCCTGCGCAAAGAGTTGGCGGAATTTGGTCTTGCCGGGAATCGCCCCGAGCCCGGCTGGCAAGGTCAGCGTTGCCAGAAAACCGATCAGCAGCATCAGCGCCAGGGCGGCGTTGGCACCCGCGAATCCCAGCAGCGCCAACAGCAAGGCACCGAGAAAAAACCCCAGCCCTTTGAGGGCATTTTTCGACCCCGTGATCCACGCCACCCAGGAAAACAGACGATCTTCCTGCGCACCGGCAATCAGCTTGACCCCGGCCTTGGCCGACATTTTGTTCAAATCTTTCGCCACGCCGGACAAAGCCTGCGCCGTCATGACATACGGCACGGTCAGCCAGGCAGCCGGCACGGTCAACATCAACAGGGCGAAAATTTGCAGGGCGGTGCCCATCTGCATGGTGCGGTTCAACCCCAGGCGCGCGCCAAACCAGCCGCCCACCAGATTGGTGAGAATGCCGAACACTTCATAAAACACGAACAACATGGCAATCGCAAAGGGCGAATAACCAAGTTGATAGAAGTGCAGCACCACCAGCATCCGGATGGCGCCATCGGTCAGGGTGAACGCCCAATAGTTGCCGGTAACGACCGCGTACTGGCGCAGTGCCGGATTCATGATGCGCGGTGCCCGACGAGCGAGACCAACTCAACCATCCGGTTGGCATAGCCCCATTCGTTGTCATACCACGCCAGGATTTTCACCATCCGTTCATCGATCACCATGGTCGAAGGAAGATCGACGATGCTGGAGCGCGGGTCATTGACAAAGTCGATCGACACCAGCGGCCGCGTCTCGACGCCGATAATCTCCGGCTGGCGCGCAGCGGCCTCGGTCAATCGCGCATTCACCTCTTCCACGCTGGTCGCACGCGGCGCTTCGAACACGAAGTCGGTCAACGAGGCATTCAGCAGCGGCACCCGCACCGCCAAACCATTCAACCGGCCATTGAGTTCGGGGAAAATCTCGCCAATCGCCTTGGCCGAGCCTGTCGTCGTTGGCGACAGCGACATGCTCGATGCCCTCGCCCGCCGCCAGTCTTTATCGCCCTTATCGACCACGGCCTGGGTATTGGTCAGATCGTGCATCGTGGTCATCGTCCCGCGCACGATGCCAATCGAGGTGTGCATCGCCTGCACCACCGGTGCGAGGCAGTTGGTGGTACAGGAAGCGGCCGTGACGATCCGGTGCCGTGCGGGTTCGAATCGATCCTCATTCACACCCATCACCACATTCAGCACATCAGGATGCTTGACCGGCGCAGCCACTACGACCCGGGGCGCGCCCTGGGTGAGGTGCGCGGCAATCTGTTCATAACTGCGCCATTTGCCCGTCGCCTCGATCACCACATCCACGCCGAGCTCCGACCAATCCAGCGCATCGATGGTTTTGTGCATCGAATAGCCGATCCGCATGCCATCGACTTCAAGATAATCCTCGCCCGCCGAAAGCGCATGCGGCCAACGGCCATGCACGGAATCAAACTCAGTCAGATGCGCCATACAGGCGGCATCCGCAGCAATTTCATTGATATGCACGACCGTCAGGCCGAGCGCTGGGCGATCGACCAAGGCCCGCAGTGCCAGCCGACCCATTCGCCCAAACCCATTGATTGCGACACGAATCGTCATATTTTTCTCCCGTTAAACCTAAAAAATGAATGGATAAGCAAGCGCCTTCCCGGTAAGTCAGCGCAAAAGCGTCTTGCGACTCAAGGGCACCTCGAAAAACCTACTGCGCGAACGGATTGCGGCGGCGTTTCCTCGCTCACCCCTCGCCTATCTAATTGATATGTCTCAGGGATTCGCTGCGGGACTCCTTGCACTCCGCCCACTCGTGACGGTTTTTCGAAGTACCCTGAAGGCGCGGAAAAATCCCCAATACCTGATGCGACCACGGTTACACGGCAGAAACCTGCGCATTGCAGACCAAGGAAAGGCCAGCAGGCGGCTCCTAGGCGGCCATCCATACCGCATTGTCCTGATACATCTGCTGGGCAGTCGAGAGCAGCCGCGCACCATCCGGGCTCAAGCGCCATCGATACCCCGCCCCCTGAATCAACTCGGACAGCCAGCCCGGTCGCGGCAGCGCCAAACGGTAAATTTTCGCCGTCCCTTTGCGCGCCACCGTTACCCAGCCGCAACTCAGCAACACCCCAAGATGACGAGAAATAGTCGATTGCGGCTTGGCCAACAGCGCCTGCAAATGACAGACACACAGGCAGGGCTGAGATTCGAGCAGCAGCAAAATCTGCAACCGAGTTTCGTCGGATAGAACGCCGAAAGCTTGCGCTAGGTGTTGGGCGGAATTTTGTCGAACCATCTGCCTTCATTCGCTTTGCCGGATGGAAGGGCACAATAGCGGGGACAGATGTCAAACGCATGACAGAACCAGTCAGATTCAGGTTGAAAATCACGCCCGTTCACCCCCTACCCCCGACCTAAGGTTATACACAAGAACTGTGGATAACCTTGGGGAAAAGCATGCTCCGAGCTTGCCGGATCAAGCGGTTATTGGTTGTGGCGAAAAAAACAACAGCGTCATTCGCTGGAAATTTATCCTTTTTACATCAATAACTTAACTTAACAACATGGCTAAGCGCCTGATCTTTAAGGGCGCAAAAAAACGCGGTAGGGTGGCCGCGCCTTCTTTGTGCATAAACTGGAATTGTCAAGCCTGAAAATGAGGCAATCTGGCCTGCCCCTGTGCGCTGTCTTGAGGCAATTCCGGGGGAGCCACCACAGGCTCAGCCGCCCCGCGCCTCAATGTTTGGCACCAATCAACTCGATGGGATAACCATCTGGATCCGCCACAAAGGCAATGATCGTGGTGCCCGCGTTCATCGGACCGGCCTCGCGCAGAATCTTGCCGCCCTTTGCCTTGATACGCGCTGCGGCCTCATACACATCGTCCACTTCGATCGCCAGATGCCCAAATCCCGTGCCGAGGTCGTAGTGATGATCGCCCCAGTTGTGCGTCAATTCGAGCACGGTGTGATCCTGCTCATCGCCATAGCCCAAAAAAGCCAGCGTGAATTCTCCAGCGGGATAATCCTTTTGACGCAACAGCCGCATGCCAAGCACTTCGGTGTAGAACCGGATCGATGCGGACAAATCCCGCACACGCAACATAGTGTGTAAAAATCTCATATCACTCGAACTCCATCGGATAACCAAAGGATTAATAAAGACTATAGTCTTTCTATGCGTTCCTTCTGCCGCTGCAAGTCGGCCAACGCCTGCGTGAATTGCTCCAGACGCGCCCGTTCCTGGGCAACCACCGCAGCCGGTGCGCGCTCGGCAAAACCCGGCGCATCGAGCTTCGCCCGCGCCTTGGTCATCTCCGCCTCGATTTTGCCCATTTCCCGCTGCAAGCGCGCCAGTTCAGCCGCTTTGTCGATCAATCCTGCCAGCGGGATATGGAGCTGCAAGCTGCCCACCAAGGCTAACGCGGCTTCAGGCACGGCGGCGCCTTCGGGCAGAATCTGCACGCGGTTGATGCGCCCCACGCCTTGCAGCAGTTCGGCGAACCGTTCGAACCGCGCCCCTTCCTCCGCCGTTGCCTGGGTGACCAACACCTCCAGCGGCTTGCCGGGGGCGATGTCCATATCAGCGCGGATTCGGCGAACACCGAGAATCACCTGCTTGAGCCATTCGACAGCCGACAGCGCGGACGGGTCGATCTTGCCTGCATCACTCTGCGGGAACGATCGAGCAAGAATGCTCTCAACCCGTTCGGCCTCGGGGAGCGCCATCGGTGCCACGCGCTGCCAAATTGTTTCAGTGATGAACGGGATGAATGGATGCCAGAGTCGCAGCAGAGCCTCCAACACCCGCAGCAGGGTTCGCCGGGTACCGCGTGCCGCAGCTTCATCGGCCTGCTTCAATTGAGGCTTGGCGAATTCCAGATACCAATCGCAGTACTCGTTCCAAGTGAATTCGTACATCAACTGCGCGGCCAGATCGAAGCGGTAGGTATCGATGTGCTGGTTAACCTCCTGCTCGACTTGCTGTAGCCGACTGATCACCCAGCGGTCAGCCTCGCTCAGCGTCACCGGGGCATCGCCCAGTCCGGTATCCTGGCCTTCGCACTGCATGACCACAAACCGGCTGGCGTTCCAGAGTTTGTTACAGAAATTGCGGTACCCTTCCACGCGCGCCAGATCAAACCGCACATCCCGCCCGGTGGTCGCCAGCGCCGCAAAGGTAAGCCGCACCGCATCTGTGCCGTAGGCGGGAATGCCCTCGGGAAATTCCTGCCGTGTATCTTTCTCGATCGCGCGGGCTTTCTGCGGCTGCATCATCCCGGCCGTGCGTTTGGCTACCAGCGCGGGCAGGTCGATCCCGTCGATCAGGTCAATCGGGTCGAGCACATTGCCCTTGGATTTCGACATTTTCTGCCCGTGGCGATCGCGTACCAGTCCGTGGACATACACCTCGCGGAAGGGCACCTGGCCGATGAAGTATTGCCCCATCATCACCATCCGCGCCACCCAGAAAAAAATAATGTCGAAGCCGGTGACAAGCACGCTGGTCGGATAAAACTGCTGCAACGCCACGGTGGATTCAGGCCAGCCCAGCGTGGAAAACGGCCACAGCGCCGAGGAAAACCAGGTATCCAGCACATCGGCATCCTGTGTCAGCGTCACTGTCGCATCCAGCCCGTGCCGCGCACGAACCTCGGCCTCCGTTCGTCCGACGAACACGCGCCCCGCCTCGTCATACCACGCCGGAATGCGGTGCCCCCACCAGATTTGCCGACTGATGCACCAATCCTGAATGTTCTCCAGCCATTGATAGTAGGTATTCGACCAGTTTTCCGGCACGAACCGGATGCTGCCACCACGCACCGCATCGAGCGCCGGACGGGTGATCGCGGCCAGCCCGCCGGGGCGGCCATCCGCCTGTTGTTCCCGAGTCAGATCAACAAACCATTGGTCGGTCAGCATCGGTTCGATCACCGCGCCAGAGCGATCCCCACGCGGCACCATCAGTTTGTGGTCGTCGATCTTCTCTAACAAATCCAACTGCTTGAGATCGTGAATGATCCGATCCCGCGCTTCGTAGCGATCCAGTCCCACATAGTGCGCCGGCAAAGGCTCGGCCAGCAGATCAGCCCCTACGATCTCCGGGCAGGATCGAATGCGCGCATCCACGGTGAGCACATTGATCATCGGCAAGCCGTGCCGCTGCCCCACGGCATAGTCGTTGAAGTCATGCGCCGGAGTAATCTTCACGCAGCCGGAACCAAAGGCCGGATCGACATAATCGTCCGCGATAATCGGAATCTCACGCCCGACCAACGGCAGGGTAATCGTCTTGCCGATCAGGTGTTTGTAGCGCTCATCCTCGGGGTTAACGGCCACGGCGGTATCGCCCAACATCGTCTCCGGGCGGGTCGTCGCCACCACTAAAAAGCCGCTTCCGTCCGTCAGGGGATAGCGCAAATGCCAGAGATGCCCCGTCTCTTCCTCGCTCATTACCTCCAAGTCAGACACGGCGGTGTGCAGCACCGGATCCCAGTTCACCAACCGCTTGCCGCGATAAATCAGACCATCGTCATACAGGCGCACGAACACCTCGCGCACCGCCGCCGACAAGCCCTCGTCCATCGTGAAGCGCTCGCGCGACCAGTCGCAGGCGGCACCGAGGCGTTTCATCTGTTCGGAAATGAACCCACCGGACTCGCCTTTCCACTGCCAAACCCGTTCGATAAACGCCTCGCGCCCCAGATCGTGGCGCGTCTTGCCCTCCGCTTCGAGCTGCCGTTCCACCACCATTTGCGTGGCGATGCCGGCGTGATCGGTGCCGGGCTGCCATAAGGTTCGTTCGCCCCGCATACGGTGAACCCGCGTCAGCACATCCATCAGGGTGTCCTGAAACGCATGCCCCATATGCAGCCGCCCAGTCACATTGGGCGGCGGCAGCATGATGCAGTAATTCGGGGCATCTGCCGGTAAATCCGCCCTCGGGGCAAAATAGCCCCCGGATTGCCAACGGTTGTAACAGGGCGCCTCGATTTCGGCTGGGGTATAGGTTTTATCCATGGAATTTCTTAAAAAAATCAAAAAGAAAAATCAATCCTCTGCCCGGGGCACCAAGGCCACGGGTCGGTGCTGCAGCGTCACGCCCTGCGCTTGATAACTGCGCCAGCGATCGCGCGCCCGCGCGCGCCGCGCCGGATCGGCATCGACGACTTCATCCACTTGAACCCGATCGGCCACGCGCTCGATCAACCGATCCGACAGGTTCAACACCGCATCAAAGCCGCCTGCAACCGCATCGACGCCTAAAAAGACCGGAGCATGGGCGCTGTCTTCCGGGTCAGCCGTGTGTGGCACAAACGCGTCGCTGCGATAGCCCCAGAGGTACTCGTCGAAATATTCGAGCTGGTCATGATCCTGAAAAACCACATACAACATCTGCTCAGAAGCCGCCGCCTGGGCGCAGAGTTCCGCCGCGTAGTACCAATAGGCCTCGGGATCCGGATCATCGATCAAATGAAATACCACCGCCGTCATTCTGCCTGCCTCTCCGATCCGCTTCGTGGCGTTCAAGCCTGCGGCCACACAAGACCGGCGCCGCGCGAGCGCGTATTATGCCGCACAACACCGCCTACCGTCCGGCTTCCCCATGCGTGAACGCTCTTCCACGATGATTGCGACCCTACTCTGGCTGCTCGTACTCGCCGGCTTGGCGACGGCGGTGATCTGGATTGGCCCCGATCGTCTCATCCAACCGTGGCAAATGCTTTCCTGGCCCGCCATTTTGCTGGCGCTGGGGCTGATGAGCTTGAGCTACTGGCTGCGCGCCCTGCGTATCCAGCGCTATTTTCTCACCGAGTTACGCGGCCAATTTTGGCCTTGTCTTCGCCTCACGACCTGGCACATTCTGCTGAATAACCTGCTCCCCATGCGCAGCGGGGAACTGAGCTTCCCCGTATTGATGCAACGATACTTTGGCCTGCCCGCTACCCGCAGCGTGCCGGTGTTGCTCTGGTTTCGCCTGTTGGATCTTCAAGTGTTGGTGCTGATTGGGCTCGGAATCGCCATTCTAGGCAGCGGTCTGTCCGAACTTTGGCTTTTGCCGGTGGGACTGCTCTTGCCCGCGCCACTTGTCGTTTATTGGTTGCGCGTTCCGCTCAAAAACTGGCTCATTCGTCGGCCAGCACGAGCCTGGAAGGCACCGCTACTTGCTGGCATCGACAGCCTGCCGCAGCATCCACGCGCACTGCTCGCCGCGCTGGGCTGGACACTCGCCAATTGGATTGTGAAAGTCGGCACGCTCGCCTGGCTACTCAGTCAATGGCTGCCGGTGTCGATTCCCGGCGCGCTGGCCGGTGCCATCGGCGGGGACTTGACGACCATTCTCCCCATCCACGCACCCGGCGGTTTTGGCACATTTGAAGCGGGGGTCATCCTCGCCCTGCAGCCGTTTACCGGGCATCTTCCCGCCATCGCGGCGGCGGCCCTCAATCTCCATTTATTTCTGCTCAGCAGTTCGGTGCTCGCCAGTGTATGGGCGCTGTGGATTCGCATACCGCGCCCCACAGCCACCCAGAACGCCAGGGAACGATTCGAGTAACAACCGCCTCACGCGCCACGGGTCGCGGATTTTTCAAATAAATCCAAGGCCTTCTTCACTTCCGCGACATAGGTCAGCGCCGGACCACCGCCCATCAGAATCGCCACCTGACAGACTTCGATGATTTCCGCATGCGTACCGCCGGCTTGCATCACTTTGCCGACATGAATCCCGATGCAATACGCGCAGCGGGCGGTAATCGCCATGCCCAAGGCAATCAGTTCCTTGGTTTTCCCATCCAGCGCCCCCGGGGATAGCGCCGTCTCCATGAACTGATTAAAGGCTGCCACGGTGTTGGGCGCTTCTTGCGAGAGCATGCCCATGCCTTGTTTGAAATCGTGCAGGGTTTGATTCATATCTGTCGTCATCACAGCCTCCCGACTGGTGTTCACTGAGACGCCAATATATTCAAACATCCCCCTCAAAGGTATGACAAAGCGATTCCGGGTGAAAATCCACGCCAATAAAAACAAAAAGCCCTCCGGAATCCGGAGGGCTTTAGTCTACTGATCAGAGCCGAGGATTACTCTTCGCCGACCACAACGACCTTGATCATTGCATCCACATCGGTATGCAGATGCACCGCAACCTCAAACTCGCCAATCGTGCGCAGGGCACCATCGGGCAGGCGAACCTGGCGTTTTTCGATGTGCACATCGTAAGCTGCCGTAACCGCCTCAGCGATTTCCGCCGTACCCACGGAGCCGAACAACTTGCCTTCGGCGCCCGCTTTCACCGCGATAGTAACCATCGCTTCCGCCAGCTTTGCGGCCAACGCCGTGGCGGTCGCCAAATCTGCTGCCGCCTGACGCTCAAGCTCTGCGCGCCGCGCTTCGAACTCTGCCAGATTCGCCTTGGTAGCCGCCTTGGCCTTGCCGTAGGGAATCAAGAAGTTACGCGCATAACCCGGACGCACATTGACCACATCGCCCAAGGTGCCGAGATTTTCTACTTTATTCAACAAAATGACTTGCATGATGAATTCCTAATATAAACCGGTGACAACCGCCGGATTAGTGGCGATCGGTGTACGGCAGCAACGCCAGGAAGCGGGCGCGCTTGATCGCCGCTTGCAATTGACGCTGGTAACGGGCAGCCGTACCGGTCACGCGCGCCGGAACGATCTTTCCGGTTTCGGTCAGGTACTGTTTCAGGGTATCGATATCTTTGTAATCGATTTGAACGACATTTTCTGCGGTAAAGCGGCAAAAACGCTTGCGACGGAAAAAACGAGACATAACTTACAAGCTCCCCTGAAACTTATTCGGCAACATCGGCGCGTTCGTCACGCGACGCAGTGGATTCATCGTCATCGCGATCGAAACGACCACCGTCTTGCTCATCGTCACGGCGACGCGGACGGCGTTCGTTTTCTTTTTCACGCAGGATGATAGACGCCTCGGTTTCGGCACCGTCCATGCGCGTGGTCAAATGCCGCAGAACTGCGTCGTTGAAACGGAAGGCTTCCTCCAGCTCATTCAGCGCGGCCTGGCCGGTTTCGACATTCATCAGCACATAATGGGCTTTGACGAGTTTGTTGATGGGATAAGCCAGCTGGCGACGCCCCCAGTCTTCCAGACGGTGGATTGTCCCGCCAGAAGACTCGATGATGCCGCGATAACGCTCGATCATGGCGGGCACTTGTTCGGACTGATCCGGGTGAACCATGAACACGATTTCATAATGACGCATAATGAACCCCTGTGGTTGATAAAGCAGCCTGCCGTATGCGTAACGGTCAGGCAGGAGAAATGAAGCCGCGCATTCTAGTGAAAACCTTGCGTCAAAACAACCACAAAAGCGCAGAGATTTAAAGCACAGGGCGCACATGATGTGCCGTCATGCGGCCTGTGCGACACTGGCGGTGAGTTTTTTCAGGAAGACAGAACTTCATGGTCATGCTGCCCAACGCCCCGCTGGATCTGGTCGAGCGCTTGCCTGCGGCGGTGCTTGTCATTGCCGGGCGCCGGTTCGTCTATGCGAATCCTTCGGCACTGGCGTTTATGCAGGCAGAAAATCCATCGGAATTGATTGGCCGGGAAGTATTTGAATTTCTGCACCCGCTGGATGCGCCGCGAATTCTGGCCCGTATCCGGCGCGCGGTATCCAGCACCAACCGCACCAATCCGCCCACGGAATATCGCGTTTACACCTGCCGGGGAGAGATGCGGGTCATCGGCATGACCAGCACTTCCTATAACTACCGGGGGGAAGCTGGTCTTTTGGCCTGCTTCATCGATCTGACCGAGCGATCACAACTCGAAACCCACTTGCGGGCGACCGAAGAACAATTTCAGCGGATGATGAACACCATGCAAGATGTGTTCTATCGCACCGATGCCGAAGGAATCACCCGCTATGTTTGCCCCGCCGTGCAACAGGTGCTGGGATATACCGCCGAGGAAATCATTGGCAAACCGGCTGCGGATTTTTATCCACACCCATCTGATCGGGAACAGCTGAAACAGGCCATTATGGCGCAGGGTTTTGTGCGGGATTTTCCCGGCCAGATGCGTCGAAAGGATGGACAAATCATCGACATTTCCATCAGCAGCACGATCCTGCTCGATGAAGAAGGCAAGTTTGCGGGGGTTGAAGGAATTTGGCGCGACATTACCGAGCGCCGCAATCTGGAGCGCGAACTGGAACGCCGCGCCACCACGGACGAACTCACCGGCATCGCCAACCGACGCACGATCCTGGAGACCCTAGGCAGCGCGTTTGAGCGTTATCAGCGCAAGCACCGCCCCCTGGTCGTGCTGATTTTGGATCTGGATTTTTTCAAACGGATCAATGACGACTATGGTCATGTGGCCGGTGATCGCCTACTCAAGGCGATCGTGCACGCCATCCAGCAGGAGATTCGCACCATCGACCACTTTGGGCGCCTCGGCGGCGAAGAATTCATTATTGTGCTGGAAGATACACCGCGCGACTCGGCCACTGCGATTGCCGAACGCATCCTCGATCGCGTGCGCCATACCGCATTCGATTTAGCCCTAGCGCAACCGGTTCACATCACGCTGAGCATTGGCGCCACCGCCGCGCTTCCGACCGATCGTCACCCCACCCATCTGCTCGAACATGCGGACGCCGCGCTTTATGCCGCCAAAGAAGGCGGACGCGATCAACTCCGCTGGCACACGCCCCCCGTTTCCGCCGTCTTGGCTTGACAATAACGGTCAATCTGTACAGCCAGCGGTTCATCGGCCAAACACGCGCCTTCTGCACGCGCGGCGCGTTCCATGTGCTGGAGCCGACGAATAAATTTTTCGTTGGTAGCCTGAAGGGTCTGAGCCGGGTCGATCTGCAACTGCCGCGCCAGATTGACCAATGCAAAAAGGGCATCACCCAGTTCTTCGGCCATATTGGCTCCATCCTGCCGCGCCATGGCATCGGCCAATTCCACCAGCTCTTCCTGCAACTTACACCAGCCATCCGCCACCGACGGCCATTCGAATCCAATGGACGCCGCCGCCTGCTGTAACGCCAGCGCCCGCTGAATAACCGGCAGGTCATCCGGAATCTTGTCGAACAGGGAAATGCCGCTCACCGCCCGCGCCCAGCCAGCGCCACCTGCCCGCCTTGATCTGCGTGATAGGACGAACGCACCATCGGCCCGCTGGCCACATGGGTAAAGCCCATGGCCTCGGCGCGCTGCTGCCACGCCTGAAACTCGGCCGGTGTGACAAACCGCGCGACGGGCAAGTGATGACACGACGGCTGCAGGTATTGCCCCAGCGTGAGCATATCCACGCCATGCGCCCGCAGATCGGCCAGCACGGCCGCCAGTTCGTCATCCGTTTCGCCCAGGCCAAGCATCAGGCCGGATTTGGTCGGCACCTCCGGGCAGTGGGTCTTGATCGCCGACAAGAGCGCCAGCGAACCCGCATAATCCGCGCCGGGGCGCGCCGCGCGATAGAGCCGAGGAACCGTTTCCAGGTTGTGATTGAACACATCGGGGGGATCGGCCGCCAGCAAGGACAGCGCCGCCCGTTCACGCCCACGAAAATCCGGCGTCAGGATCTCGATGGTCAGGCCAGGACAAGCCGCCCGCAACGCCCGGATCACGGCGGCAAAATGCCCTGCGCCACCATCGCGCAGATCATCCCGATCGACCGAGGTCACCACCACATACCGCAGCCCCATGGCCGCCACCGTCGCGGCCAGCCGAACCGGCTCCTCGGGATCGACCGGTCGGGGCTTGCCGTGTGCCACATCACAAAACGGGCAACGCCGGGTGCAAATATCGCCCAGAATCATGAAAGTTGCCGTGCCGCCGGCAAAGCATTCGCCCAAATTCGGGCAATTCGCCTCCTCGCACACCGTATGCAGCCCCTGTTCGCGCAAAATCCCTTTGAGCCGCTGGACTGCCGGCGCGCCCTGCGGTTTGGCGCGAATCCACTCCGGCTTGCGGGGCGGGTTGACAGTCGGCTCGATCTTGACCGGGATCCGTGAAACCTTATCCGACGAACGCATCGTCGGTGTAATCGGCACCGGCGTCATCGGGGATTGAGAATCATCCATCATCAAACACTCCCGCTCGGCTGTGATTGGGTCGAAATACCCACAGCCGTCAAAAATGGAGAAGGGGCTGGATTCAGCTGAAGCGATCGTCCCAGCAATCGAGCCAGATGCGCAATCAGCGCCTGAGTCATCGCCTCAACCCAACCCGGCTGCCAACGATCGGCCAGGATCTGCCGACAATCCGTGACGGCCAAGCCAGCGTAACCGCAGGGGTTGATCCGGGAAAAAGGTGCCAAATCCATCGCCAGATTACAGGCCACGCCGTGATAACAACGCCCCTGCCGCACCTTCAAGCCCAGTGCCGCAATTTTACCGGCCGCCACATACACGCCCGGCGCACCCGACCGGCGGTGCGCCGGAACACCCCAGTCGGCCAGCATATCCAGCACGGCCTGCTCCAGCAATTCGACCATTCCGCGCACGCCAAGCCCCGCGCGCGCCAGATCAATCAGTGGATACAACACGATCTGCCCCGAGCCGTGATAGGTCACCTGCCCGCCCCGATCTGTCGGCACGACAGGAATAACCCCGGCATCCAGCACATGCGCTGCCTGACCATTCAAACCTTGCGTGAACACGGCAGCATGCTGGAGCACCCAGAGTTCATCAGGGGTATCGGCCATTCGCGCGGCTGTAAACGCCCGCATAGCCTGGAGCACGGGCAGGTAGGGCACATCGACGCCCAGCAAACGCAATGCGAGCGCGGCACCGTGCTCACAGGCACATTTTGACATCTGGGTGTGCGGTGATGGCGCGGTAGAGCGTGTCCAGCTCGGCGCGATGTTCAGCGGTGAAGGTCACCGTGAGCCCGATGAAATTGCCTTTGGCGCTGGGTCGAACCTGCCAGACGGTGTTGGCGCGCTCGCCAAGCACCTCGTGCACCAAGTCGCGCATCGCGGCTTCGAATGCGACCGTCGCCGGCCCCATGATTTTCAGGGGAAAGCGGCAGGGAAACTCCAGCAGCGTCTCGCGCTCGACGGCGGCTTCCTCCGCCGCGATGACTTCACGATGTTCCGGCGATGAAGGGGGATGCTCAGTCACTGGCTGACCTCCCGTTTGTAGGCGGCGAATGCGGCGGACAAACGCTGCCACACTTCGCCCGGTTTGCCATCCCCAACGACATGCTCATTGATCCGCGTGATGGGCAACAAATCCCGGGTGGAGCTGGTCACAAACACCTCTTGCGCGTCAAACAGCCGATCAATCGGAATCGGGGTTTCCACGACCGGAATCAGCCGATCCCGCTGAATCAGATCAAGGAGCGCCTGGCGCGTCACTCCGCCCAGAATATGGACACCGAGCGGAGCCGTAATCAAATCCTCGTCAATCACGGCAAACAAATTGGATGCGGCGCCTTCCAGCGCCATGCCCTCGCGGACGAGAATCGCCTCCGCTGCCCCGGCCGCAACCGCTTGCTGCCGCGCCATGATATTCGGCAACAGGTTGACCGATTTAATATCGCAGCGCCCCCAGCGCAAATCCGGCACCGTAATCGCGCGGGCGCCTGACTTGAGCACAGTCGGCGACACAGGCTGCAACGGCGAGGCGCTGGCAAGCACGGTGGGCGCGACGGGCGGATTCGGGTAGGCATGATCCCGCTTCGCCGGCGCGCCCCGCGTGACCTGAATGTAGATTGAAACATCGTCAGTGGCACAGTCGGCCACCAACCGCGCCAGCACATCGAGCCACGCTTGGCGCGACAAAGGATTCTCAATCCCAATTTCATGCAGGCTGCGGGTCAGACGATCCAAATGGGGCACGGCACCGAACAACCGACGCCCAAAAGCGGGAATCACTTCATAGACACCATCACCGAACAAAAAACCCCGGTCGAACACCGAAACCTTTGCCGCCTCAGGCGCCACCCATTGCCCGTTGAAATAAACCTGTGTCATGCCTTGCCATTTCGTATGAATGCCCGATCGGGCGAGTACGCATTTTGCCAGAATGGCATCGATCGCGGGCAGATCAACCGCCGGTCATCGACATAAATCGAATGACTTTTTCCGGCTTATCCTGAAATTCATGCCGCTCGGGCTTGAGGCCAATGGCACTAATGAGCGCCGCTTTGAGTTCGTCATCCGGAATCCCCTTGCGCAACAAGGGGCGGAATGAGAAGTGGTGCTCCTGCCCCAGACACATATACATCGTGCCATCGACGGCCAGCCGGACGCGATTACAGGTGCCGCAGAAATGCTCGGACATCGGCGTAATAAACCCGATTTGGGTGGCTGTACCGGCCACCTGCAAATAACGCGCGGGCCCAGCGCCATCCACCGGATTGATGGCAGGAATCAGCGGATAGCGCTCAGCCAACCGCTGCTTGATGGTTTGCAGGTTGACATAATGATCCACGGCATCCCGGCCGGTGTCCCCCATCGGCATGGTTTCAATCAGACGCAACACGAAGCCATGCTCGATGCAGAACGCCAAAACGGATTCGACATCCGCCTCGTTCATGCCGCGCATGACCACCATATTGATCTTGATTGGCAAAAAGCCAACGGACTTGGCCGCCATCAAGCCAGCTAGGACTTTCTCCAGTTTGCCTTGCGTGACTTGTTTGAAACGCTCGGCATCCAGCGTATCCAGACTCACATTCAAACGGTTGACGCCCGCTGCATGCAAATCCTTCGCCATCGGCGCCAGCCGGGTCGCATTGGTGGAAAGCGCGAGGTCACGAATACCCGGCAGCGAGCGAATCGAACGGACGATATCGACAACCCCCCGCCGAACCAACGGCTCGCCGCCCGTCACGCGCACGCGCGCCAAGCCCATGTCCGCCATCACACCCAGGAGCCGCTCGATTTCTGCGACGGTCAACCAATGCGCGGGCTCTTCAAAATCCTTGAAGCCCTCCGGCATGCAGTAAAAACAGCGCAGGTCGCATCGGTCGGTGACCGACAAGCGCAAATAATCAATCCGGCGACCAAAAGGGTCGATCAATGCAGACATACTGACACCAAAAAAACGATAGCGTACTGTGCGGCGCGCATAGTCAGGTATAGACCAGCCCCTGTCAAAAAGACAGGGCAGGCACCCATTTCGTTCAACCTATTTTCTGCGGGTCAGGCAGTGGTCATTCAGCGGTCGGAGTGCGGAATGACCAACTCAGTGACGCTATGTGCAGGCGTTCGCTGGTTATCAGTGGATATAACGATACCGGAAAAAAAGGGAAACGCAAGCGCTATTTTCAAAAAAACCTATTGCTCAACTTTTCCCAACACCTCAAGGCATCAACGCAGCCAAGTTCCGGATTTGCCGCCGCGTTTTTCCAGAAGCCGCGTGCTCTCAATTTCCATGCCTCGATCCACCGCCTTACACATGTCGTAGAGTGTGAGCGCCGCCACGGAGGCCGCCGTCAAGGCTTCCATTTCCACCCCCGTCTGCCCCTGCAAGCCGCATTCCGCCACGATATGCACCCCGGAACGCTCATGATCCGGCGTGAGCTGTACCGAGACTTTGGTCAGCAGCAGCGGATGACACATCGGGATCAATTCCCAAGTCTTTTTCGCCGCCATAATGCCGGCCACTCGTGCCACCGCGAGCACATCCCCCTTCTTGTGACCGCCTGAGACGATTAAGGCCAAGGTTTCCGGCTGCATGCGGATAAACGATTCCGCCCGCGCCACGCGCAGGGTCGAGGCTTTATCGCCGACATCCACCATCCGTGCGGCGCCCGTTTCATCGAGATGGGTCAGCCCCGTTGATTCACTCATGAAAACCATCCGTCAAAGGGAAAATAATCTACCGGGCTTCCCGCCGAAAGCCGCTGATCCGGCGGAACCAAGGCCACGCCGTCCGCCCAGGCCAGCGAACTCAGCAAGCCCGAGTTTTGATTGGGGAAAATCTCAAGCGCCGTTTCACCCGAGGGTGAAAGCACCCGCCGAACGCGGATGAACTCCGGGCGATCACCGGCCACATAATCCGTAGCCAAAGGCAAGCGGATGACGGGCGAATCCAGCCCCGCATCCGCGCCTTGTATCGCCCGCAACGCGGGACGAACAAAGAGCTGAAAGGTCACGAAGGTCGAGACCGGATTGCCCGGCAAACCAATAAATGGCGTTTGCCCAACCCGGCCATAGGCCAAGGGTTTGCCCGGTTTCAAAAAGACCCGCCAGGCATCGATCGAACCAAGCTCAGACACCGCCGCCCGCACCAGATCGGCATCGCCCACGGACACCCCGCCCGAAGTGAGCAGCAAATCGACGCGCCCCGCCTGTTCGATCAGGGCGGATTTGATGGCCGCCAGATCATCGGGCAGAACGCCCAAATCAACGACTTCCGCACCCAACCGAGCCAGTGAAACACTCAGCAGCGGATGATTGGCGTCGTAAATCTTGCCCGGAGGCAAGGGCTGACCGGGCTCAACCAGCTCATCCCCTGTGGTAAACACCGCGACCCGAGGACGCCGCACCACCGGAACACTCGCCCGCCCCACCGAGGTCAAAAGCGCCAGCGCCGCGGCATCCAGCCGATGCCCCGCAGCCAATACCCGCGCCCCCCGCTGACTGTCCGCCCCCTGAGGACGAACCCCAGCTCCGGGCTTCATCGCCTCCTTCAACACAATCTGCCCTTGCTCGGCACTTACCGTGGATTCTTGCGCGACCACGGCATTGGCACCCACCGGTAGCGGCGCGCCGGTAAAAATTCGCCAGACGACCTGCTGATTCGGCAACTGCCCCGCCGGTTCACCGGCAAAGGTGGTGCCCGCCACATCGGCGACCCAATCGACGGCAGCCGGTGCGTGTAAGGCATACCCATCAAACAAGCTGACCGGTGCAGATGGCACATCCTGCTCGGCCACCACATCAACAGCCAAGTACCGCCCAGCGGCTTCGCGGACTGGAACCCACTCAAAATCCGCAATGCGCGGCATCTGCGCCACCAGTCGATGCTGGGCGCTCGATAAAGATTCCATGCCCCCTCCCATTTACACGACAGACGCCGGGAATTCCGCAAACCAACGCGCCCGCGCCTGTTCGTCACTTTCCCGCGCGTCCACCCAACGCGTCGCGCCCGATGGATCGGTCTCTTTTTTCCAGAACGGCGCGTGGGTTTTTAAATAATCCATCATGAAACTACAGGCATTCAACGCATTCTGCCGATGCGCACTGGCCACAGCCACCAGAACGATTTGATCCGATGGAAAAAGCTCGCCGATGCGGTGCACGATGGTAATACCAGCCACCGGCCAACGCCGTTGCGCCTCCTCGGCCACCCGCTGCAGGGCGCGTTCGGTCATTCCGGGATAATGCTCCAGGCTCAAAGCCACCACATCCCGCGATTCATTCATATCGCGCACCGTACCCAAAAAACAAGCCACTGCCCCGACATGTGCGCAACGAGCCCGCAGCGCCTGCAGCTCTGAATTCACATCAAAATCAGCATCCTGAACAACGATTTTCATAGCCCACCTAACAAAGGATTCCCTTCCAGCAGGAACAGAGCGTGAATCCGCCCAAGGGAACCCCAGAAATCTTTTAATGACCCATAGAAACACTCAGGGACGCCGCAGATTGTATATTAGTACGGCCTGATGTAGATTCTCGCGACTCGCAAGGGTTCATGATCGAATTTAGTGATCGTAAATCAATACAGATTGATTGACCAAATCCGTCGATCCATGAAAAATGCCGAGTCTTGTTTGAATGTGCGACTCAATGAAAACAGGGGGCGCACAAAAACAGCGCGCAGGATTCCGTTGTCGGAGAACGGGTTCCTGCCGGTCGGATCGACCTCGATCCAAGCAATTGCCTACAGTGCAGGAGTGAGCAATGTCAGAAAACATGAATAGCCCCGTTCCCGAGGGTGCAAACAAAGCAGGTGTTGCGTCGAGCGATCGTCGTAGCTTCCTGCGCAAAAGCGTTGCCTTGGCAGCCGGCGGTGCGGCTGTTGCCGCTACCGGCACTGCCAATGCCGGCGATGGCCTGAAAACCTGGACCGAACCGTTGAAGAATGAACCGACTCGCCACATCCTGGGGCGCGGCGTGGTCTCTATTCCTTACGGCCTTCCGTCCAAGTATGAAGCGGGCGTTGTTCGTCGCAATGTCGGCTGGCTGACTGCAGACACCATTGCGTCCATCAGTTTCACCCCGTGGCAAGACCTGCACGGCATCATCACCCCGAACGGCCTGCACTTTGAGCGCTATCACGCCGGCGCGGTGGATGTTGACCCGAGCCAACACCACCTCGTGGTACATGGCATGGTCAAACAACCGATGATTTTCACGGTCGATGACCTCAAGCGCCTGCCTTCGCACACCGCCATCCACTTCCTCGAATGCCCCGCGAACGGGGCCATGGAATGGCGCGGCGTGCAAATGGACTCCATCCAATTCACCCACGGCATGATGAGCTGTTCCGAGTGGACCGGCGTCAAACTGACCACCCTGATGGAAATGGTTGGCGTTGATCCCAAAGCCACCTGGTTGTATGGCGAAGGCACTGACGGTTCCGCGTTGCAACGCTCCATCCCTATGGAAGGCGCTGTCGATCAACACGGCCGTCCAATGCCAGCAGCCTATACCAGCCACTACCGCGATGCGATGGTGTGCTATGCCCAAAACGGCGAAGCGCTGCGCCCGGAAAACGGCTATCCGATCCGTCTGCTCGTTCCCGGCTTCGAAGCCAACATCAGCACCAAGTATCTGCGTCGCCTGATGTTCGTCGACAAGCCGCTGGTGACTTACCAAGAAACCAAGCACTACATCGAAGTACTGCCTAACGGCATGATTCGCCAGTTTGACCTCGTGAATGAAGCGAACTCGGTCATCAACTACCCCTGCCCGGACTACAAACTGAACGGCAAAGGCACCTACGAAATTCGCGGGATCGCCTGGTCAGGCTACGGCAAAATTGCCCATGTCGATGTCTCCGTCGATGGTGGCAAAAACTGGACGCAAGCCAATCTGGTCGAACCCGTACTGAGCAAGTGCCTGACTAAATTCACCCTGCCATTCGAATGGGATGGTCAAGAAGCGCTGATCATGAGCCGCGCAACCGATGAGACCGGCTATGTCCAGCCGACACTCAAGCAACTGCGTGAAGTTCGTGGTTACAACAGCATCTATCACAAGAATTCAATTCAGGTCTGGAAAATCGAGAAGACCGGCGAGGTGAAGAATGTCCAAATCGAAAATGTCTAACTGGAGCCTGGGGCTGGCTGCAGCCGCTGTTGCACTTGGTTTGAGCGCGGGCAATGCCTTCGCTTACGACGCTGCTGCGCTCAAGGGCACCCCGAAAGTCACGGGCGTTGGCATGAACATCACCGATGCCGCCATCAAGCCGTGGAACATCAGCTACTTCTACGATGGCACGAACCTGCCAGACGGTAAGGGCACGGTCAGCGCCGGTGAAAAAATCTACAACGAACAATGCGCGATGTGCCATGGTGACTTCGGTGAAGGCGCACACGGCTATCCCAAAATGGTTGGCGACCCCATCGACCAGTTCGAAGCTTCTGCGAAGGCAGGTGTCGACGCGGTGAGTAACCGTGGCCTGAACAACAACTGGGGCAACGCACCCACGCTGATGGACATGATTCACCGTCATATGCCGTTCTATGCACCTGGCACGCTGACCGTGGATGAAGCCTACTCTGTGACTTGCTATGTCATGAACCTGGCCAGCATCCCGGGCGTGGGCGATGATTTCGTCTGCGACAAAACCTCGCTGCCGAAGATCAAGATGCCGGCTGAGCCGTACTATGTGACCAACTCCGGTCCGGATACCGCGAACCAGCGCTGCATGAAAGACTGCTACAAAGGCACGCCGTTCATCGTAGAGAAAGCGGCGACGATTGGCGATGTCAGCGTCGGTAAAGTGAAGAAGAAAGACGACCACTAATCCCGGTCTGATCTAAGCAAAAGCCCCCGACTGGTTCGGGGGCTTTTTTCATTTCAGGCACCACGGTAACCAGAAAGGCACCGTGTCAGGCGTGGATGTCAGGCTGTCCGCTCACACCGATCCGGGGGATCAGCAATCTCGCCGCAAACTGGATTGCCGGAAAATTAGGGGCGGATCGCGGCGCTGACTGAAAACGCACCACGAATATCCCCTTTTTCATAACCAATGGCTTCATCCTTCGGATAGAGGCTACGAATCTTTTCCAGAACAGCCGGTGCAACCTGCGTTCCGTGGCAAGTCAAGCACACTTCATCCGTGGGAATGGCTTTCATCACACGCAAGGTCGGCTGGCCTTGCACTTCGACCACCTGATGCCAAACCATGTCCCCGATCGGCTTGCCGGCCGCTTTCTCTGCGGCGAATTGCTCCAGCACCGTTTTTTCCCAGGCAGTAGGCGCCATCGCGCGGGGTTTCAGGCTGGTACGATGAATCTCTAGTCCGTATTTTTCGCCGACATCTTTGGCAATCTTCGGCGCTTCCGTATGACAAACGGGAATCGCAGCCATGGGGCCGCCCGCCTTCATGGCAGTTTGTAACGCCGTTTTCAGGGTGACGGCGTAGTCTTTGATCGCTTCCTGGGCGCGCAACATGGTTGCCTTTTCCGCCTCGGGTGAGGGGTTAGCAAAAGCCGCCAGGGGCAACATACCCAAAACAACCGCAGCGATAGGCGCACGAACCGTTTTCATACCAAACTCCTTAAAGGTGTGAGAAGAAAAATTCTTACGCCAAAAAGCATACTGCAATCCTCGGACAAATCTCACTGCCATCACAATAATTTATCGACCCGAGGAAATTAATATCCTCGCTGATAAATCGAAGATAAAAACCATCAACGAAATCAAAGACTCTGCGGCATAAGCCAATTGATGCGCGCAGGCATAGGTCTCACTGATGGCACTCCAGATCACATAGGCATGAAGCGTTCCTTTCATAACGGCTCTCGGTCAGCACGCCCCTGGCATCATCCCCCGACGCGACGCTGTACCGAAGCCACGCTCGACAAACTTTGCAGCCGTTTGATCAGCGGGGTCGAATCGATGACCGCCGGTAATTCGAGCGTCAACGCCAAATCCGTCAAGCCGCTATTGCGCTCCAGACGGGAACGGCTTTCAACGACCCGCGCTTTAAACGGCGCCAGCACGGCACCGAGATCGCTCCAGAAGGACTCCATGCCATCAATCAGCAATTCCAGCGAAAGCAGATCCTGCCAGCGCGCCCCGTCACTCGGCCACTGCACTGCCAGAATACGCTCGGGAAACTCCGCCGCGAGCCGGACAATGTTCGGGCAACTCTGCCGATGCAGTTTCAAGCCTTGCCCGCGGGTAATGAACGCCAGCACGGTATCGCCGGGGCGCGGATGACAACACCGAGCCGGGCTCGCGGGCATGCCATCAAACGAAAGATCCGCCGCCTGCCCATGCCCATGCAGCACCGGCGCAGGCAGTGGCGCGACAGGCGGTTGCCGCAGTTGCCGTACGGCCTGCAGGATCGCCGTCGTCGATAAGCGATGTGTGCCGAGCGCTTCGAACAGCACCTCCTCGCTTTTGACTTTCAGCGCAACCATCAATTCGGCGCGCTCGACACGGCTCACCGCCAAGCGTCGAAACAGCCGATCGGCAATCCCCTGCCCGATCTCCCGCGCCGCGCGAATCTCCTGCTGGTGAAAGTAATTGCGTACTTTGCCGCGCGCACTGGCCGAGGTCAGATACCCCGCACCGGCTTGTGCCCATTCCCGGCTGGGCGCAGCCTGAGGTTGTGTAAGAATTTCCACCCGATCGGCCTGCTGCAAGACGGTTTTGATTGGCACGATCTGGCCATTGATCTTCGCGCCCCGACAACGATGCCCCAACAAGGTGTGAATTCGGTACGCATAGTCCAACACCGTGGAACCGGCCGGCAGCGCAATCAGATCGCCCTGGGGCGTAAAAACAAACACTTCGCGGGACTGTGTGTAGGCTGGCTCTCCCTCTGCCAGCGCCAAGCGCAAGCGGTTCAATTCTTCCGCAAACGGATCGACCGCCCCGCCCCCTTCTTTGTAGCGCCAGTGCGCCGCCACACCCAGTTCGGCTTGCGCATGCATGGCCGGCGTGCGAATTTGCACCTCCACCGCCTTACCATCCAGCGCTCGCACCGCAGTGTGCAGAGATTGATAGCCATTGGGCTTGGGGCGCGCGATGTAATCGTCATACTCCCCCTCGATCGGCGAATACAGGCTATGCACCACACTTAACGCGGCGTAGCAGTCTTCAACGCTCGGCACCTCGATTCGCAAGGCGCGCACATCGAATAATCGGTCAAAATCCAGGCGTTTTCGCTGCATTTTGCCGAAGATGCTGTAAATGTGTTTGGGGCGGCCATACACGATCGCCGCAATCCCCGAACGATCCAGCGCGGTAGAGAGTGCCGCCTTGACCTCCGCCAACCACGCCTCGCGTTCGGCGCGGCGTTCATCAATCAGCCGGGCAATCCGCTGGTAGGTGTGCGGCTCCAAAAACCGGAACGCCAAATCCTCCAGCTCCCACTTGATTTGCCCCAGCCCCAACCGATGCGCCAAAGGGGCATAAATATCCAGCGTTTGCGCTGCCAGCAAGGAACGCTGCGGGTGATCGGGCACCTGACTCACGCCCCGCAATTCTTCCAAGCGATAAACGAGCTGGATCAAGATCACCCGCACATCCTGCACGGCGGACAACAGCAACCGGCGCAGATTTTCCAACCATTGCGCATTTTGCCCAGAACGATAGGACTGCAGCAGGGAATTCAATCGCCCGGCTTGCTGGAAACGCGCCGCCACCCGCTCGCCCAATTGCCGGGACAGGGATTCCGCCGTTGCAGGCGGTAGACGCGGATCGAGCAGCAGCCCCGTCAGCAGCGAATCCGCATCCGCGCCGAGTTCTTGCAATTTCAGGGCGACCCGTACGCCGCGCGGCACCGTGCTGACACCATCCCAAACATCGGCCGTGGCCGCACAGGCCAGGGCACAGCGCGCATCATCTGGCCATGCCTCACACAGTTCAGCACACAAGTCCTCTTGCGCAGCATTCAGCGCGTATTTCATGCACAATCTCACAGCAAGCGCCAACCGCCCGAAAGTATACGGCTTCCCGCCAACCTCTCCGTCCCCGTTTTCATCACAGGAGCTTCCGATGGGTACAGAATCGTTCGATCTACACGGCGAACATCACCGGATCAACCGCAACTCCTGGTTACGCGCCGCGGTCATGGGCGCGAATGACGGCATCGTCTCCGTCTCCAGTTTGATGCTCGGCTTCATCGCCTCCCAGGCCGATAATCAAACCATTGTCTTGGCCGGCCTCGCTGGATTGGTCGCGGGCGCCATGTCCATGGCGGCCGGTGAGTATGTTTCGGTTCAGTCCCAAAAAGATACCGAACAGGCCGATCTTGCGATTGAAGCCCATGAAATCAAGAAGAATTTTGAGTTCGAAAAACGGGAATTGGCGGCGATTTATGTTGAGCGTGGCCTCTCACCGGCGTTGGCCGACCAGGTCGCCCACGAGTTAATGGCCAAAGACCCGCTCGCCGCACATGCCCGAGATGAATTGGGCTTGCATGAAATCACCCGCGCCCGCCCCCTGCAGGCGGCCTTCTCCTCCGCGGCTGCGTTTTCTGTCGGTGCCGGCATGCCGCTGCTGACTGCGCTGCTGTTGCCCGGCCACTGGCTGTTTGTCGGCGTCATCGGCATGACCTTGCTGGCGCTCATTATTCTCGGCAGCCTCGCGGCCTGGACGGGCGGCGCATCCATCTCCCGTGGCGCAAGCCGGGTTCTCGTGTGGGGCATACTTGCCATGGCAGCCACCAGCGCCATCGGCCATCTGTTCGGCATCAATGCGGGCTAGCCACCCCACCACTTGCCAGACCACCCGGTTCGGCGGATAATTCGCAGCCCTTAGCGGGTGTAGTTCAATGGTAGAACTTCAGCTTCCCAAGCTGATAGCGAGGGTTCGATTCCCTTCACCCGCTCCAGAATTCCCAAAAACCACCCAGCAAGAACCACTCAGTTTGCGCCAAGGCACTGGGTGGTTTTTTTCTGAAAAATCACCTTCAAACACAAGGAATTCAACATGGGAAAAGCCAGGCTCGAAGCCTTCTCTGACGGCGTATTGGCGATTATCATCACCATCATGGTGCTAGAAATGAAGGTGCCACACGGAGATACTCTGGCTGACCTCGCCCCCTTGATCCCCGTCTTTCTCAGTTATGTGCTGAGCTTTATCTATGTGGGGATTTACTGGAACAACCATCACCATTTACTGCTGGCGGCCAAACACATCACCGGCGGGGTATTGTGGGCGAACCTGAATTTACTGTTCTGGCTGTCGCTGTTTCCTTTTGTCACCGGATGGATGGGCGAGAATCATTTTGCCGCACTGCCCACTGCGATTTATGGCGCTGTCCTACTGATGGCGGCACTGTCTTACTTCATACTGCAACAGCGCATCATGGCCAGTGACGGCGCACAATCCGTGCTCAAACGCGCCCTCGGCAACGATTGGAAGGGCAAGGTTTCTCCGCTGCTGTATCTTGTTGCCATCGGACTGGCATTCCTTTGGCCACTCGGATCGCAACTGATTTTTCTGGCTGTGGCCCTGTTATGGCTGGTGCCAGATCGACGTATTGAGCGGCATTTGAGCCCGCATACCAGCGACTGAACCGGCCAACGATCAAGGCGGGTGATCCCAGCCCTAGGCCGACACAAGGCTACAGGCCGGCGAATGGATGATCGCCTGTTCGATTTGCAGCGTGCTGTGGCCAATCCGAAACCGCTCGCGCAACTCTTGCCGCAACCGCTCCACCGCTGCATCCCCTGGGTGTCCTCCCGGCATAACCAAGTGCGCCGTCAAGGCCGTATGGGTTGTGCTCACCCCCCAGATATGCAGATCGTGCACATCGCTCACACCGGGCTGCGCCCGCAACCACTGCTGCACCTGCTCGATGTCGATCGACACCGGCACACCGGCAAGCGCCAGTTGTACGGATTCGCGCAACAATCCCCAAGTGCCGTAAACCACGACGGCCACGATAGCCAGACTGATCAACGGATCCAACACATTCCAACCCGTCGCAAAAATGACCAGCCCGGTCAGCACGACACCGAGCGAAATCAGCGCATCAGCCGCCATGTGTAGATAGGCGCCGCGCACATTCAGATCGTCGTGCCGACCGCGCATGAACAGCCAGGCCGACACCCCGTTGACCAGTACGCCGATCAAAGCCACGACGGACACGGTCATCCCGATAACCGGCGCTGGCGAAGCCAGCCGCAGAATGGACTCCCAGGCAATCGCGCCACAAACCAGGAGCAAGATCATGGCATTGAGCAAAGCCGCCAGAATGGTGCTGCCCCCCAAGCCATAACTGAAGCGCTGGGTCGGCGATTTTTTTGCCAACAGGGCTGCCCCCCAAGCCAGAACCAATGCCAACACATCCGACAGGTTATGGCCTGCATCGGCCAGCAGCGCCGTCGAATTGGCCCAATAGCCAAAAAAGAATTCAACCAAGACAAAGCCGAGGTTCAAACCGATCGCGAGCTGAAAGGCGCGCCCAAAATCGGTGGGTGCCGCGTGATGATGGCCGTGATCGTGGCTATGGCTATGGCTATGGCTATGGCTATGGCTATGGCTATGGCTGTGGCTGTGGCTGTGGTCGTGGTCGTGGTCGTGGTCGTGCAGCGACATTATTCAGCCTCCCCGATTGGTTCATCCACATGCACCAGCATATCGGTCAATAAATCCACCACATGCTGATCTGCCGCCCGGTAATAGACGAGCTTGCCTTGCCGTTCCGACGCCACGAGACGCGCCGCCCGCAACAGGCGCAAATGATGACTGACCAGCGAAGCACTAACCTGCAAGCGCCCCGCAATTTCCCCAACCGCCACCGGCGATTCTAGGCAAGTCAACACGATTTTCAGCCGGGTCGCGTCCCCCAACAAGCGGAACACATCGACCAACTGCACGATTTGAGATTCTGTTGCCTGCATCGAAACCAACAAACAAATGAACAAATGTTCAGTCATTATCTTAATAATTCCAGCCAAAGCAAGCCGACAATGCCCCGCCAGCGCACCGCATCTCCTACAATGGAGGCCATGAACCAAAGAGATTGTTTGATTATCGGCGGCGGTGTCATCGGGCTCGCGACCGCCTGGCATCTAGCGAACGCCGGGGCGCGGGTGACCTTGCTCGATCGCCAATCGACCGGACGAGAGGCGTCCTGGGCCGGCGGCGGGATTCTCTGCCCGCTGTATGGCTGGCGCTATCCGGCATCCGTCATGGCATTGGCCGCCGCAGGCATGCGGCGCTATCCCGAGTGGATAGCCCGCATCAAGGCACAGGCGAGCACCGATCCAGAATTTAGCCAACCGGGTCTGCTGATTCTCGACCCCCTGGCGGATGGCGCGCACAGAACCTCGGTAGATCAATGGGTAAATGAATATCGCCTGCGTGCCGAATGGTCAGCGGCCGACACGCATTTCAGCCATCTCTCTACCGACTCCGCGCTCTGGCTGCCGGAAATTCACGCCCTGCGCAACCCCCGCCTGCTGCGGGCTCTGCGCGAAGTCGCGTTGTCTGCCGGAGTCAACCTCATCGAACATGAAGCCGTGCACAGTTTGTGGGTCGAAGGCCGTCGCGTACGGGGCGCGAACACCCCGGAAGGCTCACTCCCGGCTGATTGCGTGCTGGTGGCCGCCGGTGCCTGGACCGGCCATTTAGTTCCGGGACTCACCCCCGCCCAGGTGTTCCCCGTACGCGGACAAATGCTACGCTTCGAAGCGCATCCCGGGATCGGCCTGCCGACGGTCATCATGGATCAGGGGATTTATCTGATTCCTCGGGCGGATGGCTCGGTGGTGGTTGGCTCCACCGTTGAGCATGCCGGTTTCGACAAACACCCGACCGCCGAAGCGCAAGCGCATTTGCATCGGGCGGCGATCGCCTTGTGGCCGAATCTGGCGCATGCGCAGGTTGCCCAGCGCTGGGCGGGCTTGCGTCCGGGCACGACCGATGAACGCCCGTTTTTGGGTGAACACCCGACCCTTGACGGACTATTCGTCGCGACCGGGTTTTATCGGAACGGTTTGGCGATGGCTCCAGCCGCCGCCGAGGCGATGAGTGCATTGATTCAGCAAAAAACGCCCGAACTGGACTTGAGCCCGTTCCGGCTGGATCGCCCCGGCGGCATTCCTCCGGCATTTCCTATGGGAAACGCTGAATAAGCCCTTCTCTGGATTTATTTCAAAAACTTCTGTCGCGGCGGGCTTGCGCCCGCTTTGCGTTGAAGCCCGCGACGGGCTTAGTTCATTGACGCGTTGCGTCGTGGCCGCGTATTCCCTCACGCACCAACCAATCACAGCGCGTCGTCGTTCTCCTCGCCCGTACGAATGCGTACCGCGCGCTCCACCGGCAGGATGAAAATCTTGCCATCCCCAATTTTCCCAGAATGGGCGGACTTGATGATGGCATCGAGCACCGCATCCACCTTGTCATCGGGAACCACGATCTCCAGCTTTATTTTCGGAAGAAAGTCCACCACATACTCGGCCCCACGATATAACTCGGTGTGCCCTTTCTGGCGACCAAAGCCTTTGACTTCCGTCGCCGTCATGCCATTGACCCCAATCTCCATCAAGGCCGTGCGCACATCATCCAAACGGAACGGCTTAATAATGGCTTCAATCTTTTTCATAAGAAATTCCCTGTGTGTCTACGCCTCGGCAGAAGTTTACGCCATCTCGACCGGATCGACATCTATGGACCAACGCAGTCCGGCCAGACGGCGCTGGGGAAACGCCGCATCCAGGCCATGCAAGGCGGTTTGCAATGTCGGGCGATCTGGCGCCAGCAACAGTAACTGGAACCGATACCGCCCCGCACGCCGCGCCAACACCGCAGGCACAGGCCCCCATACGGCCAGCATGGGGTATGAGGAGGCAAGCCAATCGGCCATCTTCGTCAAGATCGCCGCGACGGCCTCGGCATCGAGTCCATCGGCGCGCAGCAAAGCGGCGGGTTGTACGGGCGGCAAACCGGCGGCAGCCCGCTCAGCCAGTAGTTGCTCGGCATATTGGCCATAGCCGTCCCGCAATAGACGCTGCAGCCCCGGATGATCCGGCTGGTGGGTTTGAATCAACACCTCGCCTAGACGATCCGCCCGCCCCGCTCGACCGGCCACCTGAATCAACTGCTGAGCAAATCGCTCGGGCGCGCGAAAGTCGCTGGCGAACAAGGCTTGATCCGCATCCACCACCGCCACCAGCGTGACCCCCGGAAAATCGTGTCCCTTGACCAGCAATTGCGTCCCCACGATCAACTGCGCCTGCCCCGAAGCAATCCGCGCCAAACGACGGTCCAGCTCCCCCACCCGCAGCAACGCATCCCGATCCAACCGCTCGATCCCGGCACCGGGAAACAGTCCGGTCAACGCATCTTCCAACTGTTCCGTCCCCAGTCCCACTGCCGACAAAGGCGCTGCACAAGCAGGACAGTGCGCGGGAACCGCTTGCTCGTGGCCGCAGTGATGACAGCGCAAACGCCCCGCCCGACGATGCCAGGTCATAAATGCATCGCAGTGGGGACAATCTGCCACCCAGCCACAGGCGTGGCACAAGAGACTTTGAGCATAACCGCGCCGATTGAGGAACAGCATGACCTGTCCACCGGCCTGCCAATGGCGTTCGATCGCTGCCCGCAGATCGAGCGACAACCCCGCGTGCATGGGTTGATGGCGCACATCGAGCAGGCGCATGCGGGGCATCACCGCCCCGGCGCGCGCGCGCGCGGGCAATTCCAGCCCACGGTACCGACCCAAAGAACGATTGCGCCACGATTCCAGCGAAGGCGTCGCTGAACCCAACACGACGGGCACAGCCAAATCCCGTGCGCGCCAGATGACCACATCGCGCGCGTGATAGCCCAGACCCTCCTGCTGTTTGAACGAGGCATCGTGTTCCTCATCAACCACGATGAGTCGTAGCGCCATCATCGGCTGGAACACGGCCGAACGCGTCCCGATCACCACGCGCGCCTGCCCGGTTCGCGCCGCCTGCCAGGCACGCAGTCGCTCGCCCTCGGCAAGGCCGGAATGCAGCACCGCCGGCACCAAGCCCAAGCGCGCGGAAAATCGGGCAACCAGTTGCGGTGTCAAGCCTATTTCCGGCACCAAAACCAGCGCCTGACCCCCTTCACGCACGACCTGCGCGATCAGCGCCAGATACACCTCAGTTTTGCCGCTGCCCGTCACCCCATCGAGCAGCCATACGCCGAATTCTGCCCGCGCCGACCACACCGCATCCACCGCCGCCTGCTGTGCGGCATTCAGTTGCACCGCAGCATGCGCCGGAGAGGGCAAGGCTTCGTCCCAGCGACCTTCAGCCTGCACGGTCTTTCGGCTGACCCAACCCAACGCCAGCAAGCGATTGCGCGTCGCATTGGGTACAGCCGGCAAATCCTCGCTGGCAAGCGCCACGCCCCGATCAGCCGCCGACCATAAAGCCGCCAGAAACAGCCGCTGCTGGGCACCCCGAATCTGCCCCGAATCCAACGCCGCCCGCCCCGCCGGGGTCAAGAACCAAAGAATCTGCTGTGGAACCTGGCCTTGCCGCAATGCCGGTGGAAACGCCGCCAGCACATAATCCCCCAAGGGGGCGTGGTAGTAATCGGCCGCCCAGGCCAGGCAACGCAAATCATGCGCCCGCAACAGCGGATAAGGATCCAGCACCGCATCCACCGCTTTGATTTCGAAGTCTCCCTCGGGCTCGTGCGTGATCTGCCATAACACCCCGACGACCGAACGCCGCCGCCCCAAGGGCACCTGTACCCGCGCGCCAGCCTGAGCACTGGCCGGTGCCCGATAAGTCAGCAGCATCCGCATGGGGCCTGGCAAGGCCACCGTCCAACATGCCGTCAGTGCATGATCTAATTCCATTGCGCCTCATCACATTCTCGGGAAACTCTGCTGAAATCCGCAGTTGCCCCAATCAACCCCTGCGGCAGCCATCATGCCGCGTTACGGTTGACAATACCGCATTGGCTCCGGATAATCCTGCGCCTGTTTGCGGGAATAGCTCAGCTGGTAGAGCGCAACCTTGCCAAGGTTGAGGTCGCGAGTTCGAACCTCGTTTCCCGCTCCATACCCGGCTGGATGTCAGAGTGGTTATGTCGCGGATTGCAAATCCGTTTACCTCGGTTCGATTCCGGGTCCAGCCTCCAAATACCGAAAACAACAGACCCGCCGCGCGCGGGTTTTTTGTTGCCCGAATCCTGCCCAAAATGTCATTGGCTATCACCAAGGGCGCCTCGAAAAGATCCGAACAACCCGGCTCACGCGGTCTGCGCGCTCACACCGATGAACGCAAGCCTTTGTCTACGCGCCAATCTGGCAGGACACTAAGCAACAGCCCGGCAAACACAATCGCCCCGCCGAGCCACTGCCCAGGGGTGGGCATCTGACCAAAACCCATGGCCGACAGCATGGCAAACACAGGCACGAGGTTCATGAATAATGCCGTACGCCCCGCGCCGAGCGCGGCAATGCCAGTATTCCAAAACAGATAAGCCAATACGGTACCAAACACGATCATCACGATCATCGCCCAGCCTGCCGTGGGTGACAGATTGACCGGGACGGGCGAGCTCATGGCCGCGACACCCAAGAGCACGAGCGCGCCAGCCGTCACGACAAACGCCGTATTCACCGGCGCAGAGACGGATTTCGGCATCAGCAACCGGGTCAGGACATTATAAAAAGCCCAGCACACATCGGCTGCCAGCATCAGGGCATCCCCAGGAACCAGAGAGAGTGTAAACAAACGCCCCAAATGCCCCTCGGTGATGACCACCAGCACCCCCGCCAAGGCAACCGGCAAGGCCAGTAACCGTTGCCAACCGGGATGTTCACCTAAAACCATCCAGGCTAGAAAAGTCGTGAGCAGTGGATTCGTCGCCATAATCAATGCTGCGGTATCTGCCGAGGCCGTACGCATGGCTTCAAAAAACAGCAGGTTAAAGCCACTGATCCCAATGATCCCGAGCAATAGATAACGCCAAGCGTTCGATCGCAGCACCAGCCAAAGCCGCGGGGTTGCCGGCATCATCACGACCCAGACCAGCAAAATGACCGCCGCGCCGCCAAAACGCCAGGCAGCCGAACCGGTGGGGGAAAAATCGGTCAGCACAAATCCCGCCAGTACGAAATTCAGCCCCCAAAAAACCGTCGCCAACAACAAAAGACCATATACCCCAAACACGCGCATTGACTACTCCTGGGGTTAACCCATCCCCATACAATCGGCACTTGGCTAACCAAATGATTTATATAAAAACGCAGAGCCAATCCGCTCTACCTATTCGGGACATGCTGTCCCCCGCGACAACGATAAAATGCGTTGAATGGCGTTTCCCTATGCGCCCGAGACCCACGCCGAAAAATCACTTGGCCTCACCCAACGAAATCAGGCTGCGCGGGATGCCCATAGAATAGATCGGTATAAAAAACCAATGGAACCGTCGGATCACCGCCCTCCGGCAGAACCAACCTACCGTGCATCACGAAACCATCGAGAAACGAACAAACTCAGGCAACACAATAGTGCAAAGCTTGCCTGTCTGACGGCTCTTACCGCACAATCACTAAAATTTTTCAGGTTGATTGACGAGACGCCCTCATGACCATCCAAGGCCACGATCTACAAAACACCATTCTTGGGCGAGAACTCAGTCCAGAGCAGTGCCAAATTCTGGCCGGGATTTGTGGTACGAAATCTATCGCGAATGGTCAGCTCTTGTTTGCGCAAGGCACCCGCAGCGATGCCTTGTTCGTGGTCACTGAAGGCCGTTTTGCGGTCAGCCGGGACACCGGGCGCGGGTTTAGTGACACGGTGCATCTGTTGGCACCGGGCGAACTCGCGGGCGAGTCCGGTTTTCTGGATGGTTCACCACACAGCGCCACCCTGCGCGCAGTGGGCGACGCCACGGTGCTGACGATTGAACGGGCACAATTTGAAGCCATGCTGATCGACCACCCCATCATCGTCTATAAGGTCATGCGGGCGATTGTTTATAGCATCCGGGAAATCACCCGCCGCATGTCTCAGCAACACCAGCAGATGCTGCAATATATCAATCAGGGTTGTGGGCGTTATTAAGGCACCTCGAAAAGGCTTCATCGCCTGCGCTCACTTCAGAGCTATTGCGCTTCCGTGCGCGGAAGCTGCACTGCTTCTCCCAGTCCTGACTCGCACATGGGCGAGCAGTTTGGGCGGATGGATCACAGGTGTGTTTGGATTCAATGTGGAAAGCTTCCATTAAGGGACTAAACTATAAATATCAATTTATTAGGAATAATAGGCCATGTTATCCACCTTTCGGCATTGTGAATATACATCTGTTTCAGTCTCTACTTAATGTTAGCTTTTTCTAGGGATGCCAATGAAGCTCGGAAAACTCAAAAAGATTGATTTGCGCGAGTACTGGAAACATGAGGCTTTAGATTTCACGCGCTGGCTTGCCGAACCAGAAAATCTCGATGACCTAGGGGACGAAATCGGTCTTGATATTGAGCTTATTCAAACTGAGGCTGGCGTAGGTCGTTTCAGTGCTGATATTCTTGCGCAGGAAGAAACTACGGGACGCAAGATTGTCATTGAAAATCAGCTTGAAACAACCGACCACAGTCACCTTGGACAGATTCTCACCTACGCTGCTGGCATAGAGGCCGAATACATCGTCTGGATCGTTAAGGATGTCAGAGATGAGCACAAACAGGCGGTGGATTGGCTGAACGAGCATACCGATGAGAAGTTAAACTTTTTCTTGGTTCGTATTGAACTTTGGCAAATTGGCTCATCTGATCCAGCACCCAAATTTGTTATCATCTCCCGCCCGAACGATTGGACAAAGTCTGTCCGCGGCTCTGTTCATGACCAGTCGGAACTATCGGACACCAAATTACTTCAGCTTGAGTTTTGGCAACAGCTCCGTGATTTCGCAGCTGCAAGCAAACCCCCACTAAAACTGCGCACACCTCGTGCCCAACATTGGTACGACGTTGCTATTGGCCGCTCCGATTGTCATGTCACATTGACAACCCTGACTGCGGAAAACCAGGTAGGTTGCGAGATATATATCCCGAACTCAAAAGAGCTCTTCAAAGCTTTTTATTCCAATAAAGAAGCCATAGAAAAAGCTTTGGAAATTGATGATCTATCTTGGCAAGAGTTACCCGATAAAAAGGCGAGCCGCATCAGAGCATTTCACGAGTTCGATTTCGCAAGCCAGCAGCGCGAGGAAGCATTTACTTGGCTTGTACAAACATCCAATAAATTCAAGAGCGTTTTTTCAAAACCATGGCCACTACAAAGTCAAAGCTAACATGGCGGTCAGGCGGGACGCACCAAAAAGCGGCACGCCCCTTACTTTTAAGTTAGCCTCACCGATGAACAGGAGAACATCAGGTGGGTACCCCCAATTTTTAGCGGAGCCCAAAAGTAGGGTTTACGCGGCCATGAGAGCCGCTTGCCTCATTGGCTTTTCTGGGTAGATTCACGCGATCAATTCATCTGCTCCGCCCAGTTGACCGCCTCGACATACAACTGTGGCGCTACGGCATTGAGCTGTTCCGTCACTTCGTCGCCTTCTAGCCAGACGCCGCGCTCGTAAAAAATCACATATTCCAGAATTTCCCCCAAGGAGCCTTCCCGGCTGACCAAGGCGCTGGCGATGCTGTCCGAAAGCGGCAATTCGTCGACGATTTGTCGGATCGGTTGGTCATAAAACGCATCCAGGGTGGAAAATAGCCCCACCATAAACGCGGACGGGGGGCTGGCCATCCCGGTTTTCTTCGCCAGCAATTCCGCGAAGCGCGCGCGAATCATGGCGGTTTTGATGAGTGCCGGCGGTTTGCCGTCCACCCCCGTCAGTGCGGAGAGATACACCATACTACGGATCGTATTCAGGCCGAGCATACGCACCGCATCGGCCACAGACTCGACCTTACGACGCATGCCGATGGCGGCTGAGTTCACCAGACGCAGCAGGCGGTAGGTCAACGCGAGGTCGGTGTTGATTTTTTCGGTGACCGCATCCATGGCGACATTTTCGTCTTGCAGCAGGATCAGCAGGCTCAGCAGGTTCGCTTTGTTCGCGCGGATGGATTGACGAATGATCATTTCCGGGCGTGCATAAAAATGCCCTTGGAAGAAATCCACGCCGGCTGCTTTCAGCAGTTCAAAATCCGACCATTCCTCGACCTTTTCAGCCACCACTTTCAGGCCGGCGGCATGGGCTTTTTCAACCGTCTGCGCGATTTTCTCCGCCCCTTCACTGAGCACATCCAGCTTCACATAATGGGCAGCCGCGACGCAGGGGAGGCTCAAATCATCCGCAGGAAAATCATCGAGCGCCAAGCGGAAACCGGACGCCTTGAGCGCATTCATGGCGCCCGCCGTGGACTCGTTACACTCCACCGTTTCAAGAATTTCGAGCACCAACTGGCGGGAAGAGATGCCTTTGAGCACTTCGTTGAACAGAAGTTTGAGCGGCACATTGACAAAGGCCTGCTGGGTTCCCACCAGGATATCCAGGCCGATTTCCGTCAAAGCATTAATGACCACGGAAGCCGTGGCCTGATTCGAATTGCTGATACGGGCGACCTGATCGACATCCTGCGCACGGTAGAGCAGTTCGTAGCCCATCGTGACCAAATCTCGATCAACGATTGGCTGCCGCGCCAACCGAATATGCTGAATCAATCCCGGTGTCGTCTGCATATACTCAACCCGTCGTTGCCTGCTTCTTACCCGTTAAGATAACCCAAGCCGCTGGATCCTGCGAATGCGGCTGATTATTCCGGAAGCCCCTTCATGGATAACCGCATCCGCCCCTGTTTATCGAGCTCCAGCAAGACGACCCGCACGGTATCCCCTTCGTGGAGCACATCGGCAACGCGCTCGATGCGCTCATCGCTGATCTGGGAAATATGCACTAGCCCATCCCGACCCGGCAGGATATTCACGAAGGCGCCAAAATCCACGATCCGCACGACTTTGCCTTCATAGACCTTGCCCACTTCGGGATCAATCGCAATCGCCTCGACTCGACGCCGTGCTTCCGCACCGGCTTCCCCAGAGGGTGCCGTAATGGTGACCTGCCCCTCGTCACTGAGATCGATCTGGGTGCCGGTGTCCCGAGTAATCCCCTGAATCGTCGCCCCACCCTTGCCAATCACTTCCCGAATCTTTTCCGGGTTAATTTTGAAGCGGATGAATTGGGGCGCATTCGCGGACGGCGTTGCGCGCGGCGCGGGCAGCGCGGCCTGCATCAACGACAAAATGTGCAAACGGCCAGTTCGCGCCTGTGCCAGTGCCTGCGCCATGATCTCCCGGGTGATCCCCTGAATTTTGATGTCCATTTGCAGCGCGGTCACGCCCTCTGCCGTACCGGCGACCTTGAAATCCATATCGCCCAGATGATCCTCGTCGCCCAGAATATCGGTCAGCACGACAAAGCGATCCCCTTCCTTGATCAAGCCCATGGCAATGCCGGCAACCGGCGCCGTCAAGGCGACACCCGCATCCATCATCGATAACGACGCCCCGCAGACGCTGGCCATCGAGCTCGATCCGTTGGATTCGGTAATTTCCGACACAACCCGCAGTGTGTAAGGCGAATCTTCCGGCTTTGGCAGAACTGCCTTCACGCCGCGCCGCGCCAAATTGCCATGACCGATTTCACGGCGCTTCGGTGCGCCAAACCGACCGATCTCGCCCACGCTGAAGGGCGGGAAGTTATAGTGAAAAATGAAGCTGTCCTTGTATTCCCCCACGACCGCGTCGATCAGCTGGGCATCGCGCGCCGAACCGAGCGTCGTGATCACCAGCGCTTGCGTTTCGCCCCGGGTAAACAACGCCGAACCATGCACACGCGGCAACACACCCGTGCGAATCGTAATCGGCCGCACGGTATGCACATCACGCCCATCGATCCGGGGGACGCCATCGAGTACCCGACGACGCACAATCTGAGATTCGATCTGCCCGAACAGCGCCAGAATCTCTTTGGCGGAGACTGAAGAATCCTCGGCGAAAAAGGCAACGGCTTCATCCCGCAACGCAGACAATCGTTCATAACGCTGCTGCTTGTCTGCTTGCTGATACGCCGCCTCGACCGCTGCGCCCCAGCGCGCAAGAATCTGATCCGTAACGACCGCATTCGGTACCGGGGGCGTCCATGCCATCGTCGGTCGCCCCGCCGCCTGTGCCAGGCGCTCGATCGCAGCCACCGCCGCGCGCGCCGCGTTATGACCGAACATCACGGCATCAAGCATCACCGCTTCCGGCAAACATGCTGCTTCCGATTCGACCATCAGCACCGCATCCGCCGTACCCGCCACCACCAGATCCAACCGCGAATTCGCCATTGCAGAACGGGCAGGGTTGAGCACAAATTGTTCGTCGATATAACCCACCCGCGCGGCACCCAAGGCAACCGAAAACGGCAATCCGGCCAAGGCCAGCGCCGCCGATGCCCCCAGCATGGCGGGCACATCGGCCTCGACCTCCGGATCGAGCGACAGCACTTGGGCAATCACCTGCACTTCGTTAAAGAACCCGTCGGGAAATAGGGGGCGCAACGGACGATCGATCAATCGGGCGATCAGCGTTTCATTCTCGGTCGAACGCCCCTCCCGCTTCATAAATCCGCCGGGAATCCGGCCGGCCGCATAAAATTTTTCCTGATATTCGACCGTGAGCGGCAAAAAATCTTGGCCGGGCTCAGGCTGGGATGCGACGACGGCGGTGACCAGCACGACGGTATCCCCCATCTGAACCATGACTGCGCCGCTCGCTTGCCGGGCGATTTCCCCCGTCGTCAAACTCACCGGCCAACGGCCATAGTCAAAGCGTTCTGTTACCACAGCCACGACATCCTCTCTTTGCAATCAATTACCGCCTGGCCGAATGAACCTGACACCAGAGCGGGTTAAAAAAACAATCCCGGCACAAGACCGGGATTCGACAAGGTATTACTGTTTGAGCGCCATCCATCCGGGTGCGCTCGACCGTCCGGTCTTATTTACGCAGCCCCAAACGGCCAATCAACGCCTGATAACGGGACAGATCTTTGGATTTCAGGTAATCCAGCAGCTTGCGGCGTTGGTTTACCAGCTTGAGCAGACCCCGACGGGAATGATGGTCATTTTTGTGCGTCGCGAAATGCTCGGTCAAATGCACAATGCGATTGGTCAGCAGCGCGACCTGAACTTCCGGTGAACCGGTATCATTGGCGCCGCGGCTGTAGTCGGCCAGAATCTGAGCCTTGGTTTCAGTTGTCAAAGACATGGATTTTCTCCAAACACCTGGGGAAATTTACAATAAAAACCATCAGAATTGAGCCGTCCACGCCCGCCTCGATGGGTGACCGGAACCCCGATCTCATCACGACGCAAACAAGCGTCGCGGTGCCACTCGCCCGTCGTCCAGACACTCCCCCATCCCCAGGAAGCGGCGTGCCGGATCATACAAACGAAACCAACCCGATTGCGGCGCCTTGGCCACAAACACGGGATGACCGTGGCGAATGTGATACGCACTCTCTTCATCCAGTGCAACCACTGGATAGCCGGACAATGCAGAATCGGTCGGCAGAATAGCACGATCCCAGGGATTTTCCTCGCCAGAATCGGCCAGCGCCGTTAATTCTTCAATCGTCCAAAGCCGTTCGGCCGCAAGGTCGGCAATCGTGCCCTCCGCTTCCGGTGCGAGCCAATGCCCCACACCAACCCGCCGCAAGGATTCGACCACCGCGCCACAACCAATCGCTTCGCCGATGTCTTCGATCAGGGTACGGATGTACGCCCCCTTACTCGAATGCACCAGAAGATCAAAAGTCTGCCCATCGAAACGGGTCAGATCAATGCGATAAAAATGGATGGGGCGGGGTTTGCGCTCAACGGTTTCGCCGGCGCGCGCCAGATCATATAACCGCTTGCCATCAACTTTCAGGGCGGAATACATCGGCGGAATCTGTGTCACCAGCCCGCGAAAACGCGCAATCACCGTGTCCAGTTCCGCTTCGCTCAAGACCGGAACCGGACGCTCGTCGATCACGGCGCCTTCTCGGTCGCCCGTTTCTGTCCGCACCCCCAGTCGTCCGGTCACACGGTACACCTTATCGGCATCGAGCAATAAGCCAGACACTTTGGTCGCCTGACCAAAACACAAGGGCAGCATGCCCGTGGCGGCTGGATCGAGACTTCCCGTATGCCCGGCCTTGGCGGCGTTGAACAGCCGTTTGACCCGCTGTAAAGCCTGATTGGAACTCAATCCCAAGGGTTTATCGAGCAAGAGAATGCCATTGATCTCCAAACCGCGACGACGACGGCTCATTCACCACCTCCATCGCCCTCAGTCGCGCCATCCACTTCGCCCCCCGACTCATGCCGTCGTACGGCGGCAATCAGCGCATCCATCTGCATCCCCCGCTCGATGGATTCATCAAAGTGGAAGCTGAGCTTCGGCACACTGCGCAGGCGCAACCGATGCGCCAGCTCGGTGCGTAACCCGCCCGCCGAAGCGTCCAGCCACGCCTGCGCCCGTTCCCGATCGGCGGCACTCAGCACGCTGTAAAACACCTTGGCATAACTCAAATCACGGGTGACTTCGCAATCGGTCACGGTGAGCAGGCTCAAACCAGCCTGCCGCACCCCATCGCGCAGCAACTCGGCGATTTCACGTTGAATCTGCTCCGCCACCCGTTGATGACGGCCATAGCCCTGCGCCATGCGCAATCTCCACTCGTCAGTCGAGGGTGCGCTGAACTTCGACGCGCTCGAATACTTCGATCACATCCCCCACGCGCACATCGTTGTAGTTTTTGACGCCAATCCCGCAATCGAAGCCCGCTCGAACCTCCTGCACATCGTCTTTAAACCGACGCAGCGATTCGAGTTCGCCCTCGTAAATGACCACATTTTCACGCAGCACCCGGATGGGATTGCCTCGCCGGATGACCCCTTCCGTCACCATCGAACCGGCAATTGCGCCAAATTTCGGCGAACGGAAAACATCGCGCACCTCGGCCAGTCCGACGATTTTCTCCTGGGTTTCCATGCCCAACAGGCCAGACATCGCCTGTTTCACATCGTCAATCATTTCGTAGATGATGCTGTAATAACGAATTTCGATGTTTTGTGCCTGCGCCAGCTTGCGGGCAGAGGCTTCCGCGCGCACATTGAAGCCGATCATGATCGCATTCGAGGTGGCCGCGAGATTGACATCCGATTCGCTGATTCCACCGACCGCGCTCATCAGCACATTGACGCGCACTTCATCGGTCGAGAGCTTGAGCAGGCTGTCACGAATCGCTTCCGCCGAGCCCTGCACATCGGCCTTGACCAGCACATTCAGCGTGGCAACTTCGCCTTCTTTCATCTGTTCAAACAGATTTTCCAGCTTGGTCGACTGCTGACTGGCCAAACGGGTATCGCGGAATTTGCCGGCGCGGAACAGGGCGATTTCACGCGCCTTCCGCTCATCTTCCACCACGACAAGATCGTCACCGGCCTGAGGTGTCCCCGACAAACCAATAATGACAGCCGGGATCGATGGGCCGGCCGATTCGATGGGATTGCCATTTTCATCCAGCAGGGCACGCACCCGGCCAAACTCTGAACCGACCAGCACCACATCGCCTTTATTGAGCGTGCCGCTGCGCACCAGGATCGTCGCCACCGGCCCCCGTCCTTTCTCCAGAGAGGATTCAACAACGTTGCCTTTGGCATGCCCCTCAACGGGCGCCTTGAGTTCCAGCAGCTCCGCCTGAATCAGCACCGCATCCAAGAGCGCGTCGATGCCCTGTCCCGTCTTAGCGGAAACCGGGACAAACTGCGTATCGCCGCCCCACTCCTCGGAAATGACTTCGAGCTGGGACAGTTCACTACGCACGCGCTCCAAATCAATGTTGGGCTTGTCAATTTTGTTGATGGCGACCACGAGGGGGACGCCCGCTGCGCGCGCATGCTGAACAGCCTCTTTGGTTTGCGGCATCACACCGTCGTCGGCCGCAACGACCAAAATCACGATATCCGTGACGCTGGCACCCCGCGCCCGCATGGCGGTGAACGCCGCGTGACCCGGTGTATCCAGAAAGCTGATAACCCCGCGATCGGTTTGCACATGATAGGCACCGATGTGCTGGGTGATCCCCCCCGCTTCCCCCGACGCCACCTTGGCGCGGCGGATATAGTCCAGTAGCGAGGTCTTGCCGTGATCGACATGCCCCATGACGGTCACGACCGGCGGCCGTGGTTTCGCCACGCCCTGTTCGATGGCGGCAAGCAACTCGGTTTCCAATGAGTCATCACTCTGCCCGATGCCGGTGTGCCCCATTTCTTCAACCACCAGCAAGGCAGTGTCTTGATCCAGCATCTGGTTGATCGTCGCCATCACGCCCATGCCAAACAGGGTTTTAACGACATCGATCCCCTTGACCGACATTTTCAAGGCCAGATCCGAGACGGAAATAGTTTCCGGCACCACCACCTCGCGCACGACCGGCGCCGTGGGCTTTTCAAAATTCGAAACCTGCTGGCGATTGGCTGAGCCTACTTGTCGTGACGCCGGTTTTTTTGCCCGACGCGCGCGCCGCTCTTCTGCGCCAGCGCCCAAATGTAATTCAGCCCGGTTCGCTTTTTCTTCACGCTCATGCCGCCCTTTGCCACCGTGCTTCGCGCCTTTTTTTCGCTCCGCATCGTCTGCACTATCCACCGGTGCCGCTGTTCGGATCGCTGGCTTCGCGCCCGCCGACGGCGCGGTGCGCGGCTTGGGCGCAACACCGGGCGCATCCGACGGCATCGCAATAATCCGGAGGCGTGGCTTGGCACGCTCACTCACTTCAGCGGGGGATGCCTCGGCGACTGTAGCGTCCTCGGCAACCTCTACCGTCGGTTCAGCCGATTCGACCAACTCAACCCGTTCGACATGGTCTGCGGTGATCGGCTCCGCTGCCACCGGCACAGTGTCGTCACGCACCGAATCAACCGGTGTCGCTGTCGCCTCGACCGGGGCAACCACCGGGGTTGAAGGCACTTCGATGTCATGCAGGTCGGGGGTCGGTTTTCCTGTTATCGGAGACTTTTCCGCAGGCGACACGACAGCGGTCGTCGCTGGCGGCACTTCACGCGCCACATAGGTTTTCCGGGTTCGATATTCCACCGCTACGGTTTTACCGCGCGTGGCGCTGCCGCCACCCACCTTGATCTCTTCCTGCTTTTTGCGTTGCAAAGTGATCTTGGTGGTTTTTTCGCCTGCACTACCAGCCGCCGATTGACGCAAATAGGCCAACAACTTCATTTTATCAGCATCGCTGATGACCGCATCCACCGAGTGGGCAGAAATGCCCGCCTCGGCCAGCTGAACCAACAACCGCTCGGGCGTCGTTTTTACGGATTCAGCGAGTTCTTTTACCGTGACCTCGGACATGCTCTCTCCTGTGGTCTCATCAATTCAAAAAAGGGTGGCGTTTAGGCAAACCAGGGCGCACGCGCGGCCATGATGAGCGAATGAGCCAAGGCTTCGTCCACGCCCTCAAAGGCCATCAGTTCGTCAATCGAAAGCTCTGCCAGATCGTCCGTGGTGGTGATTCCAGCGGCTTGCAAGGCGGTCAGCAGGGAATCGGTCATGCCATCCAACCCTTCGAGCGTCAATTCAGTCGCAGGCTCGTCGCCCGAAATCGCCTGAGCCAACAGCGCGTCCTGCGCGCGATTACGCAGCTCGTCAACGATTGACTCATCAAAACCGTCCACATCAAGCAATTCCGCAACGGGGACATAGGCGATTTCCTCCAGCGAGGAGAAACCCGCTTCCACCAACACCGTCGCCACATCTTCATCCACATCGAGTTGCCGCATGAATTCCTCGATGGCGCGGCGGGCCTCGCGCTCACCTTTCGCGGTGGCCTCGTCCTCGCCCATAACATTCAGGTGCCAACCGGTCAGCTGGCTCGCCAAACGGACATTTTGCCCGCCCCGACCAATCGCCTGCGAGAGTTTTTCTTCGGTGACCGCGACATCCATGCTGTGCCGGTCTTCATCCACGACGATCGAGACGACTTCGGCCGGTGACATCGCATTGATGACAAACTGTGCCGGATTAGCATCCCAAATGATGATGTCCACCCGCTCACCGCTCAGCTCGTTGGTCACGGATTGCACGCGGGAGCCCCGCATGCCGACACAGGTGCCCACGGGATCGATGCGCCCATCGCGGGTGTGCACGGCGATTTTGGCTCGCAGCCCCGGATCCCGCGCCGCGCCCTTGATTTCAATCAAGCCCTGATCGATTTCCGGCACTTCGAGCTTGAACAGCTCGATCAAAAATTCCGGCATGGTTCGGCTGACGAACAGTTGCGGGCCACGCGGTTCATGCCGCACATCGAACAGGTAGCCGCGCAGACGATCACCCGGACGCACTGCCTCGCGGCCAATCATGTGCTCGCGCGGCACCAGCGCCTCGATGTTGCCGCCGAGGTCGAGAATCACATTGCCCCGGTCGATTCGTTTGATCAGACCCATGATCAAACTGCCCTTGCGATCGATATATTGATCGACCACCTGGCGGCGTTCAGCCTCGCGCACCTTTTGCACGATGACCTGTTTGGCGGCCTGGGCAGCGATGCGGCCAAACTCGACCGACTCGATTTCTTCTTCTACATAATCACCCGGCTGAATTGTCGGCTCATCGAGGCGGGCGGCCTCCAGAATCATTTCGCGCTCGGGATGCTCGGAAGACTCCCCCTCAACCACCAACCAGCGACGGAAGGTGCGGTAATCCCCGGTATCCCGGTTGATTTCCACCCGCGTATCGATGTCGCCGCCGTGGCGTTTGCGCGCAGCCTGAGCCAACGCGGCCTCGATGGCTTCGAAAATCTCAGCACGGTTTACGCCTTTTTCATTCGAAACCGCATCGGCTACAAAAAGAATCTCTTTACTCATATCAGCACATTCCTGGCATCAATTCGACGCGCGCCGCGCAGGACGGTCGCGTTTGGCGTCACCAAAATCAAAAACGAGATTTGCCCGTTCCACTTCCTCATAGGCGAAGGCAATTTCAATCCCTTCTGCCGCAATCTGCATGCGAATCTGCTCGCCCTCAACACCGAGGATCTCCCCCTCGATCCGGCGACGCTGCTGTATCGGCCGACGCAATCGCACCCGCGCCACGCGCCCCACGAACTCCGCAAAATCTGTCGCACGGAATAACGGCCGCTCCAGCCCCGGCGAGGAAACCTCCAGCCGGTAAAATCCCGGGAAGGGGTCTTCGACATCCAGAACGCCACTCACCGCATCACTCACCACGGTGCAGTCATCCAGCGTAATCCCTTCGGGACGGTCAATATACACGCGGAGCAAACCATCCGGCCCGCCGCGAAACTCACCGCCCACCCAACGGTAACCGGCTGCAGTCACCACGGGGGCCAACAGGGCTTCGATTGACTCAGGAATCTTCTGCATGCCAGCGCCTAAAAATAAAAAAGCCCCATAAGGGGCCCGTTGTTCTATTGCAACAGACACTCAGCACTCAGAGCATCCCGTCGCGTTTCAATTCGGGGCGCAAACTATACCCCGGAAACGCCTGTGCTTGCAATGCCTGCACGGCGCATCAGATCATTCATTGCATTTTTTCGCGGATGCTATCGAGCACATTTTTCGTCGCATCTTTCGTGGCATCCAGAGCGCGTCCCGTGACAGCCTTGGTTTCATCCCATGCGCTCCCTGCGGTAGATTTGGTTTTATGCCAGACGGCCGCCGCCGCGCCTTTCGCAGATTGCCACCAGGTTTCATCCGCCTGCGGATACTGGCGTGCCTCACTGATCGGCTCGTTGAGGTGCACGAGATAGCGCACTTTATCGAGCGAGCCCTCCCGCTCGGTCTGCACCCAGAATTTTCCCCGCTCGACATACAGCGAGCGACCGCCAACATCACCAACCCCGTGATCCATCTCGATCACCAAACCGGCAATCGTCATCCCTTGATCGACGATGACATTTTCCACTTCACCCACGGTGGCGCTATTGCCTGCCGCAACCACCTTGGCGTCCATCAATGCCTTCATGGAATACAGGCTGTCCGCCGCATTTGCCCCGCCCATCACGCCGCAGAACAGCGCCACGACCCAGATTGACTGATTGATTTTCATGCCATCTCCCGTTGAGCTGAACTTTCATTCGCCGCGCAGATCGTCCCAGAACCGCTTGACCGTATCAAGCCAACCCCGCTCTTTGGGGCGATGCCGCTCGGCAATTTCCGCGCCCTGCTCGCCCAGCAATGACCGCTCGAAAGCGTGCAGCAACTCGCGCTGTTCCGTGGTCAGGTTCACGGGCGTTTCAATATGAACCCGCACCATCAAGTCCCCCGGCGCCCCGCCACGAACCGGCGCAACGCCCTTGCCGCGCAAGCGGAACACCTTGCCTGTCTGCGTTTCTGACGGAATCTTCAGCGACAGTCGGCCATCCAGCGTCGGCACTTCGATTTCGCCGCCCAAGGCCGCGGTAACAAAGCTGATGGGCAAGTCGCACAGCAAATCGGCATCGTTGCGCTGAAAAATTGGGTGGGGCTTCACTTCGATCAAGACATACAAGTCACCCGCCGGACCACCTTTTTCCCCCGGCGCGCCCTCCCCACTGTGCCGCAGCCGATCGCCGGTATCCACGCCCGGTGGAATTTTGATCGACAGCGTTTTCTGGGTTTCTACCCGACCTGCGCCATGACAGGCCGTACACGGGTCTTCGATGATTTCACCACTGCCCCCGCAGGTCGGACACGGCTGCTGGATGGAAAAGAATCCCTGCTGCACCCGTACCACACCGGCGCCTTTGCAAGTACCACAGGTCTTCTTGCCGGTACCGGGTTTTGCCCCGCTGCCATGACAAACGCCACACTCCTCCGTGGTCGGAATTTTGATTTCGACCGTGGTGCCGCGCACCGCTTCTTCGAGCGTGATCTTGAGGTGGTACTGCATGTCCGCCCCGCGATACGCCCGAGCACCACCACGGCCACCGCCAAAAATATCCCCGAACACTTCACCGAAAATATCGGCAAAACCGGCACCGCCAAAGCCGGCGCCGCCGCCGCTCATGTTCGGGTTGACACCGGCATGACCAAACTGATCGTAAGCCGCACGCTTCTGCGCATCCGACAGGGTTTCAAAGGCTTCTTTCGCTTCCTTGAATTTCTCCTCGGCAGAAGGATCATCCGGATTGCGATCCGGGTGATATCGCATGGCAAGTCGTCGGTACGCTTTTTTGAGTTCGTCGCCCGATGCAGTGCGCTCGACTTCCAAGACTTCGTAATAACAGCGTTTCGTAGACATAACAGCTCAATCAATAAAAAATCCGTCAACCTCCTGCACTGAAAAACCCGCGTTCAGTTCAGGGGTCGAAGGACTCGAAGCAATCCCAGCTCCGGATTTCCCCGGAGCCAGGCAACCGATAAATCAGCGATTCACAACCGCTTATTTCTTATCGTCTTTGACTTCTTCGAACTCGGCATCCACGACATCGTCATCCTTGCCGGCAGCGCCCGGTTGTGCCCCGGATGCCCCTGCCCCACTGGCAGCTTTCTGCATCAGCGCCGTTGAAACTTCGGTCAATGCAGTCATCTTGGCTTCGATGCTGGCTTTGTCGTCGCCTTTCATCGCTTCCCGCAGCGCCGCAATGGCCTCGACCGAAGGTTTCTTGTCGGCCTCGGTCAAAGCATCGCCTGCATCCTTGATGGTTTTTTCGACGGTGTGAATCAGGCTGTCGCCCTGGTTGCGCACATCCACCAATGCCCGCAGTTTTTTATCTTCTTCTGCATGCGCGGCTGCGTCGTCCACCATGCGCTGAACTTCGGCATCGGAAAGACCGGAGTTGGCCTTGATGACGATCTTCTGTTCTTTGCCGGTGCCTTTGTCTTTGGCGGACACATTCAGGATACCGTTGGCATCGATATCGAAGGTGACCTCGATCTGCGGCATCCCGCGCGGCGCCGATGGAATATCGGTCAAATCGAAGCGACCCAGCGACTTGTTGCCCGAGGCCATCTCGCGTTCACCTTGGAGCACATGCACGGTGACCGCCGTCTGGTTGTCATCCGCCGTAGAGAAAACCTGGCTCGCTTTGGTCGGAATCGTCGTGTTTTTCTCGATGAGCTTGGTCATCACGCCGCCCATGGTTTCGATCCCGAGCGACAGCGGGGTCACATCCAACAGCAGTACATCGCCGACGCTGCCAGACAACACGCCCCCCTGAATCGCCGCGCCCACGGCCACAGCTTCATCCGGGTTGACATCCTTACGCGGCTCTTTGCCGAAGAAGTTTTTGACCGCTTCGCGCACTTTCGGCATGCGGGTCTGACCACCCACGAGGATCACCTCGTCGATGTCGCTCAGGGAGACACCCGCATCCTTGATCGCAGTTTTGCAGGGCGCGATGGTGCGCTGAATCAGGTCATCCACCAGCGCTTCCAGTTTCGCCCGCGTGATTTTGACATTCAGGTGCTTAGGCCCGGTCGCATCGGCCGTGATATACGGCAGGTTGACATCGGTCTGCTCGGTCGATGAGAGCTCGATCTTGGCTTTTTCCGCCGCTTCTTTGACACGCTGCATCGCCAGGGGATCATTCCGCAGATCCACCCCTTGCTCTTTCTTGAATTCATCCACGAGGAAGTCGATCAACCGGTTATCAAAGTCCTCACCGCCCAAGAAGGTGTCGCCGTTGGTGGAAAGCACCTCGAACTGTTTTTCGCCGTCGATATTGGCCACTTCGATGATGGACACATCGAAGGTTCCCCCGCCCAGGTCGTAGACGGCAATCTTGCGATCCTTGTTATCAGCCTTGTCAATGCCATAGGCCAACGCGGCGGCGGTCGGCTCGTTGATGATCCGCTTGACATCCAAACCGGCGATGCGACCGGCATCTTTGGTGGCCTGACGCTGGGAATCGTTGAAATAAGCCGGCACGGTGATGACCGCTTCGGTCACCGGCTCACCGAGATACGCCTCGACATCTTTCTTGATTTTCATCAGCACGCGCGCAGAAATTTCCGGCGGTGCCATTTTTTTACCATTCACCTCAACCCAGGCATCGCCATTGTCAGCCTTGACGATTTTGTAAGGCATCAATTCGATGTCTTTTTGTACCGCCTGCTCATCAAACCGACGGCCAATCAAGCGCTTGACGGCATACAGGGTGTTTTTCGGATTGGTTACCGCCTGGCGTTTGGCCGGTTGCCCCACGATGATTTCACCATCATTGGCATACGCCACGATGGACGGGGTCGTGCGCGCGCCTTCGGCGTTTTCAATCACCTTGGCCGTTTTGCCTTCCATAATGGCCACACAAGAGTTGGTGGTGCCTAAATCAATACCAATAATTTTTGCCATGTCCGATTCCTCAAAAAACGAAAAACGGGAAAACTTAAGTTGTGTCCGGCGACGCTACATCGCCGATCTGTTCAGGGGTATGTGGCCGCCCGCGTGAATTTCAAGGGCAACTCAAGCCGGTTTTGACACCACAACCAACGCCGGGCGAACCAAACGATCGCGGAGCAAGTAGCCCTTCTGCATCACCCCAACCACATGATCGGCCGGCCCCTCATGCGGTTGCACCGAAATCGCCTGATGGTGATCGGGGTTGAATTTTTCACCCAGCGGATGCACGGGCTGTACGCCGAATTTGTCCAGCGTCTGAAAAAACAAAGTGAGTGTCATCTGGTTGCCTTCGCGAATCTTCTCGATGGGCGTATCTGCTTGTTCGCAAGCCTGAATGCCTAACTCAAGCGAATCGATCACCGGCAGCAGGCCATCGACAAACCGCTCCAGCGCGAATTTCCGGGCATTTTCGATATCGCGATCGGCCCGTTTGCGCAGGTTTTCCATCTCGGCGTGCAAGCGCAGAATCTCCTGCTCTTTTTCCGCGAGTAAATCAGCTTGAGCCGTATCCACTCCCTCCGAATTCTCCACCGCGGCCTCGATCGGCGTTTCCTCTTGCATGGGCTGATTTTGCTCTGACATCGCTCATTCCTCTCAATAGATTATGCAGTTACGCCAAGCCATCGACCACCATCGACGGCCATGATGGGCTTAAGGTTGGGATGGTTCAGTGATTTTTCAAGCCGGGCAAACCCACACCGTGGATGAATCCGAGGATCAACAACAAAAAAGGCAGCCTGTCACGGCTGCCGTTCACTCCTGGAATTCTGCCCGCAAGAACCAACGGTCGTTAAGGAAGCGCTGATTTATTCAGCACTTCCCCGAGATTAGAACCACAAACGGACGCTATCGACCATCCGTTTGAAGAATCCTCCTTGCGGGACGGCCTTCAGCGCCACGATGGGGCGTTCGGCCAGGACTTTATTACCCGCTTTGACGATCAGTTGCCCCAGCGGTTGATTGAGCGCAATCGGCGCCATCAGTTTGGGATTGATGGTCATCGAAATCGTCACATTCTTGGCATCCGTTTTACTGACCAGCGCGACGAGATCACTGGTCAGACCAACGGGCACTGTGTCTTCCTGCCCTTTGAACACCGCAGGCGTGGCCAGCACTTCACCCGCTTTGCGAATCGGCACATTCTCAAAGAAGCGGAACCCATAATTGAGCAACGCTTCCGCCTCGTTGTTACGCGCGTCATCACTCTCGGTGCCCAAGACGACGGCAATCAGACGCATGCCGTTTTGCATACCGGAAGTCGCCAGGCAGTAACCGGCTTCCTCCGTATGGCCGGTTTTCCCACCATCAACCCAACTATCGCGGAATAAGAGCTTCTCCCGGTTGTATTGGGTAATGCCATTCCAAGTGAAGACCTTCTGCCGGAAAAACTCGTGGTAATACTCCGGGAAACGGCGCACCAGATCGTTGAACAGAATGCTGATATCCCGCGCAGACATGACATGGCCATCCGCCGGCCAGCCGGTCGGGTCTTCGTAGTGGGTGTTTTTCATGCCGAGCTTCTGTGCCATCGCATTCATTTGCGCCACGAAACTCGCCTGGTTCCCACCGACATATTCGGCAAGGGCGGTGGCGGCATCATTGCCCGATTGGACAATCATGCCCTTCAACAGATTTTCAACACTGACCTGCTTGCCCACCTCGATAAACATTTTCGAGCCTTGCATCTGCCAAGCATTTTTGCTGATCGTGACCATGTCGTTTAAGTGAATGTCGCCCGCTTTCAATGCGCTGAACACGAGGTAGGCATTCATCAGTTTGGTAATACTGGCCGGCGGAACCGGCTGGTCGGCATTTTTTTCGACGATGGTTTGACCGGTATTCGCGTCCACCAGAATGTAGGAACGGGCAGAGAGCACCGGCGCGCCGGGCGTTGGCATCGCCATCGGGGCGGGGGTTGGGTTTGGCACCGGCGCGGGCTGATTCGCCGGAATGGCGACCGGATCCGCGACCACCAGCATCGGCGCGCCACCCAATAAAACGGCGCAAGAAAACACCGCATGAACCACCGGGCGTTTTGAACGGGAAGCGACAGCGAACAGCGCGTTTTTTTTCATTACTCCACTACCATCTGAGCGTTTTCAAAGCCAATACTGCGTAACTGATCCATCAGTCGATCATAATCTTCCAGCGAGGGCACCGGGCCGACACGCACGCGCGTCAGGTTACCAAAGGGTAGAAGGCGCACATCGGTGATCCCCGCCGCATTCAGCCGTAACCGCACCGCCTGAACATGCCCGGCATCCCCGAAAGCGCCGACCTGCACATAGACATCTTGTCCCCAGGCCGCGCGCGGCACCGGCTTCGGCTGCGGCAACGCCGCCACCACTGACGGAGGCGGAGCCAGAGGCACCGGCACTGCCGGGCTAGGCGGCGGATTCGGTTCGGTAATCACCGGTTGCGCCGGCAATGGCTGCCCTACGGTAATGGCCTGCACATCCACCATCGCCGTGCCCCGCCCGAGCATGCCGATCTTGCGCGCCGCCGCATAAGACAAATCAATGATCCGGTTCGACACAAAGGGGCCGCGATCGTTCACCTTGACGATCACCGACGCACCATTTTCCAGATTGGTCACCCGGGCATAGCAGGGAATTCGCAGGGTTTTATGCGCTGCCGTCATCGCATACATATCGTAGCGTTCGCCACTCGCGGTTTTTTTGCCGTGAAACTGCGGGCCATACCAGGATGCGACCCCTTGCTCGTCATAACCCGTGTTGTTCTGCAGGACATGATAAGTCCGGCCATTGACGGTATAGCTCGGCGGGTTGATCCGATCCGGCTGGGCCTCGTAGCGCGGCACGGCATCGGCTGTGGCGGCCTCATTCGGATTCAGGCGCGGCCCGGTAGAGCATCCGGCCAACAACCCCGCCAGAACCACTACGCCCCAAGCCCAGAACGCCGCCAAGCGGCTATTGCGCCCCACGAGGCTCATTCGCGTTGCCCGGTGGTCATCTGCGCCCGGCGGGCGTCCGCAATGGCTTGACCCAGTTGCCAGACGGCCATCGCGTACAACACGCTGTAGTTGTAGCGGGTGATCACATAAAAATTGTTCAAGCCAATCCAATACGCGACCTTGTCGCCATCAGTGAGCGTAAACAGCATCAGTTTCTCGTTATCCGGCAGGAATAAATCCTTGGGCAAGGTGACCCCCAGTTGCCGTAGCGCCCCGGCAGTCCATTTGGGCTTGAGATCGCGGCCTGTGTTGAGCTGGCTGGCCACCGCTGCCTGTTGGCGGGCATCGAGCGTGACTTCAAACGCCACGGGTGCATGATCGACCCAGCCGTGCTCGGCAAAATAATTGGCAACACTCGCGAACACATCGGCATCGCTGTGAAACAGATCAACCCGGCCATCGCCATTGCCATCTACCGCGTATGCCAGATAACTGGAGGGAATGAACTGCGGCATCCCCATCGCACCGGCATAGCTGCCTTTGGCTTCGCTCAGATCCAGGTGCTCCTTGTTCGCCAACACGAACAAATCTTTGAGCTGGCCGCGAAAGAATGCCCCGCGTTTGGGGTAATCGAAACCGAGCGTGGCCAACGCATCCAGCAGGCGATAATTCCCCATGCGCTGGCCGAAAAATGTCTCCACACCCACGATCGCCACAATGATTTGCGGATCCACCCGATAACGATCCGCCGCTTGCTGTAGCGCCGCCGCGTGTTCGTTCCAGAAATCCACCCCGGCATCGATGCGTTTCTGGGTCAGAAAAATCGGCCGGTATTCCCCCCAGGTTTTCGATTCTGCCGGGCGATTCATCGCCGCGATGATGCTGGGCTGATACTCAGCGGCATTCAGCCATTGCTGGATTTGCGCGAGGGGAATTCCGGTCGATTTGGCCGTTTCAGCCGCGAAGCTTTTCACCTCCGCACGGCTCGCGTACTGCCCCGGACTCGTCGATGCGGGCACCTCGGCGCAGGCAGAACCCGCCAGCACGACCAATCCCACCGCACTCCCCATCACCCAGCGCCGCACCCCGGAAAGACTCATCGCTCATGCCCTAAAAAACTGCGTTGTGTTTGAATGCTCATCAGCATACCCAAGGCGATCATAATGGTCACCAGTGCCGTGCCTCCATAACTCATCAGCGGCAAGGGCACGCCCACGACCGGCAGCACGCCGATCACCATGCCGGCATTCACGAAAACATAAACCAGAAAGGTCATGGAAATCGCCGCCGCCAACAGACGACCCGCCACCGATTCCGCATAGGCGGCGATGTACAAACCGCGCCAGATCACCGCCAGATACAGGCCGAACAACAGCAGCAACCCCATCAGGCCGAACTCTTCGGCATAAACCGCCAAAATGAAATCGGTGGTGCCTTCTGGCAGAAAGTTCAAATGCGACTGCGTGCCCTGCAACCAGCCCTTGCCCCACACCCCGCCCGAACCGATCGCAATCATCGACTGAATGGTGTGATAGCCCGCGCCCAGGGGGTCGGCCATTGGGTTGAACAGCGTCAACACGCGCTCCTTTTGGTAATCGTGCATGACGAAAAACCACATCAACGGGGCTGCCGCCGAGACGGCCAGCACGAAGCCCAGCACATACCACCAGGACAGCCCGGCAAAGAACAGGACGAACAACCCGGCCATCATCACCAAAATAGCCGTCCCCAGATCCGGCTGCATCACGATCAGCACCGTGGGAATCCCGACCAGAATCAAGGCGATCAGCACATCAAACCAGCGCGGCGGCAATGGCCTGTGCGATAAAAACCAGGCCAGCATCATCGGCATGCCGAGCTTCAGGATCTCTGCTGGTTGAAACCGGATAAACCCCAAATCCAGCCAGCGGCGGGCGCCTTTACCAATATCGCCCACCAGATCGACCGCCACCAGCATCAACACCACGGCGACGAACAGCCAAGGCGCAATCGCAAAGAAAAATCGTTGCGGAATCTGCGCCACCGCCAACATGAGCAGGAAAGCCAGGGCAAACCGGAACGCGCTTTTTTCCACCCAGAGCACACTTTGATCGGAGGCCGAATACCCCGCAATCAGACCAATGGCCGCAATCAAGGTCAAAAAAAACAACAATACCGGATCGTAATGGATGCGGCGAATCACCGCCCAGCCCCGTTGCCAGCCTTCCAGCCAATGGCCGGAGTGCCCCATCGGCCGATCGCGGGAGAAGCGCGCCAGAATTTTTGGCCGATCCGGCCGAGTACCCGGTTCAATCGCCATGTTGCGTAAACTCCGCCTTCACCGCCTGATCGGGACGGTAACCGAGGTAATAATCCATCACCCGGCGCGCCACCGGCGCGGCCGTGCCGGAACCCGAACCGCCATGTTCGGCCAGCACCGCCACGGCAATTTTCGGATCTTTGAACGGGGCGTAACCGATAAATACCGCGTGATCATGCAGCTTTTTCGCCAAATCCTTGGCGATGTAGCGCGCATTCTGTGCAACGGTAAACACCTGCGCCGTGCCAGTTTTTCCCGCGATCAGATAAGGCGCGGCGATTTTTCGCGCGGTGCCCCGGGCGCCATTGACCACATCGTACATCCCCTTTTGCACATCGCCCCAGAATTGCGGGCTTTTGAGCTCGATCGGCGCTTCGGCCTTCTCATGGCTCGCCACCAGCCAGGGGCGCATGTGCTTGCCCGAGGTCGCGATGATCGAAGTGGTTTGCGCCAATTGCAGCACCGTGGCCAGCATATAGCCCTGACCGATGCCCGCGATCACGGTTTCTCCCGGATACCAAGGCTGATTCTTGGTTTTACGCTTCCACGCCGGGGAGGGTACCAACCCCGAGGATTCCCCCGGCAGATCAATGCCCGTCGGCTGACCCAAGCCGAACTCAGTCAAAAAGCGATGCATTTTGTCGATTCCCATGCGGAAGGCGAGATCATAAAAATACACATCACAAGACTGAGTAATCGCGTCGTCCAGGTTGACCCAACCATGCCCCCAGCGCAACCAGTCCCGATAGTGATGGCTGTCGCCCGGAATCTGGAAATACGGTCCGGCAAAGAATTTCTTGTTCGGATCGAGAAAGCCATATTGCAAGCCGGCCAGCGCCATGACCGGCTTGATGGTCGAGCCCGGCGGATAGGTCGCGGTCATGGCCCGATCGAACAACGGACGCTCCGGATCTTGCAGCAGCGCCTGATAGTCTTTGTGACTGATGCCATCGACAAACAGATTCGGATCGAAACTCGGGCGGGACACCATCGCCTTGATCGCGCCGGTGTTCGGATCCTCCGCCACCACGGCACCGCTGTAGCCCCCCAAGGCCGCCGCCGCAATCCCCTGCAAGGGCACATCCAGTGTCAGATGAATATCCTCACCGGGGGTCGGCGGCACCACCTTGAGCACCTTGACCACGCGCCCCACCGCATCGACCTCGACTTCTTTATAGCCCGGCTCGCCGTGCAGCTCGGCCTCATATTGACGCTCGATCCCCGATTTTCCGATGTACTGCGTCCCCTCGTACTCATCCGGATTGATGCGTTTCAAATCCGCCGCATTGATCCGGCCGACATAGCCGACCACATGCGCCAAGAGCTGCCGGTAGGGATACACCCGTTTGAGCGTCGATTCGATGGACACCCCAGACAGCCAAGGTTTGAGCTGCGCGAGCTTGGCCATCTCCAGCGGTGTCAAATCGGATTTCACCAGTTGCGGAGCGAACGAGCGACCAAAGCGGATGCGCTCGCGCAGATCCTTGACCGTATCATCATCCAGTTGCAGCACCGTTTGCAGAATCGACAGCTCTTCGTGCAGATTGGTCACATCTTCCGGCACGATCTGCGCAGAAAAGGTGGCGATATTGTCGGCCACCACCCGGCCCCCATCATCGAAAATCCGCCCACGCTCGGGCGGGATGACCAGCATCCGCGTGCGATTTTTTTCGGCCAGTTCCGCAAAATGGTGATGTCGATCCACCTGCAGAAAGGCGGCTCGCCACATCAGCACAAGAAAGACGATCAAGGTAATCAGCGCGGCCAAGAGCACGCGGCGCCGAAAAATTCGCCGCCCCAAATCCCGCGCGTGTAGTGATTGCGTGCTCATGAAAAAGAACGGGCGGCGACCGAGCCGAAGGCTCTATCGCCGCCGAGCGAAGATTCCCTCAGGGTCAAGCCGTGAATCGGGCAATCGAGGCGTTGATCTCGGCGCAGGCTGCGGCCTTATCGGCCCAACCATCCACCCGCACCCATTTGCCCGCTTCCAGCGCTTTGTATTGCTCGAAGAAATGCTTGATTTGACCGCGCAGCAACTCCGGCAGATCGGTCACTTCCTGCACCTCGTTATACAGCGGGGTGAGCTTGCTGTGCGGCACGGCAATGATCTTGGCATCCACACCCGATTCATCGGTCATCCTCAGCATGCCCACCGGACGGGCGCGGATCACCGAACCCGGCTGCAAGGGATGCGGGGTGACCACCAGCACATCGACCGGATCCCCGTCTTCCGACAGCGTATTCGGCACAAAACCGTAATTGGCGGGATAAAACATCGCGGTCGCCATGAAACGATCGACCAACAACGCGCCAGAATCTTTATCGACCTCGTACTTGATCGGCGCACCCTGAGCCGGAATTTCGATGACGACAAAAATATCTTCCGGCGCAGACTTGCCTGCCGGGATTTTCTTCAAATCCATGATTTTCTCCAAAAACCGAATAAAAAAGACCCGAAACACGCTGCGACAGACCCGACAAACAACCCGCCAGACGCCGCAAACTTTGCGTATTATACGGACTTTGTTTTGCCCCCGCCGGTTCCCGCCGCCTGGGGTTTCCGTTTCCGTGACCTCAGTACGACAGGATTTTTCATGCGTATCGTTCTCCTCGGCGCGCCCGGCTCCGGCAAAGGCACTCAGGCCAAAAAACTCGTCGATCAATACGGCGTGGTACAAATTTCCACCGGCGATTTGCTGCGCGCCGCCGTAAGCGCAGGCACACCGCTTGGCCGTGCCGCCAAATCCGCGATGGATGCCGGGCAACTGGTGAGCGATGACATCGTGCTCGGCATGATTCGGGAGCGGCTGAGCCAGCCTGACACCGCGCGGGGCTACATTCTCGACGGCTTCCCGCGCAACCTCGCGCAAGCAGCCGCACTGGATGCCCTGCTCGCGGAGATTGGCCAATCCCTGCAAGCAGCGATTTTGCTCGATGTGCCGTTCATGGATCTGATGCGGCGCCTGACCGGGCGCCAAACCTGCCGCCAATGCGGTGCCGTGTTCAATCGCTACACGCACCCGAGCCGGGTACCCGGCGTCTGTGATGTCTGCGGCGGGGAATTGTTCTCGCGCGATGACGATAACGAAAAAACCGTCAATCAGCGCCTGACCGTATTCACAGAGCAAACCGCACCGCTGATCGAGTTCTACCAACAGCAGGGCAAACTCGACCGCATCGATGGCACGCAATCCATCGAGGCGATCACGGCACAGTTCCAGCGTGTCTTGAGCCAGCGCGGTGTCTGAAATCCTCCGGCGCATGGCTCGGCGAACCGGCTGGGTCTGGGCGTGTTCCCTCCTGACCGGGCTAGTCCCCCTGGCGGTCACGGCGGCCTCCCAGCCGTCGCCCGATGCCGCCTGTACTCAGGATGAGAGCGCCTGCGCGCTGTGCCCGCCCTTTGGCACCGGCCGACCCGCCGTGCGCGTCGAACCGCCCGAAACACCCACCCACGCCACGGCAAATCACGCGCAATATCAAAAAGATGGCGCGATTGTGCTGACCGGCAATGCCCAGATTGATCGCCCGGCCGATCGCATCAGCGGGCAGGAACTCACCTATCAGAAGCAGCCCGTAGAGAAAATCACCGGCAGCGGCGATCTGTGGTACGAAACGCCCAGCTTCAGCCTACAGGCCGACCGCGGCTGGCTGGAACCGCAAGCGCATCAAGGCGAGCTGGGCGATGCCCGCTATTGGCTCAATACCCGCCGCGCCACCGGGCAGGCCCAGCGCGTTACCCAGACCGCTGAAGGGCAATACCAATTATTTCAGGCGGATTACTCCACCTGCCCGGCCGAACATCGCGCCTGGGACATCACCGCCGCACGGATTGATCTGAACCGGGAAACCGGACGCGGTCAGGCACACGATGCCGTCCTGCATGCGGGCGGCATCCCCGTGTTCTATTTCCCGTATTTCGATTTTCCCATCGACAACCGGCGACAATCCGGCCTGCTCTACCCCACCTTTGGCAGCAGCACAGCCGGCGGACTGGAGTATGTCCAACCGTATTACTGGAACATCGCCCCGAACCGGGACGCCACGATCAGCCCGCATCTGTTCACCCGGCGCGGGCTGGGGCTGAACGCGCAATACCGTGATCTGCATCGGGTCGGGGCACGCGGTATTGGCCGGGATCAGGCCGATCTGTTCTGGCTGCCCAACGACCGGGTGGCCGGTAGATCACGCTGGTCGCTTGGGCTGAGTGACCAAACCACCCTCAATGATCGGGTGAACTGGAATTTCGCGCTCAACCGCGTGTCCGACCAGCAGTTTTTCCGCGATTTTTCGACCGACCTGAATCAGGCCGTCACCGATAACCTCGCCAGCAGCTTCAACCTGAATGCCTCAGCGGGCGGCTGGGGACTCGGGCTTTCCGCCCTGCAATTTCAAACAGTGAATCCCGCCATCCCGGAATCGGCGTATCCCTACCGCATTCTGCCCCGGCTCTCGGCTGGCCGATCCTTTGATCTCGGCTGGGCCACCTTCAGCCTGCCAGCGGATCTGACCCGGTTCACCCACCCTGATCCCGCCTTGACCACCGGCGACCGGGCGCATATCGCCCCGGCACTGTTCCGGCAATTCCGCGCATCCTGGTTTGATTTCACGCCGAAAATCCGGTTGGACGCGACGGCGTATTCGCTCGATCGAGGCACTGCGGATCCACTCTACGGCGCAACTGACCCGCAAGACCAAATCAACCGCGTGCTACCGATCAGCAGCTTGGATGGCAAGCTGCACTTTGAGCGCCGTTATGGTGCGACAGGGCGCTATCTCGCCGAATTCACGCCCCGTGCCTATTACCTCTATGTCCCGTATCGGGATCAAACCGCCATCCCGCTGTTCGATACCGGCATTGCCAACTTAAGCTACAACCAGCTCTTCACCGACAACCGCTTCACGGGTGGGGATCGGATCAGTGATGCCAACAGCCTCACCTACGGCGCCAGTTGGTCGCTGATCGACACCCAGACTGGCACGATGCCCCTCTCGCTACGCTTGGCACAACGCTACAACTTCAGCCAAGTGCGGGTTGCCCCCCTCATCGACACCGGCGGCAGCACCGTGGTCGCCGAAGCCTATTCGGATCTCGACACCCACTGGAACGGCAGCGTGACCACCGAATACGACAGCGCCACCGGCCAGCTAGGTCGTACCCAGACCCGCCTGGGCTATCGGACGGACGCCAATACCGTCGCGAACCTGAGCTACTACACCAAACCGACCGACACCACCGCCGGCTACCGGCAAACCGATGTGTCGTTTGCCTGGCAAACCGATCCGCACTGGCAGGTTCTGGGGCGCCTCGGCTACGACCTCGAACAGCATCAAATCGTGCAATCGCTGATTGGCGTAGGCTACGACTCCTGCTGCTGGGCGGCGCGCGTGGCGCTCAAACGCTATGTCACCACGCCCCAAACCGCCCTACCCAACCCGTCACCCAACTACGCCAACGCGATTTTGCTCGAAGTGGAACTCAAGGGATTGGGCGCGTTCGGCGCCAAGAACCGGTTCCGTGAAGAAATCCTGGGGTATGATCCCTAAACCCGTCTCCATCACATCTGCCTGATTCGGAAACCAAGATGCTGCATCCCATCGCCCGCCGTTTGCTCCCCGCCGCTTGTCTGGCTTTCAGTGCCGCGACCGCATTGACCGCCGCCCCACTGGCCTGGTCAGCCGAGCCGAAAGCGGCTCTCCAGCCACTGGATCGAATCGTCGCCGTCGTCAACCAGACGCCGATCACCCAACGGCAACTGAACGCCGAAGTGCAGCGCGTAGCCGCACAGATCAATGCGCGCAACCTCAGCCCCGCCGATTACCAGCAACTCGAAGAACGGGTGCTGGATCGCATGATTACCGAATCGGTCGAGCTGCAACGCGCCGATCAACTCGGGATCCGCGTCTCCGATGCGGAACTGGATGCCGCGCTCGATGGCATCGCCCAGCGGAATGGTCTATCAATCAACGGGTTACAAGCCGCGGTGCAGCAGCGCGGTGAAACCTGGGATCAGTACCGCAACGAAATTCGCAAACAAATCGTGCTCGAAGAACTGAAAAAGCGCGAAGTGTATGAACGGGTGGAAATTTCCGACCGCGATATCGATGACTACCTCAAGCAATATGACGCCAACCAGGCGGGCAACACCACGGAATATCATGTCGCCCAGATCTTGATCAGCGTCCCGGAAAACGCCTCACCCGATCAGGTCACCGCCGCCAAGGCGCGGGCGGACGCAGCGCTGGCGGCGCTCAAGGCGGGTGAACCGTTCGAGAAAGTCTCGGCGGAACGCTCGGATGCGCCGAACGCCGTCCAGGGCGGTGATCTCGGCTGGCGCGATGCCGCCCGCATCCCCTCGCTGTTCATGACCGCCATCGAATCACTCAAACCGGGTCAGTTTAGCGGGCTGATTCGTAGCCCCAACGGCTTTCATATCGTCAAACTGCTCGACGAGCGCCAAGAACAGGCCAAGCAGTCCGCCGTCACGGAGTACGACGCCGAGCATGTGCTGATTGCAGTCAATGCACAGCGCAATGCCGAAGCCGCCAAGGCGCTCGCTGAAAAACTGCGCCAGGAAGTCGTCAGCGGCAAAGCCAGCTTTGCCAGCATCGCTGCCAAATATTCCGACGATAAAGGCTCGGCAGCGAATGGCGGGCAACTCGGCTGGGTCAAACCAGCGGACATGGTGCCGGAATTTGCCAGCATGCTCGAAAAAACCCCGGTTGGCACGGTCAGTCCCGTGTTCGAAACCCAGTTTGGCTATCACTTCCTTGAAGTGCTGAAAACGCGGCAAGTCGCCGTGTCCACTGCTGCACTGCGCGCGCAGGCGCGCCAGGCGATCGGGCAGCGCCGCGCCGAAGAAGATCTGGTCAATTACATCCGCCGTTTACGGGCAGAAGCCTATATCGACAACCGGCTGACCGGCCAGATCAACGACGCCGATCAAACGCCGCAATGACCGAAGCCGTCATTCCCCGCCTCGCCCTGACGGCGGGTGAACCGGCGGGCATCGGCCCGGATCTGCTGCTGGCGCTGGATCCCTCCCCGTTCGCCGCCGAGCTGGTGATCCTCGGGGATCGCACCAGTTTCATCGAACGCGCCACGGCGCTGGGCTTACCGTTCGACTGGCCGGACTACGATCCCAAGCGTCCGGCTCAGGCTGGACGATGCGTGTTGCTGTCGATGCCCACCGCCGCGACGGTGCGCCCTGGGCATCTGGATGTCCGCAATGCCCCTCAAGTGCTCGCCTTGCTGGATCGCGCCGCCGACGGCTGCCGCGCCGGAGAGTTCGCCGCGCTGGTGACCGCGCCGGTACACAAAGGCATCATCAACGACGCGGGCATCGCATTCAGCGGCCATACCGAATACCTGGCCGAACGGGTAGGCGGCCATCCGGTGATGATGCTCACCGCAGGCAGCCTGCGCGTCGCGCTGGCCACCACCCACCTGCCGCTCGCGGCCGTGCCCGCAGCCATCACGCCCGCCGTATTGCACCGCGTGCTGGATACCCTGCATACCGAGCTCGGCCAGTGGCTCAAAAAACCCAGACCCCGGATTCTCGTGGCCGGGCTGAATCCGCACGCCGGCGAATCCGGCCATCTCGGCCGTGAAGAACTCGACTGCATCGGCCCCGCGCTGGAACAAGCCCGCGCGCGCGGCATCGAAGCGATTGGCCCGCTCCCGGCCGACACCCTGTTTACCCCCCGCCACCTCGCCGGCGCCGATGCCGTGCTTGCGATGTACCACGACCAAGGCTTGCCCGTGCTGAAATACGCAGGCTTCGGCCAGGCCGTGAATGTTACGCTTGGCTTGCCGATCATTCGCACCTCGGTCGATCATGGCACGGCGCTGGATCTTGCCGCCACCGGCCGTGCCGAGGGTGGCTCACTGATCGAAGCCATCCATACCGCGCTCGACCGCGTGCAGCAGGCATCCACCCCATGACGCGGCCATCGACGCAGACTGGCATTGAAGACGGGCATCGTGCCCGCAAACGCTTTGGACAGAACTTTCTGACCGATGCGGGCGTGATTGCGCAGATCGTCTCCGCGATTGCCCCCAAGCAAAGCGATGTCATGCTCGAAATCGGCCCCGGGCTTGGCGCCCTCACCTGTGCCCTGCTGCCACATCTCCCGGCCTTGACCGTCGTCGAACTCGACCGCGACCTCATCCCCAAACTCAAGACCCGCTGCCAGGCGGCGGGCATGGCCGAAAAACTCACCGTGCGCGCGGAAGATGCCCTGCAACTGAGCCTGACCCCGAACGGACAACGCCAGCGCATCGTCGGCAATCTGCCGTACAACATCGGCACCCCGTTGATTTTTCATCTGCTCGATCAGGCCGCCCACATTCAAGACATGACCTTCATGCTGCAAAAGGAAGTCGTTGATCGACTGGCCGCTGAGCCCGGCAGCCGCGACTACGGCCGACTCTCCCTCACCGTTCAGGCCCGAGCCGCCGTGGAACCCTTATTCATCGTGCCGCCGACGGCGTTCAATCCACCGCCCAAAGTCGATTCCGCCATCGTCCGGCTCACCCCACACCTCGAACCCCGGGTGCCCCCCGCGCTCTGGCCGACCTTCAATGAATTGGTCACCCTTGCCTTCAGCCAGCGACGAAAAACCCTCGGCAATACCTTGAAACCTTTACGCACGGCGGACGAACTCCTCGCCGCAGGCATCGACCCGATCCGGCGCGCCGAAACACTCGACCTCGACGACTTTCTGCGGTTGGCGCGACAACGGCATCGTTGAGTAAGACTGGACGCGCATTACAGGTAGAGCGCGCCTGCGTATTCCCAGAGTCGAAGAGCATTTGGCATTTGAGCCAAGCGAGGGATCCCGTCATCACAATCAACAAATAAATCATTTAGTTATGGAGAATCCATGTTAGCCAGTATGAAATTCCTGCGCCGTATTTTTGTTGTAGTAACTTGCTATCTGTTATCACTCTACGGCCTTGTTTTCTCGATCATTCTAATTGGCACCTCGGGAACAAAATCCTTACTTGGAGCGATTGTCGGCATTGCTATTCTTGTTGCATGGGTTATCCACATCATCATGAGCATTAATTGGGTCATAGACAGAGCAGTACAGCCCTATATACCGGTATGGGGCTCGATCGCTGGGACATTTGGGTTAATTTTCTGGCCTTTTGCCCTAGCAGCAAATAACTACGCCCCCAGCCAGTCGGCACTTCAGGCCATAATCATGGGGCTGGTTTTTACAGCTCCTTGCTTTCTATTGGCGATTTACCTCGTCCAGTTCCATCTACGAATCGCATCAAAGAATGCTACGCCTATCAGCTAAAACTCTTGGTCAAACCCTCCGACGGAGCGTCTCCCAACTGCAGTGCTAGTCATCCCTAGGTGCGCCCGCACGGCAACCAGCCTCCCAATGGATTCACCGCGAATTAAAACGACTGCTAAACTCGTCTCAATCGTTTTTCAAGGATTCACCCGTGCGCCAAGTTCATTGTTTTGCCACGCCGACCGAGCTGATGAGTGCCTGTGCCGATGCCGTGTCCAGCGTGTTGTCCGCTGCGATCGAACTTCAGGGAATTGCCCGAATCGCGCTTTCGGGCGGGAGTACCCCGGCGGCGCTCTACGCCGAACTGGCGCGCCGCCCGCAGGCGCTGCCTTGGTCGCGTGTGCGGTTTTATTTCGGCGATGAACGCAGCGTGCCGCAGGATCACCCGGACAGTAACTTTCGTCTGGCCAAGACGCATCTCTTCACGCCATTGTCGATCGACCCGGCGCAGGTTTTTCCGATGGTGAGTGCGCCGCCTCTTTCCCCAACGGCGGAAGCCGCGCGCTATGCCGCCCTGTTGGCGGAATTCGCGGCACCGAACGGGGTGCCGGTATTCGATTTGATTCTGAACGGCATGGGCGATGATGGCCATTTCGCCTCGCTGTTCCCCGGAACGCCCGCACTGGATGAACGCAGCAAGACGGTCGTCGTCAACCCGGTCGAACGGCTGCAGACCGAACGCCTCACCCTGACCTTCCCGGTCTTCGAAGCCGCCCGGCGGGTGCTGTTTCTGGTGTCTGGTGCCAGCAAACATGCGGCTTTCACCGCTTCCGGCCAACCCGATTCTGATTTGCCCGTGGCGCGGCTGAGCCGGGCACGGGTCACCGACTGGTTTATTGATCGCGCTTGTGCCGAAGGAAGCGGACAATGACCCCGGCAGCGCCGCATCCTTTGGCTGCGCACATCGAAGTCATCCCGCGCGCCGTGTATGTCGCCGAACACAGTGACCCGGAACGCCAGCGCTTTGCCTTTGGTTATGAAATTCAAATCACCAACCACAGCGCCGCGACGGTGCAGTTGCGCGACCGGCACTGGCTGATCGACCACGGCAACGGCTCGCTGCAGGAAGTCCGGGGTGAGGGGGTAGTCGGCGAGCAACCGGTTCTCGGCCCCGACGAAACCCACCGCTACCGCTCGGGTGCCATCATCGAAACCCCCGCCGGACAGATGTGGGGCGACTATGGCTTCACCGATTCGCAGGGGACGCCGTTTCGGGTGGCAATTCCCTTATTCCACCTGCTCGCCCCCGCCCATCTGCGGCCGCTGCAATGACCGGACGCCCATGAGCCTGAAGCACACCTATACCCTCTGGGCGCCGCTGTATGACGCTTTGCTGCGCCCGGCCACCGAACAGGCGCGCGCGCGCAATCTGGCAGAACTGGGCTCGCTCGACAATCAACGCCTTGCGTTGATCGGCATTGGCAGCGGGCTGGATCTCGACTGGCTGGCCCAGCACAGCCGCCCCGCGCACGCCATCGGCATTGATCTCACGCCCGCCATGCTGCACCGTGCTGCCCGCCGCCAGCACGCCTGCCCCTTCCCGCTCGATCTCATACAGGGCGATGCCATGACGCTCCCGCTGGCCTCAGCCAGTTGCGATACCGTTCTGCTGCACTTGATTCTCGCCGTGGTGCCACAGCCGGAACGGGTGCTGGCCGAGGCCAGCCGGATTCTCAAACCCGGTGGCCGCCTGTTGATTTTCGACAAATTCCTGCGTCCGGGGCAGACGGCACCGGTGCGGCGGGCGCTCAGCCCCTTGCTCGGTGCCCTGGCCACACGCACCAATGTCGAATTCGAACCGTTACTGGCCGCACACCCCGAACTTTGCTGCCAGCGCGATGAGCCCCTGCTCGCCCGTGGCTGGTTTCGCGGCATAACCCTGCAAAAATCCATCGACTAACGAGAACTTCCCCGCCATGGCCACCTACGCAATCGGTGATCTTCAGGGCTGCCTGGATCCCTTGAAATCCCTTCTCGACCAGATTCAGTACGACCCATCGGTGGATCAGCTCTGGTTCGTGGGCGATCTCGTCAACCGCGGCCCCCAGTCACTCGACGCGCTCCGCTTTGTTCGGGATCTCGGCGAGAAAGCCATCACCGTGCTCGGCAATCACGATCTGTTCCTGCTCGCCTGCGCCTTCACCGATCGCCCCACCAAACCCGGCGACACCTTCGATGAAATTCTCGCGGCACCCGATCGGGATGAGCTGCTCGACTGGCTGCGCCACCGCCCGCTGATCCATCACGATGCCACGCTGGGCTGGACTCTCGTGCATGCCGGCATTCCGCCCGATTGGGACTTGGCCACCGCGCTCGATCAGGGCAAACGCGCCCAAAAAGCGCTGCGCCAGGCCGATCCTTACCCATTTTTTGCGGCGATGTTCGGCGAAAACCCGCCCCACTGGGATGAAAAGTTAAGCAAATCACTCAAACTGCGGTACACCATCAACGGGCTGACCCGCATGCGCTATTGCACGGCAGATGGGCAGATGAACCTCAAGGAAAAGCGACCGGCAGCCGAAGTGGGGGATGAACTCATCCCCTGGTTTGCGCTACCGCAACGCCGCAGCCGCAACGAACGCATCGTGTTTGGCCACTGGTCGGCGCTGGGCGAGGCACGGGACCGCAACAAAACCTGGTGCATCGATCAAGGCTGTCTCTGGGGTCGGCAACTCACTGCCCTCAAGCTCGACACCCGCCCGGCCAGCGTGTTTCAGGTCGATTGCCCCTGTTACCGCCAACTGCTGAGCCAAGATGCCTAAACACTTGATAATAATCGTTTATTGATCCAGACCAGGATTGACGGGGTGACGACAAGCCCGCCAAGAAACCCCTGCCCCAATGGAGGGGCATCCACCCGTCGTCGCCCCGGCTGCCGGTTTTCCTCACCCCAGTTCCGTGATAAGTTGCCGCAGGACTTTTCGCGCGTTCCGCGAATACCCGCCCGCGCCACCGCGCTGACTCCATGATGCTGAACTGCCTATTTGCCCTCATTGCCCTGCCGTTTGTTGCCGCGCTGCTGACCGCCGTACTGGGGTTGACGCGGCCATCCGCGCCTGCCTGGGTGGCCGGCGGCAGCAGTGTGATCGGGCTGGTTCTGCTGGCGCTGGCGGCCACGGCGGCCGATCTGCCCGGCGCATCGATCGTCCAGATTCCCTGGTTGCCCGCGCTGGGGCTGACGCTCGCTCTTCGGCTCGATGGCCTCTCCCTGCTCTTTGCCGGTTTGATCTTGGCCATGGGCGGGTTGATCGTGCTGTATGCCCGCTACTATCTCGGCGCGGGCGATCACGCCGGGCGTTTCTTCACCAGTCTGCTGCTGTTCATGGGGGCGATGCTCGGCATCGTACTGTCCGAAAATCTGCTGTTGCTGGTGATGTTCTGGGAGCTGACTTCTCTCACTTCCTTTTTGCTGATCAGTTTCTGGCAACACCGGCAGGAAGCCCGCGCCGGAGCCCGAATGGCGCTGACCATCACCGGCATGGGTGGGCTGGCGCTGTTCGGTGGGGTGCTGCTGCTGGGGCAGGTGGCCGGAAGCTATGAGCTCTCCGCCGTGCTCGCCGCCGCCCCCCGAATCCAAGCCAGCCCCTGGTTTACCCCGAGCCTGATCCTGATTCTGCTCGGTGCCTTGAGCAAATCCGCCCAGTTTCCTTTTCACTTCTGGCTGCCCAACGCGATGGCCGCGCCCACGCCGGTTTCGGCCTATCTGCATTCGGCCACGATGGTCAAGGCGGGCATTTTTCTGCTGATGCGCCTGTTCCCGGTGTTTTCTCCCAATGAATGGTGGTTTGCTCTGGTCGGCGGTGCGGGGCTGATCACCTTTCTTCTGGGGGCTTATACCGCACAATTCCAGCAGGATTTGAAAGGGTTGCTGGCCTATTCGACGCTAAGCCATCTCGGGCTGATCACGCTGCTGCTGGGGTTTGGCACGCCGCTGGCCGCCGTCGCGGCCGTGTTTCATTTGATCAATCACGCGACCTTCAAAGCCTCGCTGTTCATGGTCGCCGGGATTGTCGATCACGAAACCGGCACCCGCGATTTACGCCGCCTGGGCGGGCTCGCGCGGTTCATGCCGCACACTGCCACGCTGGCCGTTGTCGCCGCCGCGGCCATGGCGGGCGTGCCGCTGCTGAATGGATTTATCAGCAAGGAGCTGTTTTTCGGTGCGGCGGTGGATCATGCCCGCGCGCTCGGCTCGGCCTGGTTACTGCCGGTGCTGGTGACCATCGGCGGCGCCTGGTCGGTCGCCTATGCCCTGAAATTCGTGCTGGGGACTTTTTTCGGCGCCCCCTCCCCGGATTTACCGACCCAGCCGCATGAACCGCCCCGCGCCATGCGCCTGCCGATCGATCTGCTGGTTGCCTTGTGCCTCGCACTCGGTCTGTTGCCGACGGTGCTGATCGGCGGCCTGCTCTCCGGCGCGGTTGCTGCGCTGCTGCAGGCACCTGCCCCGGCCTTTAGTCTCGCGCTCTGGCACGGCTGGAATGCGCCGCTCGGCATGAGCGCCGCCGCCATCGTCGGCGGGATACTCTTCTACCGACTGCGCCGCCCGCTGCAACGCGGGCATGATCAGCTGCTCGGCCGACTGTCAGCGGCTCGGATTTTCTGGCGGCTGCACCACGCGCTCGAATCCGGCGCGGCGCAGCTCACGGTGCGGATCGATCAGGGACGCCTGCAACCGATGCTGCTCGCCACCCTGCTGAGCGCGGTGTTCGCGACCGGGCTGGGATTCGTGCGCTTTACTGCGCCACTCATCGGCACGGCACCCGCGCCCGCCACCGACTGGCTGACCGCGCTCGGCATGATTGGCTTGATGGGCATTAGCCTGATCGTGGTCATCGTTCACCGTGCGCGGCTGATTGCCCTGTTGTGGGTGGCCGCGCTCGGGCTCGGCGTTTCCCTGTTGTTTTTACGGTTCTCCGCCCCCGATCTGGCCTTGACCCAGCTTTCGGTCGAGGCGATCACCATGGTGCTGATGTTGCTGGCCTTGCGGCATTTACCCGCCCAAAGTCATGCCGAGCCCCTGCCCCGCCGCCTGCGCGATGGGCTGCTGGCACTCGGCATCGGCGGCGGCATCACCCTGTTGACCGGCGCGATCATGACGCGGCAGACCGAGACCATCGCGGCGTATTTTCTCGCCAACAGCTTGAGCGGTGGCGGCGGACACAATGTGGTGAATGTCATTCTGGTCGATTTCCGGGGCTACGACACCTTCGGCGAAATCAGCGTACTGGCGCTGGCCGCGCTCTCCGTATTCGCCCTTCTCGAACATTTGACGGTACCCAAACCCGCCGGTCATCCCCAGGCTTTGCGTCTGGCGCAGGCACCGCTGTTCCAGAGCTTCTTGCCGATTCTGTTCCCGCTCACGATCCTATTTGCCGTCTTTTTACTGCTGCGCGGACACAATGCCCCCGGTGGCGGCTTCATTGCCGGCCTGGTCGCCGCAGCCGCGCTGCTGCTCGTGTATTTGGGCTTTGGCGCACAAAAAAGCGCCCGTTGGCTCCCCTTATCGACGCAGGGCGCCCTATCACTCGGACTGGGTCTCGCCCTCATGACCGGGCTCGCTGCGCTGCTGTTTCAGCGCCCCTTCCTCACCTCGACCTTCGGGCATTGGCACCTCCCCCTGATCGGCGAAATTGAGTTGGCCAGCGCAATGGTGTTCGATTTCGGGGTATTTTTCGTGGTACTCGGCGCCACGATGATGATGTTGACGCGACTGGCCGCCATCCCGGAAACCCCAACCGCCCGGGGGAACTCATGATGAGTTGGCTGTTCGCCGGGCTGATCGGTAGCCTGACCGCCGCTGGGATCTATTTAATCCTGCGCGCGCAAACTTTTCCGGTCGTGCTGGGATTGACGCTGCTTTCCTATGCGGTGAACCTGTTTTTGTTCGGCATGGGGCGGCTCAACACCAACGCGGCGCCCGTACTGGGTGCGAACGGTGCCTATACCGACCCGCTGCCGCAGGCGCTGGTCTTGACGGCGATTGTCATCGCCTTCGCCATGACCGCGTTTGTGATCGTGCTGGCTCTGTTCACCCGGCACACCCTCGGCGGGGATGGCGTCAATGGCCGCGACGACGACCGAGGCGAACCCCGATGACGCTGTCCATTCCCAACCTGCACGCCCTGCTCGCGGTGCCCGTGCTGTTGCCAGTGTTGACGGCGACCCTGCTGATCGCACTGCCGCGCGCTTGGCTGGGGATGCAACGGCTGATCAGCGGCATCAGTCTCGCGGGGCTGTTTTTGGTGCTCATCGCCTTGTGGTTCAGCCAAGCCAGCAGCACGAGCGTGGTGTATCCCTTGGGCGACTGGCCCGCGCCGTTCGGCATCGTCTGGGTGTATGACCGGCTCAGCGGCTTGATGCTGCTGCTCACCGCCACGGTGGCGCTCATCAGCCTCATCTACGCCACGAGCCACCGCATCGATGGGCAAGGGGCGCATTTTCATGCGTTGTTTCAGGCCGAACTCTTTGGTCTGAATGGGGCTTTCCTCACCGGCGATGTGTTCAACCTGTTCGTGTTTTTTGAAGTCCTGCTGCTAGCCTCCTACGGCCTGATGCTGCATGGCGGCGGCGCGGCGCGCGCCAAGGCCGGGCTGCACTACCTTGTCATCAACCTGGTCGGTTCGACCCTGTTTCTGTTCGCGGTGGGCGCGCTTTATGGCGTTTTAGGCACCCTCAATCTCGCGGATATGGCGCAGAAAATCAGCACCGCGCCGGTCGAAAACTATCCGCTGATTGCGGCCGCCAGCCTGATGCTGTTCATCGTTTTCGCCATCAAGGCCGCCGCGTTCCCGCTCTATCTCTGGCTACCGGCAACCTATGCCGAGACCTCGGCGCCGGTGGCGGCGTTGTTCGCCATCATGACCAAGGTCGGGCTATACGCCATGCTCCGCATCCACGGCACTCTGTTCGCGGCGGATACGGCGCCGCCGGGTCTGCAATCACTCTTGGCGCCTTGGTGGCTTTGGCTGGGGCTCATCACCCTGATCATGGCAAGCCTCGGCGTGTGGGCGGCGGATTCGCTGCGACGGCAAATCGCTTATCTCGTGCTGAGTTCGGTCGGCACGCTGATGATCGCGCTGGGGCTCAACAGCGCCGAGGCACTGACCGGCGCGTTGTATTACTGGCTGCAAAGCACCTGGCTCACTGCCGGATTTTTTCTGTTGGCTGATGCCCTCGTGCGCGCCCGGGGTCAAGATGGCTGGGCGGCAACCGGCAGCCCGCAGCCATTTGCGCCGCTGGCCATCCTGTTTTTCCTCTACGCGGTGGCGCTCGCGGGATTGCCCCCATTCAGCGGATTTTTAGGCAAGGCGTTGATTCTCAAAGCAGCACTGCATCAACCGCTCGCCCCCGCCATTCTCGCCACACTGCTCCTTAGCAGTCTGGTGCTGGTCATGGCGCTGGCGCGCAGCGGTTCTGCACTGTTTTATCACCACAGCGGCACCCCCCAGCCCAGCAAGCCGCTGCCTCGCGCCGACTGGTTTGCCTTGAGCCTCCCGCTCGTGCTGATGCTCATCTGGGTCGTTTTGGCCGGTTCCATCACCCAATCGCTGGCGCACACCAGCCAACAATTCCGTGACAGCCGAATCTATGTGCAGACGGTGCTCACGCTCACAGATTTTCCGCATAAACCCGGTATATCACCATGAAAATCATGGGATTTTTTCACAGGCTCCGCGAACGCTCCGGCTGGTGGCTGATGCTGTGGCTGACCTGGCTGGTGCTGAGTAACAGTCTTGCCCCAGGGCAACTGCTGCTGGGCGGGCTCATCAGCGCCCTGATCACCGGCTGGATGCCCCGGTTCGAACAACCCCCGCTGCGGATTCGCCATTTCCCCCGCCTGCTTGCCTACGGGGGCTTGCTTCTGTGGGACATCCTGCGCGCCAACCTCACTGTCGCCCGGCAAGTCCTGGGGCCGGTCGCCGCGCTGCAACCCGCCTTCCTCGACATTCCGCTGAGCGCGCAACACCCGCTGGTCATCAGCCTGTTTGCCAGCACGATCACCCTCACACCCGGCACGGTGTCTTGCGAATTATCCGCCGATGGCCGATCCCTGCGCGTGCATGCCCTGCATAGCCCAGATCCGGCCGCTGACATCCACACGCTGAAAACCCGCTATGAGGACCGCCTGCGCGCCATCTTCGAACCAGTCGCCGGAGAGACGGCATGATCGCCCTCGCCCTAGCCATCGGCCTTGCCCTGGTTGGTCTGGCGCTGCTGTTTTCGCTGCTCCGGCTCTGGCGCGGGCCGACGCTCCCCGATCGCATCCTCGCGCTCGACACCCTCTCCCTCAATGCGATTGCCCTGATCGTGCTGTTCAGCCTGTGGGTCGGCAATGCGTTATACCTCGTCGCCGCCCTGCTCCTGGCGGTTCTGGGGTTCATCAGCACCGTCGCCCTGAGTCAGTTCAGCCTGCGCCAGCGGGTCATCGAACCGAGCGATCACGAATCCCCGCCCACTTCCGTGCCACGCCATGACTGAGTTCTTGCTCTCCGGGCTGATCGCCCTGTTGATCCTGATCGGCAGCGGTTTCGTCCTGCTGGGTTCCTTCGGCCTGCTCAAACTGCCCAATCTGCACATGCGCCTGCACGCGCCGACCAAGGCGGCCACGCTGGGGCTGACCGCGCTCCTACTGGCCTCGGCCTTGTGGTTTTCCTGGAGCGAACATCGGCTCGTCGTCTATGAGTGGCTGATCATTGTGTTTCTGTGGCTCACCGCGCCGATCAGCGCCCTGCTGATCGCGAGCGCCGCCCGTGGCCGCAAGCCCCCGGCAACCGAGGATACGGATTCGGATCGACCCTGCTAACATCTGCGCACCCGATTGCGCCGGAATCTCTGCCATGCCCATGTCCCACACCAGCGCCCGCGCCGATGAACTGATCAAATTCAACCAGTTATCCGATCAATGGTGGGATGAGCACGGTGCTTTCGCCGCATTGCATGCCATCAATCCGCTGCGTCTGTCCTTCATTCAATCCCACACTGCACTCGCCGGCGAGCGGGCGCTGGATGTCGGCTGCGGCGGGGGGATTTTGAGCGAGGCGCTGGCTGCGGCCGGTGCCGAAGTGACTGCGCTCGATCTCGCCGCCGATGCGCTCACCGCGGCCCGTGCCCATGCCGAAGAACAGGGGCTGTGCATCGATTACCGCTTGGCGGACATCCTCGAATTCGCCGAGGAACACGCGGGCGAATTTCCCGTGGTGAGTTGCATGGAAATGCTCGAACATGTCGATGAGCCCGAGCGCATCGTCGCCGCGCTCGGCAAGACCGTCGCCCCCGGCGGCTGGGTGTTTTTATCGACGCTCAACCGCAACCCGAAATCCTGGCTGTTCGGCATCGTCGCGGCGGAATACCTGTTCAAACTCGTCCCACGCGGTACCCACGACCACCGCCGGTTCATCACCCCCGCCGAACTCGCCCAGATGGCACGCGCAGCCGGACTCACCCCGGTCGCAGTCACCGGCATCACCTACAACCCACTCACCCGCCAATACGCGCTCAACCCCCGCGATCTGGCGGTGAACTACCTGATGGCCTGCCGCCGTGCCCTGGATTAACCGCCCCAGCCAACCGCTGCGCGCCGTACTGTTCGATCTGGACGGCACCCTGCTCGACACCGCGCCCGATATGGCGCAGGCGCTCAACCGGCTGCGGCTGGAATGCAATCGCCCGCCGTTGCCGTTTGCCCTGATCCGCCCTCAGGTCTCCAATGGCGCCCGCGGCTTGCTGGAACTCGGTTTCAACCTTCGACCCGGCGAGACCGGTTTCGAGATTCTGCGCGACCGCTTTCTCCAGCTTTACCGGCAGGATCTTGCCAGCGAAACCCGGCTGTTCGACGAACTGCATGGCGTGCTCGATCAGCTCGAACAGCGCGGGCTGCCCTGGGGCATCGTCACCAATAAACCGGGATTCCTCACCCGCCAGCTCTTGCACGAGCTCGGCATGGCGCCCGCCGTCGTGGTTTCCGGCGATGATCTGCCCCGGCGCAAACCCTTCCCGGATCAACTCCTGCACGCAGCGCAACGGCTCCAGCTACCGGCTGCGGCGATTGCCTATGTCGGCGATCACGAACGGGACATCGAAGCCAGCCGCGCCGCCGAGATGCCCGCCATCGCCGCGCGCTGGGGGTATCTCGATGGCGAACGCCCGATCGAGGACTGGCAGGCTGGCGCCATCGCCGATCACCCCGCCGACCTGCGTTCGCTGATTTTTCTGGAACCCGCCGCATGACCCTCGCCGTATTGCGCTTTCTGCCCTGGCGCGTACCGGCGCATGGCGCGCCCCTCACCGGCACGCCGCCGGGCTTTGCAGATTTGATGACCGAAGCGCGGGCGCAAATCGAGCACTTCCGGCCGCGCCCCCGCCCGGCCGATCCCGCTCAGCGCGCCCAGATCGATGGCCTGATTACAGCGCTGTGGCTACTCGATGGCTTTCTGAGCGCAGGAACGGACATCGCCGCAGGAAGAATTCCCCGCCTGAGTGGGGATGAATGCCGCGACTACGGCATCACCCCGGAGCACTTCGCCCAACGCCGGGTGGATTTTCTCTGGCGACGCTACACCGAATTTCAACTGCGCCGCTGCCGAAACCTGCTGCAAGCCGCCGCACCGCTCGGCAAACCCTGGCTGCGGGGCGCACGGTTCCGCCTGTGCATTGCCCGCACCGAACAGGTATTGCGCCGCCTGCAACTCGACCCGGCGCTGGCTTATACCGGGGCGTTCCCGGCATCCTTCTGGGCCCGACTAACCGCCGCCGCCCGCATCGCTTGGCGCGTACTCAGCAAACGGCGCTGAACGCGGGTTTAACAGGCTGATGAAAAGAGTTTTTCAACGGCCTGTTAACTAGACGCTGAACTCGGCGTGCGGGTCTTCATCGCCGCATACCAAGGGGCAAATCCGGGGCTTGCGGCCTCCGCGAGCTGAATCGTGACCAAACCATCGGTAGCGCGCAGCACCGCGAACACGGCCAGGTCGGCAAGATCCGGCGCATCCCTACCATGGAATGCCCGCCCCGCCAGCCCCTGATCCACCCAATGGCGGATCGCAGCCTGCAAGGCGGCGGGCGCATCGCTAATCCCCCGCGCCTGCGCCTTTTTGGGCGCCGAGCGCGACATCGCCACCGCGCCGCCCAAACGCACGAAACAGCGCTTGATCGGCGAGAAACCGGAAGTACGCAACACCCGGCCAAAGGTTTTCCAGGAAGTCAGGAAATTTTTGTGGATGATGGGCGGCAGCAAAAACACCAATTGCTGATCCACCCAAGTCCGCCACTGCGCCGCGTCCTCCGTGACCGGCAGCTTCGCGTAGCGTTCATTGAGATAGTCCACGATGACCGAGGATTCTTTGATCACCTCGCCGTCATCGACCAGCACCGGCACCTGCTTCAAGCCGAGCGGCTTGAGTTCTTCCGAGGTCATTGGATTGACCTCGATGATCCGATAAGGGATTTTGGCATAGTGCAGCAATGCCTTGACTTTCCAGCAAAAAGGGCAAGATTCGAACTGATAGAGCGTCAACATGAGCCAGGTTCCTCCGCACAAGATGGCCAACCCGGTCATTGTAATCGACAGGCTGCAGGCGCACCCTGCTCTTGAGGTACAATGCTAGCCCCTTTGACGAGAAGCCGATCACCATGACGCAGCCTGCCGTTCCCGATGACACGCCATTAACCTACGCCGCCGCCGGGGTGGATATTGACGCGGGCGATGCGCTGGTCGAGCGCATCAAACCAGCCGTCAAGCGCACCCAGCGGCCGGAAGTCATCGGCGGTCTGGGCGGGTTTGGCGGCCTGTTCGCGCTGGGCAATCGCTACAAAGACCCGGTGCTGGTTTCGGGCACGGATGGCGTCGGTACCAAGCTGCGCCTGGCCATCGACCTCGGGCGGCATGACACCATCGGGATCGATCTCGTCGCCATGTGCGTCAATGACATCGTGGTCACCGGTGCCGAGCCGCTGTTCTTTCTCGATTATTACGCCACGGCCAAACTGGAGGTCGAAGTGGCGGCGCGGGTCGTGACCGGCATCGCGGAAGGCTGCCTGCAAGCCGGCTGCGCGCTGATCGGCGGAGAAACGGCCGAAATGCCCGGAATGTACCATTCCGGCGATTACGATCTGGCCGGTTTTGCCGTGGGCGTGGTCGAACGCAGCGAGATGATCGACGGCAGCCAGGTGCGCGCAGGCGATGTGCTGATCGCCTTACCCTCCTCGGGACCGCATTCCAACGGTTACTCGTTGATTCGCAAGATCATCGACCGCGCCCGCCCCGATTTTTCCGCCCCCCTCGCCGATGGCCGCCCCTTCATCGACCATGTGCTCGCCCCGACCCGGATCTACACCAAAACCGTGCTCCGGCTGCGCAAATCGACCCCGATCCATGCCCTGGCGCACATCACCGGCGGTGGGCTGACCGACAACCTGCCGCGCGTCTATGGCGATGGCCTCTGCGCCGTGATTGATACCGCAAGCTGGCAACCGCCTGAAATCTTCGGCTGGCTCGAACAGGCTGGCCGCGTACCCACCACCGAGATGCGGCGCACCTTCAACCTGGGTGTGGGCATGGTCGTGATCGTCGCCGCCGATGCAGCCGAGCAGGCGCTGGCTGGCTTGCGGGCGGCGGGCGAAGCCGCCTGGGTGCTGGGCGAGATGCAGGCACGCGGCAGCCGCGACGCCGTCGTTTACCGCTAACCCGTCATGGCGCAACCAGCACCGGCACGCCTGTGCGTGTTGATCTCGGGCAGTGGCTCGAATCTTCAGGCCATCCTCGACGCCTGTCGTGACGGCCAGTTGCCAGCCGAGGTGGTGTGCGTTCTCAGCAACCGCGCCGATGCCTATGGTCTGGCGCGCGCGCGCGCGGCGGGGGTTGAGACCGCATGGATCGATCACCGGGCATTCCCGGATCGAGCCGCCTTCGATGCCGCACTGGCCGAACGCATCGACGCCGCACAGCCAGACTGGATCGTCCTGGCCGGTTTTATGCGCATTCTGACCGAAGGCTTCGTGACCCGTTTTCTCGGGCGGCTGATCAACATCCACCCCTCGTTGCTGCCGAAATATCCCGGACTCGATACCCATGCGCGCGCACTGGCGGCGGGCGATGCCGAACATGGCGCCACCGTGCACTTTGTCACCCCCACGGTCGATGCGGGTCCGCCGATCATTCAAGGGGTGCTCGGTTTAACCGCCGCCGATACACCCGACAGCGTCAAGGCGCGGGTGCATGCCTTGGAACACCGCATCTATCCCGAGGCGCTGCGGCTGTTGATCGACGGCGCGGTGCGGTTTGACGCCGGACAGGCACTTTGGCGGGACGGTCGCCGGACGCCCGTTCAAGTTCGGGAAACCGATACCCTGCCCGTCGCGTCCCCAACGCCGCTCGCTCAAGCCGCCGGAAATACCCCGGTCGATAAGTAACGATCGCCCCGATCACAGACGATTGTGACGATGACCGCTAGAGGGTTTTCCTGGGCAATGCGCAGCGCCACCGCCATCGCGCCCCCTGAAGAAATCCCGGCCAGAATCCCTTCCCGGCGTGCGAGCTGGCGCGTGGTTTCTTCGGCCGTCGGCTGGTCGATGTCCACCACCCGATCCACCACCTCAGGCCGATAAATTTTCGGCAGATAGGCCGCAGGCCAGCGCCGAATGCCGGGAATTTGCGCCCCATCGGCCGGCTGTACGCCGACAATCTGCACCGCCGGATTCTGCGATTTGAGGAACTGCCCTGTGCCCACGATCGTTCCGGTCGTGCCCATCGCCGACACGAAATGGGTGATCCGTCCCTCGGTATCGCGCCAGATTTCCGGCCCCGTCGTCGCAAAGTGCGCCGCCGGATTATCCGCGTTACTGAACTGATCGAGCACCACGCCCTCACCGCGCGTCGCCATCTGGGTTGCCAGATCCCGCGCGCCTTCCATCCCGGCAGCTTTCGGCACCAGAATCAGCTCCGCGCCGTAGGCCGCCATCGATTGCCGCCGTTCCAGCGACATGTTGTCCGGCATGATCAGCGTCATCTTCAGCCCCAGGGTGGCCGCCACCATCGCCAGCGCGATGCCGGTATTGCCGGAAGTCGCCTCGATCAGCCGATCGCCGGGGCGAATCGTCCCGCGCTGGAGCGCCGAACGGATCATGTGCAGCGCCGGACGATCCTTGACCGACCCGGCCGGGTTATTACCCTCCAACTTGGCCAAGACGGTGCCCGCGCCCAGCCCAGCGAGGCGCGCGATGCGTACCAGCGGCGTGTTCCCCACCCAATCGGCTAAATCGTGTACCTGCATGTGAAGAATCCATCGGTTATCGTAGAAGTCACCGAATTGTCGCATAATCGCCCGCTCGATCTCATGGATAGACTCTAGGCATGCTTCCTCCCAGCGCTGATCTACGCTCGCTCGCTCGCCCAGCCCGCTGGCGCGCCTTATCGGGTCAGTTCACGGCGCATTGGCCGTTGTTGCTGGGGGTTGTCCTCGGTCTGCCCGTCGCCTCGGCACTCTTGCCAGCCCATTGCAGCCCATGGATTTCGCTGGGCTGCGGTATCTTGTGGCTGCTGCTCTGGCTTGGCCTCTGGTGGCAATGGCAAACCCGGCACACCCGGCCAGATTTTCGGCGGATGGCGCGCATTTCCGGTCAGCAGATTGCGGAAATCAACCAGAACTGGATCACCCCGCTCGGCCATATCCGCGCCGCCACGGATGCCCTGGCCGTAACCAACGAACAGGCCGGCATCCACGAACGGCTCACCCCGGAACTCGCCATCATTCGCGCGGCCAATGCGGAACTGCGGCTCGCCGTGGAAAATGTGCTCGATTACTACGAGGCCACCACCGGACGGCTCAAAGCCACGCCCCGCAAGACGGATATCCGCCTGCAAATCGAAGATGTGGTGGCCGAATGGCAAATTCCCGCACAACCTCGGGTCGGGCTGATTCAGTACATCTGTTTCCAGGATATGCCAGAGCACATCGAAGTGGACACCCGGTTACTTCGCCGTCTGCTCGATAACCTGCTGATGCAGCTTTTGGTCGAACCCAACCTGACCGACTGCTGTGTCACGCTGCTGGAATGTGAGCCCGATCAAACTGCTGCAACGGACATCCCCCATTTCGAACTCATCATCGATGGCCGTCCACCCGCAGGGCGACAGGGATTCGGCGAACGATCCCCCGAACAGGATGCCCGCCGCCCGCCCGATAATCCCTTATTGATGGGCAATGCGCTCTCCCTGTGGTTGATCGATCAATTCACCGCGCTCCTGAACGGCCGTCTGACGCAGGGCGCCACGCGGGCCGACCGGGTCGGCTTCCGGCTGCAATTTCCGGCACATATCCTCACCCCGCATCAACCGGAGCACCCCTGGCTGGAGGGGGTTCGCTGTGCCGTTCTCACCGAATCCACGCTGCATGCCCAGGCGTGGCGCGGCCAGCTCTCCGCGCTCGGCGCGGATCTCGTGCTCGACCCGATCAACCAGAGTGGGGGCGCCCATCCTCCGCTCGATTGCCTGTTTCTCGACAGCGCCCAATGGCATGTGTTGAGTACGGCGCATGTCGGCTGGTTTAACCAGATGGCGAAAAACACGCGCATCATCGGCCTGTGTAGCCAACTCTCCCTGCGCGGCCGGCCACAACAACCGCTGGAATGGGCGGAATTCACCCTGCCGCTGTTTATTCGCCAGCGGGTGCTGCAAACCCTGTTACCGCGGATCGTGCATGCCCAAAGCCCCTTGCCAGTGATCCCGGCCACACGGCCACAGTCCGCGCCGCGCGCCGCCACGCCGGGGCTGCCCTCGTTCAGCGGCCGCACCGCCCTGGTGATCGATGATGACCGCATTTACCGGGCGCACCTGATCAACCTGCTCAAACAACTCGGCGTGGATGTCCTCATCGCCGCCGATGGCAAAACCGGGATTTCCACCGCCGAACATGCCGATCTCGATCTCATCCTGACCGATATGCACCTACCGGACATTCTGGGTACGGGCATTGTCCGCATGGTGCGTAAACAGCCCCGCCATCTGCACACGCCGATCATCGCGATCACCGCAAATATCCAGACCTCCGTGCATCAAGCCCTGCTCGATACCGGCGCCGACATGGTGCTCGGCAAACCGATTTCGCTCGGCGAACTCATCAATGCGATCAGCCAGTTTTTTGCACCGACCCTGCAGGAACCCCCCGCCCAACCGCTGGCGGAGATCAAAACCGATGAGGTGCTCGATGCCCTGCTCTGTGACGAGCTGCCCATCTATCGGCAACACCTGCTGCAACCGCACGATGAACCGAGCGAACTGCGGCATCTGGCGCACAAACTGCGCGGCGCAGCCGCCTGCTGCCAGGCACGCCAGCTACAGACCCTGGCCGGGCAGCTCGAAGATCAACTCGGCAGCAGCACATTCGACCCCGTGTATGTCTCCCAGCTTCAAACCCAGCTCGTCCACACCATCGATCAGACCTTGCGGGAACGGCATTGCGCTGCACAACGCAAGCCATTAAAAATTTAACGCAATAATAAAAATTTTCGTCAGATGGCTGTCCAATAATCTTTATATGCTTGGGCACCTGACTTCCCGCATGGTCGCTGAACAAGGAACATTGCCCGGATGGCACTTTCTAATGAAATTCTTGCCGCGCTGAACCATCCGGTGCTGGTCATTGATGAACAGAATGTGTTGGTGTTCATCAATGACCAGGCTCGGCAGATACTGGGCTTGCCCCGCAGCGAGCCACTCAGCCTCTCAGCCGCCTTGAAACCGCTCGCCCGGGCAAATGGCCGCCCCGTCCAGCCGGACGATTTCAACACCCCAAGCCCGCTCGCCGTGCGAACGCACCCGGACTCCGCGCGCGAACAGGCGTTCGAATTGCGCTGCACGCGCTTGAGCGACGGCGGTCGCTGCCTCGAACTCCTACCCGCACCGCAGCATGCGGGCGTCCCGCTGGACGCACTGACCGGGCTGATGGAACGCGGCCAGATGCTCAGCCTGATCGGGATGAAGCGCCAACGCGGCAAAGGCGCGCTCGTCCTGATCGACATCGACCGGCTGAAGATCATCAACGATTATCTCGGCTACCACACGGGCGATCGCGTGATCCACGAACTCGGGCACGCGTTTCGTCGCCAACTCCCGCCTGAAGTCCTGCTCGCCCGCTGGAGCGGCCATGAATTCATGGCGCTGGTGCCGGAAACCCTGATTGCCCGAACCGCAGAGATTGCCGATCAATTCAATCACATCGCGCATACCCTGCCCCTAGCGAAAGAGCTCAATTTACCCGGCGGTCAACTCAGTTTGAGCGTGGGGTTCACGCGCTTTGCCGCAGAACACAGCCACGATGCGGCGCGCGATCCGCTTACCGAGGTAAATGCCGCCGTGTACGAGGCCAAACGCGCCGGCAGAAACCGTAGTATCGACGCGCAGCATTTGAGCCGCCCGTCGATCTACATCACCGGCGGCACCCTGGAAACTGCTTTGGTGGAAGAACGCATTCTGGCGGCGGTTCAACCCATCGTCGATCTCAAAACCCGGCAAATCGTGGCGGATGAATCCCTCGCCCGGATGGTCACGCCGGAGGGGCGCATCATCGCGGCCGGCGAGTTCATCGAGGCGGCCTCCGCCTTGCAACTCGCGCACCGTATCGACCACCGCATCATCAAGCAAACGATCAATTACTGCGTCACCAGCCATTTTTCGTTGCCGCGCGCCCATTTCGTCAACATCTCCGGTGATTTTCTGCGTCATCCCGAGCTGATCGACGATGTCATCGTCACCGCCATGACCGCCTGCGGTTGCACCCACCCGGATCAACCGGGCGATCGCAAAGTGAAACCACTGGTCATCGAGATGACGGAACGCGAGCTGGTGTATGACATCGCCGAAGCATTCACCAGCCTCAAACCTCTGGTCGATTTCGGTCTCCGGCTCGCGCTGGATGATTTTGGCAGTGGCTATTCCTCGTATCGCTACCTGCTCGATCTGCCTTTCCACTTCCTCAAAATCGAGGGCGAACTGGTGCGGCATGTCACCACCAACCCCAAGGCGCGCAAAATCGTCCAGCATATCCAGCAGATGGCGAGCGATATGGAACTCACCACCGTGGCCGAATTCATCGGCGACGAAGCGACCGCCCAATGTCTCGCCGACATGGGCGTGGATTGGGGACAAGGGTTCTACCTAGGCAAACCGGAACTGATCCACAATCCGTTCTCGCCAGAACCCACCACGCGGCAACTGTGGCAGGGCATCGCCCGATAACGCGTCATGCGCTTGACCCTACCCGCTTTCAGCCACCACCTCACCCGCCCCCTTCCTTTGTCCCGCCGCTGGCAACGCGGATTGCTCGGGCTCCTCCTGCTGCTCCTGTTCTGGACATCCCTGGGCTGGTGGCTGCCCGCCCTGCTGACGCCGCGGCTGAGTGCGCTGGCGAGCGCGCAATTGGGCACGCCCGTCCATATCGGCCGCATCACGCTGCTTCCCTGGATGCTGCGCGTGGAAATCGACCAACTGCAGATCGGCGAGACCGCCGCCCCGGTGCTCAGTCTGAACCGTGCCGTGCTGGATCTCTCCGCCCGCAGCCTCTGGGATCGAGCACCGGTGCTCGATGCCGTCCAACTGGTCGATCCCGTCCTGCATCTGGCGCAATCAGCGGACGGGCAATGGAATATCACCCCGCTGTTGGCACGGTTTTCCCACCCAACGACCCCGCCGCCTTCGTCGAGCACGCCGCCGCTGTTCTCCGTAAACAACGCGGCGCTGATCAATGGCCAGATTCTCCTCGAGGATGCCAAGGCCGGTGTCGTCCACCACATCGACGACCTCAATCTCGTCCTGCCCCGCCTGAGCAGCCTCCCCGGGGAAGAATACCTGCCCGCCTTGCCCCGCTTGAGCGCCCGGGTCGATGGCAGCGCGCTGGCACTGCAGGCGCGCAGCGCGGTGTTTGTTCCGGGCAGCCCGACGCATGTGGCGCTTGCCTGGCAAGGGATTGATTTAGCGAAACTCCTGACCGGGCTGGCACCCTATTTACCCCCCAATCTACCGGTGACACTCCAGCAAGGCCAATTGGGTGCCACCCTGCAGATCAATAGCCAACAGGCCAACCCGGCAAATCCTGCGGGCATGCTGGCGATCGACGGGTCGATCCAGCTCGACCAATTGGCCTTGACGGCGCCCGCAGATGGCGTGACGCAACAACTCGCCCGCGTGCAAATGAACGGGCTCTCAGTCGATGTGCCCGCACGCCGGATGCATCTGGTTGCGCTCACACTCGATACGCCGCAAACCACCATCGACCTATCCACGCTGCTCAAACAGCGAACCGGTGCCGCGCCCTCACCCAGTCCAGGCGCTGCCGCCCCAACCAACGCACCAGGCCAATCCCCCGCAACTGCAACCAACGACGCCCCGCCAACGAGCGCGCCATCAACCAGCGCCCCGGCGAATCCGACCCCGCCGCCCTGGCAATGGGCGATCGATCAAATCCAGCTAAGCCAAGGGCAACTCATCCTGCAACACCCCGGCTGGTCGCAGCCGCACGGTTGGCAGCAACTCAATGCCACACTGGTGCAAGTGCATGATCCGGCCAGCAGTACGCTGCCCACGGCCTTGACGCTCACCGGACAAACCACCGATGCCACCCCCGCCACCCTCGCCCTCAACGGCGCATTCACCTGGGGAACCGCACCGCGCATCGAATTGACGCGCACCCAACTGACGCGTTTCAACCTCGCCGACTGGCTGCGTCCTTGGGCCAGTGCGCTGCCGGTTGACCTGACCTCCGCCACGCTGACGACCGAGGCCAGCGCCCGCTGGCAACCGGCGGCTTGGCGCGTGATGAATGGCCGGATCGTGCTAAATGATCTGCATCTGCGCCCGCGGCAAGGCCCGGCGTCCAGTGGCTCTTCACCCGCTGGGATGGCCTGCCAGACGCTTACGATCGCGGGCATTCAGGCCGAGGCCGCTGCGGCCGCACCGGCCGTGCAGGTGGGGGAAATCACCGCCGACCAACTGGCGCTGCACCTCACCCGCAATCGTCGCGGCGAATGGACGCCATTCTCCCCGCCGACCCCCGCCTCCACCGCGCGCGCTGCCCCGGTCTCCAAGACGAAGCGTAAACGCAACAGCGCTGCGGTCGAATCCACGGCAGCCGCCCCTGCCCCCCAAAGGCCGCAGATCGAGCTGGCGAAAGTCGTTTGCCGTGACTGCGCCGTCACCCTCACCGATGAGTCGGTTCAACCCCCAACCCGGCTCGGGCTGAAAACGGTTAACCTCACCGCCGACCAGATCGACCCGGCTCGACTCAACCGCCCGATTCCCTTCACCCTGCAGGCGCAGAGCCTCACCCAGGGCAAACTCTCGCTGGCCGGCAACCTGCAACCCAAACCCTTGTCGCTTAAGGCCAAGGTTGCGGTCGATCACTTGCAGCTGGCGCCGATTCAGCCTTATCTCAATCCGTATGTGAATATCCGCCTGCAATCGGCCGCCCTCTCGACCGACGGGACACTGGAACTCAGCGGCACAGACAAAACCCCCGCCACCCAGGCGCGTTTTACCGGGAACAGCAGCCTGCAAAAAGTCTTCCTGCGGGACCGGCTCACCAACAGCCCGTTCCTGCGTTGGGAATCCCTCTCGCTGCAACGAATGGGGCTGCGCTGGACACCGGCGGAGTGGTCGGCGGATCTCGGCAGCGTGCAACTGAACCAGTTTTACGGCCGGATCATCGTCAATACCGACGGGCATCTGAATTTGAGCGATATCGTCAAATCCGAGAAAAACGAAGCCACACGCTCGGTCACCCAGGCCGCCCCCGCGCCGCAAACACTGCCGAGCGGCGAAGCAAAAGCCACACTGCCCCCGAACCCCAATCCACCGCCAAAAATCCGTTGGCAGCGCATCGCCCTGCAAGGCGGTCAGGTGGACTTTACCGACCACTTCATCAAACCCAACTACTCCGCCAAGGTCACTGATCTCACCGGCTCTGTCTCCGCGCTGGCCTGGGATCAGCCCCACGAGGCAAGCATCGCCCTAAACGGCCGGGTCGACGGCAGCGCCCCGGTCGAGATCAAGGGGCAAGCCAATCCCCTAGCGCGCCCATTGGCGCTCGACATCACCGCCGACACGCAGGGCATCGAGCTGACCCGCCTCTCAACCTACGCGGCGCGCTATGCCGGTTATGGCATCGAAAAAGGCAGCCTGTCGGCCACCCTGCATTATCAGGTCAAAGACAATGAACTCACGGCCAGCAACCACATCGTGCTCGATCAGCTCACCTTCGGCACCCCGGTCGAAAGCCCCGAAGCCACGAAATTGCCGGTGCTGCTGGCCGTCTCGCTCCTGCAGGATCGCAATGGCGTGATCGATATTGATCTGCCCATCAGTGGCACCCTCACCGATCCTGAGTTTTCCATGGGAGGCATCATCGTCAAGGTGATTGTCAATCTACTCACCAAGGCGATTACCGCCCCGTTCTCCCTGCTCGGCGCGGCCTTTGGCGGCGGGTCTGAAGATCCTGCCGTACTGCCCTTTGAACCGGGTAGTGATACCCTCGGCAGCGCGCAGACCGAACAGCTCGATAGCCTGATCAAAGCGCTGAATGACCGCCCTCAACTCAAGCTCGACATCACCGGTTTTGCCGATCCGGCGGTAGATACCGATGGGCTAAAACAGCGCGCGCTGCTGCATCGACTCAAAGAAGCCAAAGCCAAAGCCACGGATCAGCCGATCGATAGCGTGGAAATTTCCCCCGAGGACATGCCGCACTGGCTCGCCGTGGTCTACAAAAACACCAAGCTCAAAGACAAACCGAAAAACCTGGTCGGAATGAGCAAAACCCTCCCGGCCGAGGAAATGCGCCAGCGGCTATTGGCCGCCATCGACATCACGCCGCAGGCGCTGCAACAACTCGCGGATCATCGCGCCGATACTGTACGGGAATATCTCACCGCGCCCGGAAGAATCGCAGCGAATCGCGTCGGGCTCACTGCATCGCACCTTGGCACGCAAGACCAGAAAGGCAAAGGCAGCACCGCCCGGGTGCAGTTCTCGCTTCACTGAGGCAACGCTGATCTAGCAGGATGTTTAAAAGGGGCTTTTCTACCCTTTTTCAACTCGGCTGGTTCCTCCTCTTCGGCCCCTCCGACATCCCTGTCGGATGTCCTACGGGTGCGGCCTTCGATAGCGTCGCGGCGGGCTGCTAATCAGCGCTGCCCTAATGAGGCGACTTCCAACCGGCGAAAGCAGTCATGCACATGATCATTGACCAGCCCCACAGCCTGCATGTAGGCATAACACACGGTCGGACCGACGAACCGGAACCCTCGGCGTTGCAAATCCCGGCTGAGTGCCGTGCTTTCTGGCGTGACGCTGGGGCAGGCGGCATGACTCGGCCAGTCATTCTGGCGGGGCAGCCCATCGACGAATGACCAAAGGTAATGGGCAAACGAGCCAAATTCTTCGGCCACCGCCAAAAAGCAACGGGCATTGATGAGGGCACTCTCGATTTTTTTGCGATGGCGCACAATGCCCGGATTCTGCAGCAACGCTGCCACCGTAGCCTCATCGAAGGCGGCGACCGCCACCGGATCAAATTGTGCGAATGCCGCGCGGTACGCGGCACGCTTTTGCAGAATCGTGTACCAGCTCAATCCCGCCTGAGCGGTTTCCAACAGCAAAAATTCGAACAGGCGGCGATCATCCACCGTGGGCACGCCCCATTCCTCGTCGTGATAGGCGAGGTAATCCGGCTTGCGGGGATCCGCCCAGGCGCAACGCGACAGGGTCTTGGCCTCTGGATTCATCAGTCATCCAGCCTTGAGCTGCGGTCTGACAACAACTGCTGCGCCAGTTCGACCAACTTCACACCGCGCGACATGGCCTGTTGGCGTAACCAGCGGTATGCCTCTTCCTCCGGCCAATCCTTGAGCGCCATGATCCGCCCCTTCGCCCGCTCGATCAGCTTGCGCTCGGCCAGCGACTGGCGTGCCGATTCGAGTTCGTCCTGCATCGTTTGCAAATGCCGATTGCGTTCGTGCAGCACATCGAGCAGCGAGCGCCCAACGAGTTTACCCGGCTGGTCGAGGCTAGCGGCATCCAGCTCGGTGGCTTGCACATGGTAGAGACGCAGCGTCGGGAACTCGCCCGGCTCTTCCAGCGCCGCCAGTCGATCCAGCCATTCGCGCTGATCCGTCAAGGCTGCCGTAGCCCGCGCGATTTTTTGCGTACCCAATTCGGCCAGGAAATCGGTCAAGCGCTGTTCGACCGTTTGCAGGGCATCGATTCGACGGGTACAGACTTCGAACCAGACCTGCCCGAGCGCCGGATCGACGGGCGATTCTGCGGAGATTTTCGCCAGAACCTGACGAAATCGCTGCACATCCTGGCTAATCGGAGCCGATTCCAACTGATTCAGTGCCTGCACGGATGCCGCATCGGCAAACTCGGCGCACACCGCAAAGCCGCGCACCTGGCCTTCCTGCAGAAAGTGCAGCCGCTGATGCCAGGCGCTGGAGTACTGCCCCTGAGCCAACGCAATCACGCCCGCTGCCCGCTCCTGCCCCGCCAGTTCTTTGCCGTGCATAAAGTTGAACAAGGCGACCAGCGCAGCAGAAATCTCCGGATCGACCGCCGTATCGGCTGCCTCGAATACCACCGACAACAACGCGGCGATCAGATGGGTAAAGGCGGAAACCGCCGCGTGGACATCGAGGGATCGCTCACGAATGCGCTGGCGCAACCGAGGCAGGTTGTCGAGCAGCGCCGTGGCCAGCGCGAGCCGGTGCAGCAGTCGCACCCGCTCCGCAGAGCCTTCTTCACGCAGGACAAAACCGTCCCAATGGCGTCGCAGCCGATCCTCCGCCTGCGAACTGGCCGCCACCATCCCGGCCAAATCAGCGCCGAGGCGAGTCTCCGGGCTCGTCAAGTACAGGTTGGAAAAGCCCCGTTCGCGCTGCAGCGCATGCACCAGCCCGCTGATGGCACGCACCCAATCCCCGGTGATCACCAGTTGCTGCAGGGCGGCCAGCTCACTGCGTTGCGCCGCGTGTAAAAAATCAATTGCCTGAGTCATAACACTCCATGAATTACCGCCGTCCGCGTACCGCGCGGGCAACCCCGCCGGCCAGCGGTTCTGCCCGCTTTTTTTTGAGTATCGCCTGATTGTTCGGCGGGCAGCAAGCCGGATCTTGCCACCGATCCGGCTTGCCATTTTTTAGAGCATCGGAGCGCGTGCCATGCACAGCGACAAGGCAGAGCCCGCCATGAGAAATAACCAACCGATTGATTTAGTTGTATTTATAAAGGTGGCACGGGGTTTGCTTTGTTGAGTGCAGAGACTGAGGCTCTCAGGGAGATCCCCCTGAATAGCACAGACAAACGATACGAAGACAAAGGCGTCTTTTCACCGGGAGGTTCCCCGCGTGCAAAGACGCCTTTTTTATTGGGAGCAGCCTTATGAAACGCCCGCGTTTAATCGTCATCGGCAATGGCATGGCCGGTATCCGCACGGTGGAAGAGCTGTTGAAGCTCGCCCCGGATCTGTACGACATCACCGTATTCGGCGATGAGCCGTACACCAACTACAACCGCATCATGCTCTCGCCCGTGCTGGCGAAAGAACAGACGATTCCCGACATCATCCTGAACGATGAATCCTGGTACACCGACCACGGCATCACCCTGTTCAAGGGCGTGCGCGTGGCACGCATCGACCGGCCAAAACGCCAGGCCGTGACCGAAGCGGGCGACGCCTTCGACTATGACCGCGTGCTGATCGCCACCGGTTCGCGCGCTTTCATCCCGCCGCTGCCGGGGAATACGCTGGCGGGTGTCGTCGGGTTCCGCTCCATTGCCGATGTCGATACCATGCTGGCCGCTTGCCGACCCGATGGCCATGCGGTGGTGATCGGCGGCGGCTTGCTGGGTCTGGAAGCCGCGGCGGGTCTGGTCAGCCACGGCATGACGGTGACCGTTCTGCACCGCAATGGTCATGTGATGGATCGCCAGCTCGATGCCGCCGCCGGTAAGTTACTGGAACAAACCCTGATCGATCGCGGCATTCACATTCGGCTAAATGCCCATACCGTCCGGCTCAATGGTGAAACCCAGGTCACCTCCGTGACTCTGGCCGATGGCAGTGAAATCCCCGCCGATCTCGTGGTCATGGCCGCCGGCATCCGCCCGAATATGGATGTCGCCAAAGCCAGCGGCATTTACTGCGAACAGGGCATCGTGGTGGACGACACCCTGCAAACCTACGACCCGCGCGTGTATGCAGTGGGGGAATGCGTGCAGCACCGCAAAACCACTTATGGGCTGGTAGCACCGCTGTTCGAACAGGCCAAGGTCTGCGCGAACCACCTCGCGCAGTTCGGCATCGCCAAATACACCGGCTCGATGACCTCGACCAAACTCAAAGTCACCGGCGTGGATGTCTTTTCCGCCGGGGAAATCAACGCCAGCGAGGCGCATGAGGAAATCGTGCTCGCCGACGCGGCGCGGGGCGTTTACAAAAAGCTACTGCTGCGCAACAACCTCGTCGATGGCGCCGTACTCATTGGCGACACGATCGATGGTGCCTGGTATTTCCAGCTCATGCGCGACAAAACCGATGTCACGGCGCTGCGCGAGCATCTGCTATTCGGGCAGGCTCATGTGGGCGACTCTGGCCACGGCGGCAGCCACTCGCGCGTCGCCAGCCTGCCGGATTCCGCCGAAATCTGCGGCTGTAACGGCGTCTGCAAGGGCGATGTCGTTAAAGCCATCAAAGAACACAAACTCTTCACCCTCGATGAGGTGCGGGCGCACACCAAAGCCTCCGCTTCCTGCGGTTCGTGCACCGGGTTGGTGGAAGACCTGCTCGCCTCGACTCTGGGCGGCGATTACTCTGCCGCGCCCTCCGTCAAGCCGATGTGTGGCTGCACCAGCGCAACCCACGACGACATCCGCGCCGGCATCGTTCGCCATGAATTGCACGACATTCCGGCCATTTTTCAGCACTTCCGCTGGCAAACCGCCGATGGCTGCGCCAAATGCCGCCCCGCCCTCAATTACTACCTCCTCTGCGCCTGGCCAGAAACTTATCAGGACGACCCGCAATCACGGTTCATCAACGAACGGGTGCACGCCAATATCCAGAAAGATGGCACCTACTCGGTCATCCCCCGGATTTGGGGCGGGGTAACCAGCCCAGCCGAACTGCGCGCGATTGCCGATGTCGCCGAACGGCACGCCATCCCGACCGTCAAGATCACCGGTGGTCAGCGCATCGATCTGCTGGGCGTACAAAAAGAGGCGCTGCCCGCGGTCTGGAAAGATCTCTCCGAAGCCGGCTTCGTCTCCGGTCATGGCTATGGCAAGGCGCTGCGCACGGTAAAAACCTGTGTCGGCAAGGAATGGTGCCGCTTCGGTACGCAGGATTCGACCGCGCTCGGCATCGAGCTGGAACGCCAGACCTGGGGTTCCTGGATGCCGCATAAATTCAAGATGGCCGTTTCCGGCTGCCCGCGCAACTGCGCTGAAGCCACGGTGAAAGATCTGGGTGTGGTGTGCGTCGATTCCGGCTACGAGCTGCATGTCGGCGGCAATGCTGGCATCAAGGTGCGCGCCACCGATTTTCTCTGCAAGGTCAACACCGAAGCCGAGGTGATCGAATACACCTGTGCCTTCGTGCAACTGTACCGCGAAGAGGCGCACTACCTCGAACGCACGGCGCCCTGGATCGAACGCGTCGGCCTGCCCTATGTGCAACGGCGTCTGCTCGAAGATGAAGCGGGACGCAAGGCGCTGGCCGAGCGCTTCCAGATTTCCCAGCGGGTCGCACAAATCGACCCCTGGGCCGAACGCGCCGCAGGCAAAGAAGCGCACGAATTCGCCCCCGTCCTGGATCTGGCCTAAGGAGCACCCGAATGCACACCACCTGGTACCCCGTTGGCGCGCTGGACGCCATTCCCCGCCGCTCGGCCAAGGTCGTCCGGCTGCATGGCACCCCGGTCGCCATCTTCCGCACGCAGGATGACCACCTGTTCGCGCTGGAAGACCGCTGCCCGCACAAACACGGCCCGCTGTCGCAAGGCATCGTGCATGACAACGGCGTCACCTGCCCGCTGCATAGCTGGGTGATCCGTTTCGACACCGGGCATGCCGTAGCACCGGATGTGGGTTGCACCGCGCGTTATCCGGTGCGGCTGCATCAGGCGCAGATCGAAATCGGTTACCCGCCCTTGCCGGCGCTCGACCCCAACGAACACTTGCCCCGGCTGGATGATTTTCCGGCACAGGAAACGGTGTCCGCATGAACGCGCCGGTTGCCACCACCTGTCCCTACTGCGGCGTCGGCTGTGGCGTGCTGGTCACCCGCGGCGAGGCCGGCGTGACGGTGGCGGGCGACACTACGCATCCGGCCAATCTCGGTCGGTTATGCAGCAAGGGCGCGGCGCTGGGGGAAACCGTCGATCTGCCAGATCGACTGAGTGTCCCACTCAGCCGCTCCGCCGAGGGTACCCTCGTCCCAACCGACTGGGACAGCGCCCTCGACCGGATCGCTACGGCCATTCGCCAGACCGTAGCGGAACACGGCCCCGAGGCGATCGGCCTGTATGTTTCAGGGCAGATCCTCACCGAGGATTACTACATTGCCAACAAGCTGATGAAGGGCTTTTTGGGCAGCGCGAACATCGACACCAACTCCCGCCTGTGCATGTCTTCTGCGGTCGCGGCCTATCACCGCGCGTTTGGCAGCGACACCGTGCCGGTGAGTTACGAAGATGTCGAACAGGCCGATCTGGTGATTCTGGTCGGCTCCAATCTGGCCTATGCCCACCCGGTGTTGTTCCAGCGCCTGAGCGCCGCCAAAGCCGAGCGACCGGCGATGCGCATCATTGTGATCGATCCGCGCGCCACGGCGACCGCCTCGATCGCCGACCAGCATCTGGCCATCGCGCCGGGCAGTGATGCGCTGCTATTCAACGCGCTCCTTGTTGCCATCGACCAGACGGGCGCAGTCAACGAGGCGTTTATTCAACAATCCGTCGATGGATTCGAGGAAGCGCGCGCCAGCGCCTGGGCAGAGGCCGCCGATCTCGACCGGGTGGCCGAACGCACCGGCCTGACCACCGCACAACTCACCGACTTTTTCGCTGCCTTCATCCGTACCGAACGCACCGTCACCCTCTGGTCACAGGGGCTGAATCAATCCGCCAGCGGTACGGATAAAGGCAACGCGCTCATCAACTGCCACCTCGCCACCGGGCGCGTGGGCAAACCCGGCTGCGGCCCGTTTTCCATCACCGGCCAACCCAATGCCATGGGCGGACGGGAAGTCGGCGGTCTGGCCAATATGCTCGCCGCGCATCAGGGATTCACCCCGGAAAATATCGACCGGATGCGCCGTTTCTGGGGCAGCGACACGGTCGCCACCGCCCCAGGGCTCAAGGCCGTGGATTTATTCGCCGCCGCCGCCGAGGGCAAAATCCGGTTTTTGTGGATCATCGCCACCAACCCGGCCTTCAGCCTGCCCGATAGTCACCGCGTGCGGGCGGCGCTCGCCCGCTGCCCGTTCGTGGTGCTCTCCGAATGCGTGGGCAGCACCGATACTGCCGCCTACGCCGATCTGCTGCTGCCCGCCACCGGCTGGGGCGAACGCGATGGCACGGTCACCAACTCCGAACGGCGCATCAGCCGTCAACGCGCATTTCTGCCGCCGCACGGGCAATCCCGGCACGACTGGCAGGTGCTCTGCGATGTCGCCACCCGACTGGGTTTCGGTTCTGCCTTTGCCTTTGAACACGCCTCGGATGTGTTCCGGGAATATGCCGCCCTCACCGCCTTTGAAAACGCGGGCAGTCGGGATCTCGACCTCGGCGGATTCCGCCAGCTCGACCGTGCGGCCTACGATGCCCTACCGCCCACCCGCTGGCCGATTCACGCCGATGGCAGCCAGCCAGAACCCTTTGCTGATGGCCGGTTTTTTACCGCCAACCGCCGCGCCCGGATGATCCCGATCCGCGCCCAGAGTGCCGCCTCCGCCCTGACGATTGCCATGCCGCTGCGTCTGAACACGGGTCGCCTGCGCGATCAGTGGCACGGCATGAGCCGCACCGGCGCGGTGGCCAAACTGTTCGCCCATGAACAGGAACCCACCCTGCGCACGCATCCGCAAGATGCCGCCCGATTCAAGCTGCGCGGCCATCAACTCGCCCGGGTTCGCAACCGGCAAGGGCAGTTGCTTGCCCGCGTCGTGCTCGATGACGGCCAGCGCCCCGGCAGCCTGTTTGCCCCGATGCACTGGAGCGATGGCTTCAGCCGGGATGGGCTGGTCAACGCGCTGATCGCCCCCCGGCTCGACCCGGTTTCCGGGCAACCCGAGTTCAAGACGGAAGCGGTGTGGGTCGAACCCTACCCCGCCGCCTGGTATGGCCTCGTCCTGTTGCGCCACGATGCCGTCTGCCCCCCCTTTTCGACCGCGCCGGGCGATTACGCCGCCCGCGTCACCCGTCCCGCCGGTCTGCTGCTGCATCTGGCCGGCACCGAACCCCCGGCGGCGGCGATCAGCGCCTTAAGCGACTGGCTCAGACACAGCAACCCGGCTTCGCCCGATGAAGAAATCCTGGCGTTTGCCGACCCGGCCAGCGGCCGTTACCGCCAAGCCTGGCTGCGCGGCGGGGCGTTATTCGCCCTCTGTGCGATCACCCCCGACAGCCGCGCCCCGGATACCGACTGGCTGACCGAACTGCTCGGCCAAGGCGTGCTCTCGGCCGGCGACCGGGGCGATCTGCTTGCCGGCAAACGCGCCGGTGCCGCCGATCGCGGCCCGGTGATCTGCGCCTGCTTTAGCGTCGGCAAGCAAACCCTGCTCGATGTCCTCGCCGAACATCCCGCCGCCGATGTCGCCACCCTCGGTGCCTGCACCCAGGCGGGCACCAACTGCGGCGCCTGCATCCCCGAACTCAAAGCCCTGCTGGCCGCCCACGCGGTGGCCGCTTCTGTGACCGACGCGCCCAGCGCGCAAGGAGCCTGATATGCGCTACCTGCCCCTGTTTTTCGATTTACAGCAGCAATCCTGCCTCCTGCTCGGTGCCGGTGAAGTCGCCACCCGCAAACTCGCCCTGTTACGCGAAGCGGGTGCCCGAGTCGAGATTGTCGCGCGGGAACTCAGCCCGGAAATTCAGGCTCAGCTCGATGACGGCACGGTCATCCATCGCGCCGAGACTTTTGCCGAAGCCCAACTCGACGGCAAGGTGCTGGTGATCTGCGCGACCGATGATGCCGCTCTGAATGCCCGCGTCGCTGACGCGGCCAAAGCGCGCCAGATTCCGGTCAATGTGGTCGATGATCCCGCGCAATGCAGCGTCATCGTGCCCGCCATCATCGACCGCGACCCAGTCACCGTGGCCGTATCCAGCGCGGGCACCAGCCCGGTGCTTGCACGCTGGATTCGTTCGCGCATCGAATCCCTGTTGCCGCCAAGCCTCGGTGCCCTGGCGCGCTTCATGGGCAGCAAACGCCCCGCCGTGAAAGCCGCCCTGGCAGAAGTCGGCGCCCGCCGACGCTTCTGGGAACGCTTTTTGGACAGCGCCATCCCGAACCAACTCGCGGCGGGCCAGGTCACGCAGGCGGAAGCCGCCTTTACCGCGCAACTGGCGGGCACCCCCAGCCACCAAGGCCGGGTGGTTCTGATCGGGGCTGGCCCCGGCTCGCCGGATTTACTGACCTTCCGCGCCCTGCAACGCCTGCAGGAAGCCGATGTGATCGTGCATGACCGGCTGGTGCCGGAGGCCATCGTGGCGCTCGCACGGCGTGATGCCGAGCGTATCTATGTCGGCAAATGCCGGGATGCGCACAGCGTACCGCAGGCGGAAATCGGCGCGTTACTCGTGCGTCTGGCACAGGAGGGCAAAATCGTCGCGCGGCTCAAAGGCGGCGATCCGTTCATTTTTGGCCGGGGCGGCGAAGAGGCTCAAGTGCTCGCGAACGCCCAAATTCCGTTTGAAATCGTCCCAGGGATTACCGCTGCGGCCGGTTGCGCCGCATTCGCCGGCATTCCCCTCACGCACCGCGACCACGCCCAATCGGTGCGCTTCATCACCGGCCACACGCAAAATGGCCAGCTTGATCTGGATTGGGCGCACCTCGCCCACGGGCGGGAAACCCTAGTGTTCTACATGGGGCTCGGTGCCACACGCACGATCTGCCAATCCCTGATCGCCCACGGCCTGCCCGCGCACACCCCGGCCGCGCTGGTCGAGCACGGCACCACCGCACGGCAGAGTGTGCGCCTCGGCACGCTGCGAACCCTGCCGGATCTGATCGACGGTGCGGCTTCACCCTCGTTGCTGATCATCGGCGAGGTCGCCGCGCTGCATGCGCAACTCGCCTGGTTTGAAGGAAACCCCGACGCCGCACCGGCATTTCGTGCGGAATCCGAACAGCGACGCGCCTGTGGCCTCGCGGAGGCAGCCTGAACCCCAACTCGCCTGCGGGAGGAGGCGACCGATGCACCACAACCGACCGCCATCACGCATTCATCCTGTCGTTTACATATGAGGAATCCATCATGTCCGAGCAAATGTCCACCGACTATGTCAAACCGAACGAACTCGCCAAAGCCCTGGTCGATGCCGGGGAGTCCAAGGTTCGCCTATCCACCCGCGACACGCTGATCCGCGCCTACATGGCCGGCGCCATCCTCGGGCTGGCGGCCATGTTCGCCATCACCGTGTCCATCAACACCGGCTCGCCGCTCGCCGGTGCCCTGCTGTTCCCGGTCGGCTTCATCCTGCTGTATTTATTGGGGTTTGATTTGTTGACCGGCGTGTTCATGCTGGTGCCGCTGGCTCTGCTCGATAAGCGCCCTGGGGTGACCGTCAGCCAGGTGCTGCGTAACTGGGGGCTGGTGTTCATCGGCAACTTCGCCGGGGCGGTCACGGTCGCCTTCATGATGGCCTTCATTCTCACCTTCGGCTTTACCACCAGCGCGGGCGCCGTCGCGGAAAAAGTGGGACACATCGGTATGGCGCGCACGCTGGGTTATGAATCGCACGGGACGGCGGGCTGGTTCACCATCTTCATGCGCGGCATCCTCTGCAACTGGATGGTCTCGACCGGCGTTGCGGCCGCCATGCTCTCGACCTCCGCCATCGGCAAGATTTTCGCGATGTGGATGCCGATCATGCTGTTCTTCTACATGGGCTTCGAGCACTCAGTGGTCAACATGTTCCTGTTCCCGTTCGCGCTGATCATGGGCGGCAATTTCACCTTTGGCGATTATCTGCTGTGGAACGAGCTGCCGACCGCGCTGGGTAATCTGGTCGGCGGGCTGCTGTTTGTCGGGTTGATGATGTATGTCACCCACTACAAAACTGCGCCCAAGCGGGAACTGTCGCTGTAATCGTCCGAGCGGCAGGGACGCCGCAACATCTGGGGAAACACCATGCAAGACATTAACCCCAACCAGTTTCTTGGCCGCACCATCGCCCTGCCCGAATCCCGGCAGCTCGATGTGCTCGCCGCCCTGTTCGAACGGCGCGGTGCCCGCGTGCGGCGTTGCCCGCTGGTGAGTATCCATGATGCGCCGGATCAAGCGACCGTCGTCGCCTGGATTCGCGCGTTCATTGCCGACGCCGCCTGCCGGGATTTGATCATCCTGACCGGCGAGGGCATTACCCGACTGGTTCAAGCCGCTGAACGCGCCGGGCTCGCCGAGGCGCTGATCGGCAAACTCCAGGCCAGTCGTCTGATCGTGCGCGGGCCAAAACCGGGGCGCGCACTGAAAAACTGGGGCTTGCAACCCAATATTCAGGCCATCGAGCCGACCAGCGCCGGAGTCATCGCTACACTGGCCAGCTTACCGAACCTCGCCGATCGGGTCGGCGTCGTGCTTTATGGCACCGAAGAAAATGCTCCGCTGCAAGCCGCAATTCGCGCACACGGCGCCACACCGGTACCGGTCGCGCCCTACATTTACGCGAGTGAAGCCGAAACCAGCGCGGTCGTGGCGTTGATCGACGAACTCGCCGCCGGCACGATCGATGCCCTCGCCTTCACCAGCCAACCGCAGTATCAGCGGCTGGCAAATGTCGCCAAACTGCACGAACGCAGCGCCGCACTACAACAGGGGCTCGCCCGCACGCGCGTGGCCGCGATTGGGCCGGTGATGGCCGCTTTTCTGCGGGAACAGGGCGTACGGGTGGATGTCATGCCGAGCGACCGGTATTTCATGAAGCCGCTGGTCGATGCGCTCGCAGAATTCTGGAACCAAACCACCCCGAGCGAGATGCCATCATGACGCCCTACCCCGCCACCACCGCGCTCATTCTCGCCGGCGGCGCGGGTCGGCGCATGGGCGGGCAAGACAAAGGCTTGATGCCCTACCGCGAAGGGCGGCTGATCGAGCCGGTCATCCGCACCCTAGAACGCCAAGTCGATGAAGTCTTGATCAACGCCAACCGCCACCTCGACGAATACCGGCAATGGGGACATCGCGTCGTGTCCGATCCCTTCCACCCCCATCAACCCTACGCCGGCCCAGCGGCTGCATTGATGCACGCCAGCCGCCATGCCCGGCACGATTGGCTGCTGCTCGCCCCCTGCGACATGCCTGATTACCAAGCCCACTGGCCCGCCGCGCTGTGGCAAGTCCAGCAGCAAAGCCGCGCCGCCGTGGTCATCGCCCACGATGGCCAGCGCCTGCAACCCACCGTCGCCCTGATTCATCGCCCCTGCCTGCCGCAGCGCCCAGCCGCCGCCAAGGATCGGCTGCTCAGCGTCCTGACCGCCGGCCGCTACAGCGTATGCCTGCTGGGCGACGATGCCTGGGCGTTTGCCAATCTCAACACGCCCGAGCAACTGAGCGAAGCCGTGAGCCCATCATGAACCCCCTGACCGACCCGCGCCCGCCCTACCCCGTCATTGATCCCTGCCACGCCAGCCAGGCCGATCCCACGCTGACCGAGGCACTCGACCGACTCCTGGCCTGCGTCCAGCCCACCCCGGTCGAAACCGTTGCCCTGCGCGCCGCGCGGGATCGCTGTCTGGCCGCGCCCCTCACCGCGCCCACGCCATTCCCGCCGTTTTCCCGCGCCATGATGGACGGCTATGCGCTGCGTGCTGCCGAAGTTCAGCCGGGCGCTCGTTGGATCGTGCAACGCGAACTGATTGCCGGGCAGGCGGCAAACAGCCCGCTCCCGCCCGGTCACGCCGTGCGCATCGCAACCGGCGCGGCGCTGCCGGAAGGCGCGGACACGGTTTTGCGACAAGAATGGGCGCAACGGCAAGGCCACACCCTCCGCGCCAGCCTGCCCCAATTGCCGCCCGGCAAAGATGCCGAAGCCGTGGGCAGCGTCACCGCCCGCGGCGCCCCCCTGCTGCCCGCGCACACCCCACTGACCCCGACACATCTCGCGCAGGCCGCACGCCACGGAATTCACGCGCTGCCGGTCCATCGAACCGCAGCCATCGCGCTGATCCTGATTGGCAACGAACTGATTCCTGCGGGTCAGCCGCTGCCCGCCGGGCACCTGTACGAACACAACGCCATCTGGATCGAATCGAGCCTCGATCAGCGCCATTTGGGTCGCATCATCCATCACGCCCGCGTCGATGACGACCCGACCCGGATCCACCACACCCTGACCACGGCATTGGCAAAACAACCGGATCTGGTCATCCTCGTCGGTGGAACCTCCGTCGGCTCGCACGACTTCACCCGGCGCGTCCTGCAACGCACGGGGCGACTGTTATTTGAAGGCATCCAGACACGCCCCGGCCGCACGGCATTCGCCGCCCAAAGCGCGTCCGGGCATTTGGTGATCGCCCTGCCGGGCAGCCCCAAAGCCGTGCATGCACTCTTCGACGAACTGGTGGTGCCGACCTTATGCGCCCTGCAAGGACAGCGCATCATCACGGCATGACAACGAAACCGCCGCGCGAGAAGGATCTCAGGAAAAAACTGGGAGAAGTACGGGAGATAATCTCCATCAACTCGAAGTACGCAGAATGCGCTGCTTGTCGCGCTGCCAGTCGCGCTCTTTGAGTGAGGCGCGCTTGTCGTGGTCTTTTTTACCTTGCGCGAGCGCGATTTCCAGTTTGGCGCGGCCATTTTTCCAATACATCGCCGTCGGCACCACCGTAAACCCCTTGCGCTCCACCGCGCCGATCAAGTGGTTGAGCTCCCGACGATTCAGCAACAATTTACGAATCCGTGTGTTATCTGGGCGAATGTGGGTGGAAGCTTGCAGCAGCGGGTTAATTTGCCCGCCGATCATGAACGCCTCACCGTTTTTCAACAAAATGTGCGCGTCGGTCAACTGCGCCTTGCCCGCCCGTAAGGATTTGACTTCCCAGCCTTCCAGCACGATGCCCGCCTCATAGCGATCCGTCAGGAAGTAATCAAATTTCGCCTTTTTGTTCAGCGCAATGGTGCTCTCGCCCATCCCTGATTTTGCCTTGCTCATCGCCCACGCCCCCTGATCGAACCGCGCCGTCGTCCGCACACCGGACGCGCAGCCTAGCGCGAGCCCCTGCCCCACGCAAGCAAAGTAAGGCGCAGCATTCAATGCAAAGCGAACAGAACCATGACCCCCATCCCCAGCAGGGTTGCGGGGATCAGCACCCAGGCCACGGTCACACCGAGCGCCCGCCCACCAATCAGCAACGCCAACCCCATCTTGCTGGCCGTGTTCACCCAAACCGTCAACATGATCGCGCGCTCAGCCACCCAGAGGGGCACTTGCCCGGCGGCCTGCATTTGCGCCATCGAAAGCGAGAGGGCATCCACATCCACCAGCCCGGAAACCGCCGCCAGCCCAAAGACCCCGGCACTGCCCACCTGCTGCTGCAAAGCCTGCGCCGCAACCATGATTGCCACCAGCAAGGCGGCAAACTTCAGGGCGGCCTTCAATTCCAGCGGGTTGGCCAGCACCGGCTCGATCGGCGCATCGGGCTGATTTTGCCCACTCCGCCGCCACAGCAGAAAAGCCCCGGCATAGGCCGCCAACATCATCGCCAGCATGGGCAGGAACAGTTCCGCCGCCAACAGCGGATTGACCACCCCCACCTCCAGCCAGACCCGAGGGAACAAGGTCGCCGAGGCCAGCACGATCCCCACGGCCAGCACCGGCACCCAGGCGCGGTGCGACAGCGCCTGGCGTGCGAACAGCACCGTCAAGGCCGTTGACGAGACCAACCCGCCAAACACCGCCGTCAGCAACAATCCGCGCCGCGCGCCCAACACCCGGATGGCGAAGTAGCCGATGAACGACAACCCCGCCAACAGCAGCACCAACCAACCGATCACCCGTGGATTCAACGCCTGCCACGGCCCCATACCCCGATCCGGCAACAGCGGCAACACCACCAGCGCCAGCACCAGCAACTGAAACAGCGCGAACAGTTCCTGCTCGGAGAGCAGCGTCACCCCCCGATGAACCCGCGCTTTGCTGCCGAGCAAGACCATCACCACCACTGCGACCGCGACGGCCACCATCCCCTGCCCCACAATCACCAGCGCGCCCAGCATGAACGCCACCCAGCCCGCCACCTCCGTGGTCATCCCCACGGAAGGATCGCGGCGCTGTGCCGCGCGATAACCGGCCAACAGCAGCCCGACCACCCCCAGCATTCCGGCGGCGAATACCCAGCTTCCCCAGTGCTGTGCGAGCAAGCCGGTCAAAGCGCCCGCCAGCGACAACAAACCGAAGGTGCGAATACCCGCCACCCGCTGCCCATCGGGCGCGGCACGCTCATGCCAACCGCGCTCCAGCCCGAGCAGCAGCCCAATCCCCAAGGCCACGCCCAGCGACTGCAATAAATCCAGCGTTTCCGTCGTCAACATCCTGAAGATCTCCCGCCCACGCCCACGCCCACGCCCACGCCCACGCCCACGCCCACGCCCACGCCCACGCCCACGCCCACGCCCACGCCTAATCTGCGCTCTGCCAGAAAATTCGGCAATAAAAAACCCGCCACCGGGGCGGGTTTCCACTGCGGAAAATTTTCGCCTAATGATGCTCGCCGCCGAGCTTCTCCATGATGGCGAAAATCAGCCCCGAGAACAGAAAGGTCACATGAATCCCCACCAGCCAGGCCAGATGCCGGTCACTGAGCGTATCCACATTCATGAACGCCTTAAGCAGCTCGATCCCGGAAATGGCCACCATCGAGCCGATGAGTTTGATTTTCAGGTCAGAAAACCCGATCGAGCCCATCCAATCCGGCCGATCCGCGTGGCTGTGAAGATCATCCATTTTGGACACAAAGTTCTCGTACCCAGAGAACATGATGATAATCAACAGATTCATCAATAAAGAAATATCTACCAGCGTAAGGACACCCACAATGACCTGCCCTTCGTCCATGCTGGAAAAATGCGCGATCAGGTGAGTGATTTCTTTACCAAACTTGACCAGCAGCACCCCCATCGCGACGACCAGCCCGAGATAAATCGGCGCCATCAGCCACCGGCTGGCGAAAATGAAGTGCTCGAAGCCGCTTTCCACCTGTTTGAATGCGGATCTTGGCGGTTGCGCAGAGGAATTCATCTTGTTTTACTCCACAAAAAATTATTGATGATACTGTGCAGAATCATAGCATCGATTCCCCTAGCCTTTCGGGGTGCCCTTTCTTGAAGAGCGCCGCGATCAGAGCCATAGACTTTTTCCTTCAGGTTATATACGATGCGCGCCTTGCTTTGACCGGCCACGGATCGGCAATCTTCGGGATGTAGCGCAGTCTGGTAGCGCACCTGCATGGGGTGTAGGTGGTCGGAGGTTCAAATCCTCTCATCCCGACCAATTTTTCGATACCGCCCACCGGCGGTTTTTTTTTCGGCATCGATTTACCCGTTTGCATTGGCCTGTTTGCTTGGGATCATCACCGCCTGCCATGACTCAACCCCGCGCGACCGACCTCAGCCTGCACGATGCCGAATGCGCGACGCTGGCGCGTCCCATTGGCAGTGGCTTTCGGTATGCCTGCCTTCCCCTGACTTCGACCCGACTCGGCGCGGTAACAGCCTGGCGGGCACTGGATCTGACGCTCCGGCAAATCACCGAACAGATCGCCGAACCCCAGGTGGCGCGCAGCAAACTCGACTGGTGGCGCGGCGCGCTCGATGAGGCACTCAATCGGCAGCACGCCAGTCATCCCATTCTGCATGCGTTGCGGGCGCACAGTCGCCCAGAACAATTGACCGCGTTGATCGAGCCGATCGAAGCGCGCCTCGGGGCGGCATGGCTTGCGCTCGACTATCAGGGCTTTGCCACGGCGGCGGATCGCAATGCTTATCTTGCGGCCGACGGCGGCGCGCTCTGGCAGGGCTTTGCGATTCTGCTCGATGCACCGGCTGAACAGCATTCGGCATTCCGCGCGCTGGGCGCGGCCAGTCAGCGGCTGGATCAGCTGCAGTATCTCGGCCGCGCGCTCGCCCGGGGGGTGTTTGTCCTGCCGGCCAGCGCCCTCGCGGCACGCGGGTTGGCCGATACCGATTGGCTGCGTCCCGGCGATCAGCCCGCGCTGGATGCCGTACTCACCGCCGAATGGGACGAACTGCTCGCCCAATACCGCCACGCACATGCCGCGCTTGCCCAGCATACCCGGCGTCCGGCGGGGTTTTTCCGCGCCCTGTTGGCGCAGGATCGCGCCCGGCTGCGGCTGCTTGCGCCCCGCATCCTGCGTTTACGCGCCGAACGCCCCGAACTCAGCCCGTTCACACTCTTGACCACCGCCTGGTGGGCCAACAAACGCCCCTTGCCCCGAGAGATTCGGCTATGACCCTTCCCCGTTTTACCGATCGAATCGTCGTCATCAACGGTGCCACCGGCACCATTGGCTCGGCTCTGGCGCATGCGCTGCAACGAGAAGGTGCCCAGCTTGTGCTGTTTGGCCGCAAGGCGGATGTGCTCGATCGGCTGGCCGAAACACTCACCGCCGCGCTTACGCCAGAGGAACAACACCGGATTCCGCTGATTCAGCCGGTCGAATTTTCCGGCGCGGCCATCGAGGATTACCAACGCCTGGCCGAGGCAATCGAACAAACCCTTGGACGGGTGGATATCTTGATTCATGCCATGGGCAGCGGCGGACAATTGGCCCCGCTGGCCGACAGTCTCTTACCGAAATTCCAGGAAACCCTGCATCTGAATCTGATGGCGCCGTTCGCGCTCACCCATGCGCTCTGGCCGCTGCTCACCGCCGCGCGTGCGCGCCACGCCACCCGCCCACAGGTGCTGTTTTTGACTGATCGCGGCACACCGGCCTTTGGCAATGCCTACACCGTGGCACATGCTGCGCTCGCGCAACTCGTTCGACAATGGGCGGCGGAAACCGAGGCCGTCCGTATCAATGGCTTTGACCCCGGGCCGACGCATAGCGCCCTGCGGCAATACCGTTTCCCCGGCGAGACCCAAGCCGAACGCGCCCACGCCGAAGATCTGCTGCCGGCCGCGCTCGATCTCTTGGCCGACGACCGGCGGCACGGCGAAATCGTCCGCCTGCAACCGGATCGGGTGTAACGCAATTCTGCTACAGTGCCCGCATTCCCCTGTCAGTAGGCAATCATCATGTTATCGATCAAGGTTTCCGGCCTGTTTGGCTTGATCATTTTGGCTCTGGACATCTGGGCAATCGTGCGCGTGGTGCAAAGCAATGCAGGCGCGGGCGTCAAGACACTGTGGATTCTCATCATCCTGTTCATGCCGATTTTGGGGCTGATTCTCTGGGCGCTGCTCGGCCCCAAAGGCTAATTGCACTCACAAGGAATAAACATGAACGAACCGACAGAAATCCTGCTGGGTCTCGGCGAGCAGCCGGTGACCGTGTTCTCGAAAATGCTGAACCGGCACGGCTTGATCGCCGGTGCGACGGGCACCGGCAAAACCGTCACCTTGCAAGTCATGGCCGAACAGTTCGCCCGCCTGGGCACGCCGGTCTTCGTCGCCGACATCAAGGGCGACCTCTCCGGCATCGCCGCCGCCGGCAGCAGCCACCCGAAACTCACCGAACGCGCCCAGAAAATGGGGCTCGACCCCTTGCCTTTTGCCGCCAACCCGGTCATTTTCTGGGATGTGTACGGCGAAAAAGGACACCCCTTCCGCCTCACGATCAGCGAAATGGGGCCGATCGTGCTTGCCCGTCTGCTCGGCTTGAATGAACTGCAAGAGCATGTGCTGACGATTGCGTTCCAGATTGCCGATGATCAGGGGCTGTTACTGCTTGATTTCAAGGACTTCGAAGCCCTGTTACGCCACCTCGATGAAGCCGGTGACCAATACACAGCCGACTATGGCCGGATTGCCAGCGCCACCCTGGGTTCGATCGTCCGCGCCGTCACGGCCTTCAAAGCCCAGGGTGCCGAACAACTGTTTGGGGAACCGGCCATCACCCTCGATGACCTGCTGATCCAGTCGGATACCGGCGCCGGCATGATCCATGTGCTCGCCGCAGACCGGCTGTATCGCGAAGGCCCGAAGGTGTACGCCGCGCTGCTGCTCTGGCTGCTCTCGGAACTGTTCGAAAAAATGCCCGAAGTCGGCGACCTGCCCGCCCCCAAATTCGTGCTGTTCTTTGACGAAGCGCACCTATTGTTCAACGACACGCCAAAATCCCTGCTCGACAAAATCGAGCAGGTGGTTCGGCTGGTGCGCTCCAAGGGCGTGGGCGTGTATTTCGTCACGCAAAACCCGCTGGACTTGCCGGAAACCGTGCTCGGACAACTCGGCAACCGCGTGCAGCATGCCCTGCGCGCCTTCACCCCGCGTGACCAGAAAGCCGTGCGTGCGGCGGCACAAACCTTCCGCAGCAATGGCCGGGTCGATGTCGAAACCGTCATTACCGAACTCGGCGTCGGCGAAGCCTTGGTGTCATGTCTGGATGCCAAAGGCATGCCCAAACCGGTGGAACGCACCCTGCTCCGCCCCCCACTCAGCCGCATCGGCCCGCTGACCGACGAGGAACGGGCAGCCATTCTCCAGCGCTCCCGCTATCGCGGCCGGTTTGATGCCGTCATCGACCGCGAATCGGCCTTTGAAGCGCTCAAAGCCCGGCAGGAGCAGGAAGCCGCTGCGGCACAGGCGCAGGCCGTTCTGAACGAGGAAGCACCACCGCCGCGCGCATCCGCCCGCACACGGCAAAGCCCGCTCGAGGCCTTTATCTCCAGCGCCGCACGCAGCATCGGCAGCCAGATTGGCCGACAACTGGTGCGCTCTCTGCTGGGCAGTCTGCGGCGATAGCCGAACCGGGGGACGCACCTCGTCCCCGCACAACCGGCAATCAATGACAGGAATGGCGCAGAAATCGCCCGGGGAACCGGGGGACAATCGGGCAAAATTTCCGCATAATGCAGGCGTTTGTGTCCGGCATCGTACCGACGGACGCGTTGGACGCCCAGCCCTACCTGCTGCCGCGTCGCCCCTTATCTTCGGGCACCCCCGAAGCCGCGGCTGAATCACCCGTTTCAGCGTTAGTTTTTGAGGAGTTACCGCGTGAGCGCATATCAAGATCAGGATCCTGCCGAAACCCGAGAGTGGCTCGACGCCCTGGAATCTGTCGTCGCGGTGGAAGGCGCCGACAAAGCACGCCATCTGATTGGGGCGCTCATCGAAGCGGCCCGGATGCACGGTATCGATACCCCCTATTCCGCGAATACCCCGTACATCAACACCATTCCCGCAGAAAAAGAACCGGCCTACCCCGGCGATCGGCAACTAGAGCAGCGGCTGCGCGCCCTGATTCGCTGGAATGCGATGGCCATGGTGGCGCGCGCCAACAAACACACCTCGGTCGGTGGGCACATCGCCACTTTCCAATCCAGCGCGACGATGTACGAAGTCGGCTTCAACCATTTCTTCAAAGGGCACGATCACCCCGATGGCGCCGATATGGTGTTCTTCCAGGGGCACGCCGCGCCGGGTATGTACGCCCGCGCCTTTCTTGAAGGCCGCATCACCGAAGAACAACTCAAGAATTTCCGCCAGGAAGCGCACCAGCCTGGAGTTTCTTCGTATCCGCATCCCTGGCTGATGCCGAATTTTTGGCAGTTCCCCACGGTATCGATGGGCTTAGGGCCCTTGCAGGCGATCTATCAGGCGCGCTTCATGAAATACATGGACGCGCGGGGTTTGTCGCCGATGAAATCCCGCAAGGTGTGGGCGTTTCTGGGCGACGGCGAGATGGACGAACCCGAATCCACCGGCGCCATTGGTTTGGCCGTGCGCGAGAAACTCGACAACCTCGTCTTCGTCGTCAATGCCAACCTGCAACGCCTGGATGGCCCGGTACGCGGTAACGGCAAGGTGGTGCAGGAACTCGAAGGCACCTTCCGGGGCGCCGGCTGGAATGTCATCAAGGTGCTTTGGGGCCCGGGCTGGGATGAACTGCTGGCCAAAGACAAATCCGGCAAGCTGATGCAGCTGATGATGGAAACCGTCGATGGCGAGTATCAAGCGTACAAGGCCAAGAATGGCGCCTATGTCCGGCAACACTTCTTCGGCAAATACCCGGAAACCGCCGAACTCGTCAAAAACATGACCGATGACGAAATCTTCGGCCTGACCCGGGGCGGCCACAGCCCGCGCAAAATGTTTGCCGCCTACCAAGCGGCCAGCGAGTGCAAGGGAAAACCCACGCTCATCATTGCCAAAACCATCAAAGGCTATGGCATGGGGCCGTTCGGCGAAGGCGCGATGACCGCGCACAACCAGAAGAAACTGGATGTCGATGGACTCAAGTATTTCCGCGACCGCTTCGGCCTGCCGATTTCCGACGAACAGCTCGAAAACGATGTGCCGTTCTATAAGCCGGACGACAGCCACGAGCTGATCAAATACCTGCACACCCGCCGCCAAGCGCTCGGCGGCTACCTGCCGAGCCGCGTTGATCGCGCCAGCGCGCTGGAAGTGCCCGCGCTCTCGGCTTTCGACATGCTGCTGCAGGGCACCGGTGAACGGGAGATGTCCTCCACCATGATCTTTGGCCGAATCCTCGCCATCATCCTGCGTGATAAGGCGCTCGGCAAACGGGTGGTGCCGATCATTCCCGATGAAGCCCGCACCTTCGGCCTGGAAGGCTTGTTCCGCCAGGTGGGCATTTACGATCCGGCCGGGCAGCTCTATGAACCGGTCGATGCCGATCAGGTGTCCTGGTACAAACAGGCCACCAACGGTCAAGTATTGCAGGAAGGCATCAATGAAGCCGGCGCCATGTCCTCTTGGCTGGCTGCAGCCACCGCCTACGCCAACTACGGCGAAGCGATGATTCCGTTCTACATCTACTACTCGATGTTCGGCTTCCAACGCATCGGTGATCTGGTCTGGGCGGGCGGCGACATGCGCGCCCGTGGCTTTATCATCGGCGCCACGGCCGGCCGCACGACCCTCGAAGGCGAAGGCTTGCAGCATCAAGACGGCCATAACCTCGTGTTCTTCGCGACCGTCCCCAACTGCAAAGCCTATGACCCAACCTACGGGTTTGAAATGGCGGTCATCATCCGCCACGGCCTGCAAGAAATGTACGCCGAGAAAAAGGATCTGTTCTATTACATCACCGCGATGAACGAGAACTATCCTCATCTGGCCATGCCGGAAGGTGCAGAGGAAGGCATTCTCAAGGGCTTGTATCTCTTGAAGAAATCCACCGCCAAACACAAGCCCCGCGTGCAACTGCTGGGCTCTGGCACGATTCTGCGCGAAGCCGAACAAGCCGCCCGCTGGCTGGAAGCCGATTGGGGCGTCAGTGCCGATGTCTGGTCTGCCACCAGCTTCGCCGAGCTGGCACGCGATGGCCAGGAATGTACCCGCTTCAACCGGCTGCACCCGACCGAAACCCCGCGCGTGCCTTATGTGACGGCCACCCTGGAAAAAACCGAGGGGCCGATCATCGCCGCCACCGACTATGTCCACCTCTACACGGAGCAGGTGCGCTCCTTCATACCGCGCCGTTATGTCACGCTCGGCACCGACGGCTTTGGCCGTTCGGACACCCGCGCCGCGCTCCGTCGGTTCTTTGAGGTCGATGCCGCACATATCGTCGTGACCGCACTCAAGGCGCTGGCGGACGAAGGCAGCATCCCAGCCAGCAAAGTCAGCCAGGCGATCGAACACTATGGCATCAACCAGGATCTGGCGCTGCCGACCTGCCGCTGACTCTCAGTTGACCCAATCCCTTACCGCCTTGCCCCCACACGACAAGGCGTTTACTGGAGCATGAACCCATGAGCATCAAATCCGTCCCTCTCCCGGATATTGGCAATTTCAAAGACCTGCCCGTCATCGAAGTACTCGTCGCGGCCGGCGATACGGTCGAAGCCGAACAGTCTTTGATTACGCTGGAATCCGACAAGGCGACCATGGAAATTCCGGCGCCGTTTGCCGGCACGATCCAGAAAGTGCTGCTCAAGGTGGGCGACACCGTCAATGTCGGCGATCTCATCGTCGAGATGAGCACCCAAGACAACGAAGCGACTCAAAAACCTGCCGAGTCGGCGCCCGCCCCGGCGGCAGCTCCGACTCCGCCTCCCGTCGTGGACGCCCCCGCGCGTTCGACAACCGCCGAGCCAGCCAGCCCCCCGATTCCGCCCACCCCCCCCTCAACGGCAGCACCGGTCAATGCGCCCACCCTCGGCGCGAGCGCCCACGCCAGCCCGTCCGTGCGGGCTTTTGCCCGGACACTCGGCGTGGATCTCAGCCAAATCGCCGGCAGCGGCCCCAAAGGTCGCATTCAGAAATCCGATGTCACGGCCTTTGTCAAACAGGCACTCACGGCACCCGCCCACAGCGCGCCGGCAACGGGGGGCAGCATTCCGCCCCTGCCGACCATCGACTTCAGCCAGTTCGGTGCCATCGAAACGATCCCGCTGTCGCGCATTCAGAAGCGTTCCGGCAAGCACCTGTCCACCTGCTGGCTGAACATTCCCCATGTCACCCAGTTTGACGAAACCGACATCACCGAATTGGAAGCCTTTCGCCAATCGCTCAAGGCGCGGGCAGACAAAATGGGCGTCAAACTCACGCCCCTGGTCTTCATTCTCAAGGCGGTCGCCCGGGCGCTCGCCGACTTCCCCCGGTTCAATGCCGCCCTGGATGCCAGCGGCGAAAACCTGATTCTCAAGAAATACATCCACATCGGCGTGGCCGTCGATACGCCCAATGGGCTTGTCGTGCCCGTTGTGCAGAATGTCGATCAAAAAGGCATTTTCGCCCTCGCCGCTGATCTCGCCGCACTCAGTGCGCGCGCGCGCGATGGCAAGCTCACGCCGGAAGACATGTCCGGCGGCTGCTTCTCCATCTCCAGCCTGGGCGGCATCGGCGGCACCCAGTTCACGCCGATCGTCAATGGACCGGAAGTCGCCATCCTCGGGGTTTCCCGCTCGAAAATGAGCCCGGTCTGGAATGGTTCGGCCTTCGAACCCCGCCTGATGCTCCCTCTGGCGCTTTCGTATGACCACCGCGTCATCGACGGTGCCGAAGGTGCCCGCTTCATCACCGCCCTGTCGCGCAGCCTCGCGGATCTGCGCGAACTGATTGTGTGAGGAATCTCCCATGGCATTAGAAACACTCACCCTGCCGGATGTCGGCAATTTTGCGGAACTGGAAATCATCGAGGTGCTGATCGCTCCGGGGCAAACGATCGAAGCGGAGGCTTCGATGATCACCCTGGAATCCGATAAGGCCACGATGGAAATCCCGGCACCCAAAGCGGGCACCATCGAGCAGGTCTTGGTCAAGGTCGGCGATAAAATCAGCAAAGGCGACCCCATCGCCACACTGCAAACCGCCTCCCATCAGGCGGCGGCAACCCCCAGCGAATCGTCGCCCGCGCCTGCCGCTGCCAGCAACGCCAGCACCAGCGCCCCGAGTGCGGCGGCCGATCTGTCCTGCGAAGTTCTGGTACTGGGTGCGGGTCCCGGCGGCTATACCGCCGCGTTCCGTGCGGCGGATCTCGGCAAACAAGTCATTCTGATCGAGCGGGAAGACCGCTTGGGCGGTGTATGCCTGAATGTCGGCTGCATCCCGTCCAAAGCCCTGCTGCATGTTTCCAACATCCTCAACGAAACCCGCGAGATGGCCGCGCACGGCGTCACCTTTGCCGAGCCCGAAATCGACCTCGACAAATTGCGCGGTTTCAAAAATGGCGTGATCGACAAACTCACCGGCGGCCTCGCACAACTGGCGAAACAGCGCAAAGTGACCGTTATCCACGGTGAAGGCCGCTTCAGTGGCAGCCATCAGCTCACCGTAACCACGGCGGACGGTAAGACCCAGCGCATCGAATTCAAACATGCCATCATTGCCGCTGGTTCCCGCCCCGTGCAGTTGCCTTTCATCCCGCACGACGACCCGCGCGTGATGGATTCGACCGGCGCGCTCGCACTTCAGGACATCCCGAAGCAGCTGCTGGTGATCGGTGGGGGCATCATCGGGCTGGAAATGGCACAGGTCTATGCCGCCCTCGGCAGCCGAATCACCATCGTCGAACTGGCCGACAACATCATCCCCGGCGCCGACAAAGACCTGACCCGCCCGCTGCTCAAAGATCTCAAGAAACGCTATGACAACATCTTCCTCGGCGCGAAAGTAACGGCGGTGCGCACCGAGGCCGATGGCCTGATCGTCTCGTTCGAAGGCGGCAGCGCCCCTGCGGAGGATCGGTTCGACAAGATTCTCGTCGCGGTCGGCCGCATCCCCAATGGCAGCCGGATTCAGGCCGAAGCGGCGGGGGTTCAGGTCAATGAACGCGGCTTCATCCCGGTCGATGCCCGCATGCAAACCAATGTGCCGCACATTTTTGCGATCGGCGACATCGTCGGCCAGCCCATGCTCGCCCACAAAGCCGTGCATGAAGGCAAAGTCGCCGCCGAAGTCATCTGTGGCCACAAATCCGCCTTCACCCCGATCACGATCCCCAGCGTGGCGTACACCGATCCGGAAATTGCCTGGGCCGGCAAAACCGAAGACCAGCTCAAAGCCGAAGGCATCGCCTATGAAAAAGGCGCGTTCCCCTGGGCGGCCTCTGGGCGCTCATTGAGCCTCGGTCGGGATGAAGGGCTCACCAAAGCCTTGTTCGCCGCAGACAACCACCGGCTGCTTGGCGTCGGCATGGTCGGCCCGAATGCGGGCGAACTCGTCGCTGAGGCCGTATTGGCCTTGGAGATGGGTGCCGATATGAGCGATCTTGCGCTTACCATCCACCCGCATCCCACGCTCTCCGAAACCTTGGGACTCGCCGCAGAAATGGCCGAGGGCACAATTACAGATCTCCTGCCACCGAAAAAACGCTGAGGACTGACTGCGCGCAGCGCCCTCAAATCATCGGGACCACAGGCTGGGTCTCCTACCTGTGACCGTTGAGACGGCTCAATCAACGAGCTTCGTCGTTACCGCATCGGGTCGCCCCACCCCAAACGACAAGCGCAGCTTTGGCAGACCGCTGAAAAGCTCTTTTCAACGGCCTGCTAGTCCGTGTTTCCCGTTGAGTGGTGCCGTCAAATCGGCCGTGTGGCGGGATTTTCCCAGACGGTATCACCTGCGTTTGGATTAGCCCATCGTTGTCATTGATAAATATTATTCATTATAAAAATATAACCAAATGGCTATGCTGCGAGGGAAGAAGGTAAGACGCGCGTCACGGCGCAGACTGTGGGTAGATTGCAAACCATGCTGATCGAATATTCTGTATTCGCCCTGTTGGGCATTTTTTCTGGTCTGGTCGCAGGCTTGCTCGGCATCGGGGGCGGGCTGGTTATCGTCCCCGTGCTGCTCCTGCTGTTTCCCGCCATCGGGCTGGGCGACAACCCCAATCTGGTGCATATCGCGATTGGCACATCGCTGGCCACGATTCTGTTTTCGTCGATGGCATCGATCTATACGCATCACAAGAACAAAGGCGTGCTCTGGGATGTTTTTATCCGTATTGCGCCCGGGATTGTGATCGGCTCCGCACTGGGTTCGACAATCGCCCACTTGCTGCCCGGCGATATTCTGAAGCGGGTTTTCGGCTTGCTGGAAATCTTGATTGCCCTGCAAATGGCGTTTGGCAAAAACCCCGCCCCCAGCCGCACCCTGCCCGGCGCGGCGCCCATGAGCCTGGTGGGGGTCTCGGTTGGCTCGGTCGGCACCATTATGGGCATGGGCGGCGGTGCGCTTACGACGCCTTTTTTCATGTGGTGTAATGTGGCGGCGCGCAACGCCATGGCCACCAGCGCCGCCATCGGCCTGCCCAACGCATTGGCTGGCGCGATTGGCTATATCGTGACCGGCTGGGGCGTGCCCACCCTGCCCGCCTGGTCGATTGGATACATTTATCTACCCGCCTTGATCGGCATTGTCATCCCGAGCCTGATTTTTGCGCCGATCGGCGCGACGCTCACCCATCGTCTGCCGGCCAAAACCCTGAAGCGGATTTTTGCGGTCGTGCTGGTGCTTCTGGGCATCAACATGCTGGTGCACTGAGCAAATGCGCCGCGCCATTTATCCCGGCACCTTTGATCCGGTGACCTACGGTCACCTCGATCTCGCGCGCCGAGCCTGTTTGCTGTTCGATGAAGTGATTGTCGCGGTCGCTGCGGTTTCGGGTAAGTCCCCGCTGTTCGATCTACCCACGCGCACTGAGCTGGCGCGGGTGGCCTTGGCCGATCAGCCGCGGATCCGGGTGTGCGCCTTCGAGGGTTTGCTGGTTGATTTTGCCCGCCAGATGGAGGCTCAGGCCGTGGTGCGCGGTTTGCGTGCCGTGTCAGATTTCGAGTACGAGATTCAGTTGGCTGCGGTCAACCGACGGCTCGCCCCCGAGATCGAAACGGTTTTTTTATCGCCCGCCGAAGAACTGGGCTTTGTCTCGTCGAGCATCGTCCGGGAACTGGCGCGTTTGGACGGCAATGTGGAGAGTTTTGTGCCCCCGCATGTGGCCGCTGCACTCAAAGTCGCAACCCGTGCGCACAAACCGCATCAAACCTGATAAATTGCACGCAATTGAGTTTATTACTAGGCCGTTGAAAAACCCAACGGCCTAGTAAGGCAAGCCATAGATGACTTGCGCCGCGACGAGGCGATCTGAAAAAGGGCAAGGAAACCCTTTTTCGACATCCTGTTAGGGGGTTGATATGTCCTTATTGATTACTGACGAATGCATCAACTGCGATGTCTGTGAGCCGGAATGCCCGAATGGTGCCATTTCTCAAGGGGCGGAGATCTATGAGATTGCGCCGAATCTGTGTACCGAATGCGTGGGACACTACGACACGCCACAGTGCATTGAGGTCTGCCCGGTCGATTGCATCATTCTCGACCCGGACAACAAAGAAACCCAAGAACAACTGATGGAAAAATACCATCAAATCAACGATTAATTCGAGAATGACATCTAAAACCCCGCCATGATCCGCGGGGTTTTTCATGGCCGAACAGCTACGGCCAGAGATGCAGGGCGTAGTGACACCCGCCCGATCGGTTAATGCGGCAACACCCCGGCGCGATCGCGTCGGGCGGCCAGTGCGGCCACCAGATTGCCTAGGGTGCTGAACCACTGCGCATCGATTTCTTCGTCGCTCAACAGCAAATCAAACCGATCCTCCAGCGCGGTGAGCAAGAGCACTACCCCCATCGAATCCAGCTCGGGCAGACTCCCGAATAACGGCGTTGCTGCGGTCAACTCGCGCGCGGGCATGACCAGCCCCAAGGTTTCGATGAGCGTTTCGCGCACGGCGAGGAAGAGCGCATCATCATCCAGCGGCATCATGCCGGGGCTCCCAGTACCGCTTGGCCCCGCAGATAGGGACGCAAGACCTCGGGAATATGGATGCTGCCATCCGCCTGTTGGTGGTTTTCCAACAGCGCAACCAAGGTGCGACCGACTGCCAATCCCGAGCCATTGAGGGTGTGCACGAGTTGCGGCTTCCCATCCGCATCGCGCACCCGCGCCTGTAAGCGGCGTGCCTGAAAGTCACCGCAATTCGAGCAGGAGGAAATTTCGCGGTAGGTATCCTGACCGGGCAACCAAACCTCGAGATCGTAGGTTTTCGCCGCCGCAAACCCCATGTCACCGGTACACAATTGCATCACCCGATAGGGCAGATCCAGTGCCTGCAACACCGCCTCGGCATGCCGGGTCAACAGCTCCAGCGTCGCCATGGAATCTTCGGCGCGGACAATGTGCACCAATTCGACCTTGTCAAACTGATGCTGGCGAATCATGCCGCGCGTATCCCGCCCCGCCGCACCGGCTTCCGCCCGGAAACACGGCGTATGCGCGACATAGCGGCGCGGCAGACGGGAGGATTCCAGCAGCTCGTCCCGCACCAGATTGGTGACCGGCACCTCGGCGGTCGGGATGAGATACCAGCCCTCATCCCCCGCCATACGGAACAGATCATCGGCAAATTTGGGCAGTTGACCGGTGCCGAACAAAGTCTCGCCGTTCACGAGATATGGCACATACACTTCGGTGTAGCCATGCTCGCCGGTATGAAGATCGAGCATGAACTGCGCGAGCGCGCGGTGAAGCCGCGCCACATCGCCTTGCAGCGTCACGAACCGGCTGCCCGTCAGTTTGACGGCGCGCTCGAAATCCATTCCCAACCGCGCACCCAAGGCCACATGATCCTGCACGGGGAAGTCAAAAGACCTCGGCGTGCCCCAGCGGCGCACTTCGACATTGCCTGATTCATCTGTGCCGAAAGGCACCTCATCTGCGGGCAGATTGGGCACGCGCGCCAGCAGGGCATCCAGCGCCTGCTGAATCTCGTGGAGGCGCTGCTTGGCGGATTCCAGCCGCGCGCCCAGATCGCCGATTTCGGCCATTAACGCCGTGGTGTCTTCCCCGGCGGCTTTCATCTGGCCGATGCGTTTGGATCGCGCATTGCGTTCCGCTTGCGCCTGCTCGGTTTGAATCTGCACGGCCTTGCGTTCCGCTTCAAGCGCCTCGAACGAGGCAACATCGAACACGAAACCACGGCGCGCCAGCTTTTCCGCCACCGCCGCCGCATCCGAACGCAATAACTTGATATCAATCATAAAAACGCTCAGCCCACCAATGCGATCAAGCCAGATACTGGACTTCGACGATTTCGAACACCCGCTTGCCACCCGGTGCGGCCACGGTCACTTCATCCCCGGTGGATTTGCCGATCAAGGCTCGGGCAATCGGTGAATGCACGGAGATTAAATTGATTTTGATGTCGGCTTCATCGTCGCCCACGATCTTGTAGGTGATTTCTTCTTCGGTCTCGACATCGAGCACCGTCACGGTCGCGCCAAAAATCACCTTATCCGACGGCGGCAACCGCGTGACATCGATGATATGGGCGTGCGACAGCTTGGCTTCGATTTCCTTGATCCGGCCTTCAATGAAGCCTTGTTCCTCGCGCGCCGCGTGGTATTCGGCGTTTTCTTTCAAATCTCCCAAATCCCGCGCTTCGGCAATCGCTTGAATGATGCGCGGCCGCTCCACACTGCGCAGGTGTTTGAGTTCCTCTTCCAGCTTGGCGGCACCGGCCGCCGTCATCGGGGTTTGTTGCATCACAGCACACACTCTTGATGAAGATCCTGCAAACGGCTGACCGTGATCGGCCGCTTCAGATAAGCCAAGGCCAGCGCCAACGCCTCGGCACCCGCCATGGTCGTGAAATAGGGCACCCGCTGGTTCAGCGCTTCGCGCCGGATATGGAACGAATCATGACGCGATTGCAGGCTGCTGGTCGTGGTATTGATGATCAAGGCAATTTCTTTGTTTTTGATCATATCCACAATATTGGGACGACCTTCGGTCACCTTATTGACCGCCTGCACACTCAAACCCATCTCAGCGAGATACCGCGCGGTGCCGCGCGTGGCGCACAGGGTAAAGCCCTGCTCCGCCAGCGCGCGCGCCACGGCCGTCACCGCGACATAGTCGTGTTTTCGCACCGAAATAAACGCCAGCCCACTCAGGGGGAGCGAGTTACCGGCACCGGCCTGCGCCTTAGCGAATGCCTCGCCAAACTCCCGCGCAATCCCCATCACTTCCCCGGTCGATTTCATCTCCGGCCCGAGCAATGGATCAACCCCGGCAAACTTGATGAACGGGAAGACGGCTTCTTTGACCGCATAGTAGGGCGGCACGCACTCGCGGGTGAATTTTTGCTGCGCCAGACTGACGCCCGCCATCACGCGGGCGGCAATTTTTGCCAGCGGCACCCCCACGGCCTTCGAGACAAACGGCACCGTGCGCGATGCCCGCGGGTTGACCTCGATGATGTAAATATCGTTGCCTTGAATCGCCACCTGAGTATTCATCAAACCGACGACATTCAAAGCCTTGGCCATTGCCGTGACCTGGGCGCGCACCGCATCGAGCACGGGTGCCGCCACCGTATAGGGCGGCAGAGAGCAGGCAGAATCGCCGGAGTGAATCCCGGCCATTTCGATGTGCTCCATCAATCCGCCGATCACCACCGTTTCGCCATCACTGACGGCATCGATGTCCATTTCCACCGCATCATCGAGAAAGCGATCCAGCAAAACCGGGGAATCGTTCGACACCTGCACCGCCTCGCGCATGTAGCGCTTCAGGCTGTCTTCGTTGTGCACGATCTCCATGGCGCGACCACCGAGCACATACGACGGGCGCACCACCAGGGGATAACCAATCTGCGCGGCCAGGTGAATCGCCTCATCGGTCGAGCGCGCCGTGGCATTGGGCGGCTGCTTGAGCCCCAGCTCCTGAATCATTTTCTGGAAGCGTTCGCGGTCTTCCGCCCGATCGATGGCGTCGGGCGTGGTGCCGATGATCGGCGCCCCCGCCTTGGCCAGATCGCGCGCCAGCTTCAGCGGCGTTTGGCCACCAAATTGCACGATCACGCCTTTGGGTTGCTCGACCTCGATGATTTCCAACACATCTTCCAGCGTGAGCGGCTCGAAATACAGCCGGTCGGAAATGTCGTAATCCGTTGAAACGGTCTCGGGATTGCAGTTGACCATGATGGTTTCATAGCCATCTTCCCGCAAGGCCAGCGCCGCGTGGACGCAGCAGTAATCGAATTCGATGCCCTGCCCGATCCGGTTGGGGCCACCCCCGAGGATCATCACCTTATCGCGGGTGCTGGGCTCCGCCTCACAGAAAGTCTCGTAGGTGGAATACAGATAGGCCGTATCGGTCGGAAACTCGGCAGCGCAGGTATCGACCCGCTTGAATACCGGCCGCACGCCCATGGTTTGCCGATGCGCCCGCACCGTGCTCTCGGTTTCATCCAGCAGCTTCGCCAGACGGCGGTCGGAAAAACCCATCCGCTTGATCCGCCAGAGTGTGTCCCGATCCAGGCTCGCCAACGCTTGGCCACGCAAGGACTGCTCCTGCTGAACAATCTGCTGGATTTGAATCAGAAACCAGCGGTCAATCCGGGAATGTTCATACACCTCGTCCAGCGTGAAACCGTAACGGAAGGCTTCGGCCACATACCACAGCCGGTCATGGCGCGGCTCGCGCAACTGGCGGATGATCTCATCCTCCGCATCCTCGGCATCGAGTGAGCGATCGAGCAGCTCGTCGAAGCCATCCACTCCAATTTCCAGGCCACGCAGCGCTTTTTGCAGGGATTCCTGAAAATTACGCCCAATGGCCATCACCTCACCCACGGATTTCATCTGGGTGGTCAGGCGGCTATCGGCCTGCGGGAATTTTTCGAAAGTGAACCGTGGCACCTTGGTGACCACATAATCGATGGTCGGCTCGAAGGAGGCCGGGGTCGCCCCCTGGGTGATGTCGTTTCTCAGCTCATCGAGGGTGTAGCCGACCGCCAGCTTGGCCGCGACCTTGGCAATCGGGAATCCGGTGGCTTTGGACGCCAGCGCCGAAGAACGCGAGACCCGGGGATTCATCTCGATCACGATCATGTGGCCATTGGCCGGATTGACCGCGAACTGCACATTCGAGCCGCCGGTTTCCACCCCGATTTTGCGCAGCACCGCGAGGCTCGCGTTGCGCATGATCTGGTATTCCTTATCCGTCAGGGTTTGCGCGGGCGCCACGGTGATCGAGTCCCCGGTATGCACGCCCATCGGGTCGAAGTTTTCGATGGAACAGATGATGATGCAGTTATCGTTCCGATCCCGCACCACCTCCATTTCATACTCTTTCCAGCCGAGCACCGACTGTTCGATCAGCAATTCACTCGTGGGCGACAAATCCAGCCCACGGCGCACGATATCTTCAAATTCTTCATGATTGTAGGCAATGCCGCCCCCCGATCCCCCCATGGTGAACGAGGGTCGGATGATGACCGGGTAGCCCAGCGCGGGTTGCGCCGCCAGCGCCTCTTCGAGCGAGTGCACCACCGAGGACGCCGGGGTGGACAGACCGATTTCGGTCATCGCTTCACGAAAGCGTTCCCGGTCTTCAGCCATATCGATGGCGTCTTCCGAGGCACCAATCAACTGACAGCCAAATTTTTCCAGAACCCCATGCCGAGCCAGATCGAGCGCACAATTGAGCGCGGTTTGTCCGCCCATGGTGGGCAACAGCGCGTCCGGCCGCTCTTTTTCGATGATCGCCGCCACGGTTTCCCAGTTGATCGGCTCAACATAAGTCGCATCGGCCATCTCCGGATCGGTCATGATGGTTGCCGGGTTGGAGTTGATCAGGATGACCCGATACCCCTCCTCTTTCAGCGCCTTGCACGCCTGGGCGCCGGAATAATCGAACTCGCAGGCCTGGCCGATGACGATCGGGCCGGCGCCAATGATGAGAATGCTGTGCAGATCGGTGCGTTTTGGCATGGCGGATTCACAGAAAAAACGCGACGGGGGCAACGGCTCCCGGTCGCTGAAAATCAGGCTAGGCGGGCGTCGATGCTCGCCACAAACTGGTCAAACAACAGCCCCAGATCATGCGGCCCTGGGCTCGCTTCGGGGTGACCCTGAAAGCTGAACGCCGGGCGATCCGTTCGCGCAATCCCTTGCAAACTGCCATCAAACAGGGAGCGGTGCGTCGCCCGCAGCGTCGGCGGCAGCGAAGCCTCATCGACGGCAAACCCATGGTTCTGGCTGGAAATCATCACCCGACCCGTATCGATCTCCTGCACCGGGTGATTGGCGCCGTGATGGCCGAATTTCATCTTGATGGTTTTGGCACCGCTCGCCAGTGCCAATAACTGATGGCCGAGGCAAATCCCGAACACCGGGATGTCCGTCGCCAGCACGGCGCGAATCGCCTCGATCGCATAATGGCAGGCGGCGGGATCGCCGGGGCCGTTACCCAACAGAATCCCGTCGGGTTTGAGCGCCAGAGCTTGCTCGGCGGGGGTATGCGCCGGCAGCATCGTGACGCGGCAGCCACGATCGACCAACATCCGCAGAATGTTGTGCTTCATGCCGTAATCCCAGGTCACCACATGCCGGGTCAAGGCGGGACGCGGGCGCGGATGCGTCGGATCGAGATCCCAGGTACCTTTTTGCCAGTCGATCACCCGATCGGTCGTCACCTCGGGCACCAGATCCTGCCCGTTCATGCTGGGGCAGGCGCGCGCAGCGGCAATGGCCGCCTCGGCATCCAGCCGTTCACCGGCCTGGATGCAACCGTTCTGCGCCCCTTTGTCGCGCAGCAGGCGCGTCAGCGCGCGGGTATCGATATCACCAATCGCCACGAGTTGATGACGGCGGCAATAATCGCCCAAGGATTCCTCAGCCCGCCAGTTGCTCACCAGGGCGGAGACATCGCGAATCACCAGGCCAGCCGCATGCACCGCCAGAGATTCCGCGTCATCGGCATTCACACCCACATTTCCGATATGGGGATAAGTCAGGGTCACGATCTGGCGACGGTAGGACGGATCCGTGAGGATTTCCTGATAACCGGTCATCGCCGTGTTGAATACCACCTCGCCCACTGTCGTCCCATGCGCACCGATCGCTGTTCCGTAAAACAGACTCCCGTCGGCTAAAGCCAAAAGCGCCGTATGTTTCAAGCGGACCCCCACATTCAGAAACTGATCAAAATGGCCACAGACATTCGCTGCGAACGCTTCCGTCACGGCAGCCTGGCACAGCAGAGCACCGCGCCGAGCTGTCGCGGCGCTGCCTTCTGCACAAAATTATGGCGGGATTATGCCCGACCAGCCCCCCTTTTGTCACTTCAGCGACACGAGACACGAGGAAAGCCGCCCCGCCGCAACCCGGAAACCGGCTGGCATTTTTGATGCGCCGCCCGGCGGTTTGGCTCTATCAAGCGGTCATTATTCGACGGCCGTCATTTAAGCCCCAGCACATCCTGCATGTCATACAGACCGGGGGGTTGCTGCGCGAGCCAAAGCGCGGCGCGCACCGCGCCCTGGGCGAAGGTCATCCGGCTGGATGCCTTATGGGTTAATTCAATCCGTTCACCGATTCCGGCAAACAGCACGGTGTGATCCCCCACCACATCGCCGCCCCGCACCGTGGCAAAGCCGATGGTGTTCGGATCGCGCGCGCCGGTGTGGCCTTCCCGGCCATACACCGCGACCGAGGCCAGATCGCGGCCATAGGCTTCTGCGACCGCCTCGCCCAAACGCAAAGCCGTCCCCGATGGCGCATCCACTTTATGTCGATGATGCGCCTCGATAATCTCGATATCGTAGCCCTCCCCCAGCAAGCGCGCGGTTTGCTTGAGCACCTCGATCAACACATTCACGCCAATACTCATATTCGGCGCGAATACGATCGGGATATCCTTGGCGGCATCCCTCAGTTGCGCCTTTTGCGCAGGATTGAAGCCCGTCGTGCCGATCACCATGCCGCGCCCCGCCGATCGGCAAACCGCAAGATGCGCCAACGACGATTCAATCGTGGTGAAATCGATCAAAACCTCGAACTGCGTTGCCACAGCCGCCAGATCCGCACTTAAGGCACAGCCTTGCGGCCGAATCCCGGAGATCAGCCCGGCATCCTGCCCAATCAACGGGCTACCGCTGCGAACCGTCGCCGCGCCCAACACGGCCTCAGGGGCATTGGCCACCGCCTCGATCAACACCTTGCCCATCCGGCCGCTGGCACCGGCCACCGCTATCGCCACCGTCATATTGACCCCATTTCGAATTACCGTTTGGCTGAAGCGGGCATCATAAGGGAAAAACCCCCTCGCCAAAGCACGCCAGACGCGCCGCACCATAGGCGGCCGCCTGTTGCTCTGCGGCGAACACCGGAACCCCCAGTGCACGGGCACGCAGCCGGGTGTAACTCGAATTGGCGGCACCGCCGCCTGTGCTATAGACCGCCCTGACCGGCGGGGCGCCCAATTCCGCCAGACGCCGGTAGCCCGCCGCCTCGATCCGTGCCAAGCCTTCCAGCAAACCGTGAAGAAACCGCAGGGGATCATCCGGTTGCGGGGTCAAAACCGGCCGCTTGTGCGGGTCTGCTTCCGGGAAGCGTTCACCGATTTTTGGCAGGGGGTAGTATGCCAAGCCGCTCGATTGACTCGGATCGATTTGCGCCGAAAGCTGCGCCAGCGCCGCGTCGGTAAAAAACTGCCGCAGCACCGCACCGCCCGCATTCGATGCGCCCCCGGCCAGCCAATACCGCCCGAACCAGTGGCTATAAACACCGTAGCGCGCTGAATCGACCCGGCGAGGGGATACCAGTTTGACCGCCAGCGTACTGCCGAGCGCGCTGACCGCCTCACCCGGTGCCGCGACGCCTGTGGCGAGAAAGGCGGCGATGCTGTCCGTCGTCCCCGCGCGCACCAGCGCCGAGGTCAGCCCCAGTTGTTTGCCCAGCAGGCCGCGCGCCGAGGCGAGGGCGGCACCGGGCAACACGACCTCGGGCAAGGTTTCCGGCGGCAGAACGCGGTCGATCCAGTTTGGCCAGCCATCGGCCGGATCGAACCCCAGTTTCAGTGCATTGTGCCGATCCGAAAACCCAACCCGCCCCGTCAACAACGCGGCCAGCCAGTCTGCCTGATGCTGCAGGATCGCCCCGCGCGGCATATGCCCCTGCGCGTGCAGCCAGCGGGCTTTGGCCAGTGCCGAAGTCGGCATGACCACGGGATGATCGGCACCGGCGACCGCTGCAATCTCGCGGGATTCGTCCACGGCGCGGGCATCGTCATACATCAACGCGGGCGTGAGCGGTCGGGCATCCGCCGCCGCGCAGGCCAGAATCGTCCCCGAGGTGCCATCGATGGCCAAGGCCGCAATCCGCGAACGCAAGGCGGACGGAATCTGCTCGATCAGCGTCACCAAGGCGGCCTGCCAGACACGCGCCCGATCGTTGTCGTCCAACGCGCCGAAAGGCACTTGCTCGATCCTGTCGATCTCGCCGCCCCCTGCGATCAGGCAGGCGCGCGCGCCCGAAGTCCCAAAATCCAAACCCAAATACAAGGGCACAGCCATCTTTTTGCCTCAAAACTATCCACCCAGCGCCGATTTCAATACCATACGCCCCCCGTCATGCCCCGCCAATTTTGGAACCTGCCATGCGTCGCGCGAAACTGCCTGCTGGAGAATTTACCGCCACCATCGAATCCCTGACGCTGGAAGGGCGCGGCGTGACGCATCTGGATGGCAAGGCCACCTTCATCGATCGGGCGCTCCCGGGAGAAACGGTACGATTCGTTTATACCGCACGCAAAAAACAATTTGACGAGGGCGATACCGTCGCGATTGAACAGCCCTCACCGAACCGCGTGGTGCCGGGCTGCCCGCATTTCGAGCAGTGCGGCGCCTGCACCATGCAGCATCTGGCGGCCGAACAGCAAATCCTCTTCAAACAGCAATCACTGCTCGATCAACTCGAACGGATTGGCAAGGTTCGACCCGAAACGGTGCTGCCCCCCTTGACCGATGCGGTCTGGGGCTATCGGCGCCGCGCCCGGCTCGGCGTGCGCTTCGTCGAAAAAAAACAGCGCCTGCTGATTGGCTTTCGTGAACGCCACAGTCATTTTCTGGCCGATCTCTCCCGCTGCGTGGTGCTCGATCCCCGGATTGGCGAACGCCTGACCGAACTCGCCGAAGCGCTGAATACGCTCGACATCAAACGGCAAATTCCGCAGATCGAAGTCTCGTGCAGCGATGATCGGGTTGCGCTGGTCATCCGCCATCTCGCGCCCCTCGAAGCCGACGACCGCGCGCGACTGCGCCAGATCGGGCAAACCTTCGGTTACGACCTGTATCTCCAATCCGGCGGTCCCGCGACGGTCACCCCCCTCGCGCCCGACGAGATTGCGCCGCTGATCGATCATCACCCCGCCTTCGATGTCTCCATCGGCTTCGCCCCGCTCGATTTCACCCAGGTGCATGCCGGCATCAACCGCAAAATGGTCGCGCAAGCGATAGAACTGCTGGGCGTGACGGCCAAAGATCGCGTGCTGGATTTATTTGCCGGACTCGGCAATTTCACCCTACCCCTCGCGCGGCGGGCGGCCAAGGTCACCGCCGTCGAGCTTGAGTCGGCCATGGTCGCGCGCGCCGCCGCCGCTGCCGAAGCGAATGGACTGAGCAATACCGCGCATGTGGTGGGGGATCTCTTCACCCCCGATGCCGGGCAAAGCTGGCTCAATCAACCCTATGATCTCGTGCTGCTCGACCCGCCCCGGGCGGGTGCCGAGGCCATGATCCCTCACCTTGCCCGGCTCAAACCGCGCCGTATCGTCTATGTCTCCTGCCACCCCGGCACGCTGGCACGCGATGCCCAGGCGCTGGTGCATGAACACGGCTACCGGCTCACCGCCGCTGGCGTGATGAACATGTTCCCGCATACCGCGCACATCGAATCGATGGCGGTGTTCGAACCGGCGGCGTAAACGCCCCGAGGTGCCGACCACCCGGCGTTTAACGCACGGGAGGGCGCCCCGCACGAACAGGAAGGGGCACGGCAATCACTACCGCCGAGCGGGAATCCCCCCGGCGGCAGCCACAATACCGGCGATTCCGGCAAGCGGCAGAGTTCGGTGCTGCAGGTCTGGAGTTTCACCCGTACCCGCGTCGCCTGCGGTGTCGCGGCCATGAATTTCAGCCCGATCCGCACATCACCGGTGTATAAATTCAGCGGTGTCTGGGCAAATGCCAGCATTTTCCGCACCCCTGCCGGATAATCTATCGCTGTCGAATCGGCTGGGGGCAAGACTTGTACCGTCGTCGGCACCAAGGGCGCCTCGGCGCGGGCGGGTTCAGCCCCAGAGCCAGCCGCAGACGCTGGCTCATGCGCATTGCTGTGCCAACCCGGCGCAAAATGCAGTGCGACCTCAGCCCGTTCGGTGCCCGTCCGGATCAGCCGCAGGCGCACCGCGCCCTCGGCCAGATAACGCAGCGAATCCACCGCACCCTCTCGATCATCGCCAACGGCATCCAGAAAATCCACGGCTTCATCCGGAGCCTGAACGATCAAGCCAGAGAATCCCGCCTGGATTTGTTCGATGACCGACGCCGCCTCTGGCACATTCATCCGTTCTGCCAAGGCCGACCATAACCGCAAGGCACTAACATTCCCCGCCGGTTCCTGACCATCGGCAAAGGGGCGAAGCGACAAATGGAAGCGCCCGGCACCCCCCGCATTCACGGGCTGGTCGAAATAGCCCCCGCCCGGCGCGGCAAAGCCCTTCTGAATGGACTCAGCTTCGGCCAAGGCACGCTCCAGCCAGACGCGCTCACCGGTCGCGTCATATAACGCGATCCAGGCCAGACCGAGGTTGGCGCGATCAGACAAATTCGCCGCCTCACTGGCTTGCCCTTGGTTGAACGCATGCGCCCATTGCCCATCGGGCAAGCGCAGGTGCTGGTCGATAAACTGCGCCGTATTGCGCGCAACTTCAAGGTAACGCGGTTCATTCAATTGCCGCCCCGCCGTGGCCAGTGCCTGAATCAGCAGCGCATTCCAACCGAGGATACGGTTGGTATCGCGAGCGGGCGCGGGGCGCTGCGTGCGTGCCTGTTGGAGCTTGTGCCGAATGTCATGGATTTGCGCCTGCAACGCCGACAGCGATTCATGCCGCGCCTGGGCTAAACGCAGCTGCTGATTGGGCGAGAGGGCACGGGGAAGCGGCGCGCCCTCCGTCGGCGAAAGCTGCCAATACTGGCGCGCCAGTTCCCGTTCCGACGGCGAGAGCGCGGCGGCCAGTTGCGCATCCGACCAGAGATAAAACGCGCCTTCCTCCGGCATCACCCCCGGACGATGACTAGGGCGGCTTTCCGCACTGATCGCCGCAGCGAACCCCTGCGCCTTGCCCACCGCCAGCGCCTGGCAGACGAAATCAAGCGTGTCGCGCGCAATCTCCGCGTAGTGGGGATCACCCAACACCAGAGCAGCGCGCAGATAAACCAGACTCAATAGCGCCTGATCATAGGCCATCTTTTCAAAATGCGGCGATTGCCAATCCGGCGTCGTGCTATAGCGGAAAAAGCCCCCGCCGATCTGATCGTACAAGCCCCCGTCCGCCATCGCATCCAGCGTCCGGGTCAACAGTGCCCGCAAGGCATTTTTCTGATCTTCCGGCAGGTTCGCGCGCGCATATTGATCCAGCAAAAAATTCAGCCGGGCAGCATCCGGGAATTTTGCCCCGTCGCCAAAACCTCCGGCCAAGGGATCCATCTGCTGCATCAGTTGCCGCGTTGCCTGCGCGAAGACGGCGTCATCCAACACGGTGGCGGCGGCGCGTTGATCGAGTGCGCGTTGCAGCCTTTGCGTGAGTTGCTCGGCCTGGGCGGTAACCGCCGCAGGCGCTTGCCACGCCTGCTGTGCCGACCGGAGCGTGTCTAATAACTCGGCTTTCGGTTGATAAAGATGTGCCGCGAATGGCCGACCATCCGGCAACGCCAGAATGTTGGCAGGCCAACCGCTGCGACCTTGATTCAGCATCGCCACAACCAATTGGTACCGATCATCCAACGCGGGCTGCTGCTGACGATCCACCTTGATGGCGATGAAATGCTCGTTCAAAAACCGCGCGACGGTCGGTGACTCAAAACTCTCGCGCGCCATGACATGGCACCAATGGCAACTGGCATAACCCACGGAAATGAAAAGCAATTTGTGCTCGGCTTTCGCGGCAGCCAGCGCCTCGGCATCGTAGGGATACCAATTGATCGGGTTATGGGCATGCTGGCGCAGATAAGGCGACGGACTCAACGCCAGACGGTTGGTAAACCAGGGCAACTGCTGCGCATTCAGCCAACGGGTATGCCAGTCGGGCTGCCGTGCGGCTTCGGCTTGCACCAGCGCGTGTAACTGGCTTTGCAGCGCCGGAGGCAACACCGGCCAGGCAACGGCAGGGGGCGTGGCCGACAGCTTGACTGAAGCCATCGGTGTTGCCATGGGTTGCTCGCGCGCCAGCGCCAGATCGAACAGACCAAGCCCGATCGACACGATCAGCGCGCTGACCCAGGCTCTGTTCATCGCAGCCCGTCGAGGGGCTGTTCCATCACTCATCGCAGCCTGTCCTCAGATGATTGCTTGCACGGGCGCAATATACCCTTGGGCAACTCGAAACATTAACAAATGTTAATTTTTCAGAACCACATGATAAATATCAACAAGTTAATAAATAATTCTCTCGCTCTGCACGCGCCAGTGTCACGCACCCGTCAAGGAAGAGTCACTTTTAATTCACGAATGACACATAGATTTGCGCTCGTTATTTTTCGAGGCAATTAATTATCTTGTAATTGATTCATCTGGATAACCAACAGCTTCGACGCAACGCAGAGCGCAGGCCAACGATCAGTGGCTCGGCCTCCGCAGGAAGGTTTGACCGGCGCGGCATTTTTTTTGAAGCGCCGGTCATGCCGGGGTGTGTTGGTACATGAATGGGTTCAAGAACGATTGATTGTCGGTCATTCCATGTGGTTTGCCTCGGCAAGCCCCCAAAAGTACAGAAACGGGATCATTCATGAACGCAATCGAATGCAAGAAAAACACGCTGTCCGTCATGGTGCTGGCGGGCATTGCCATGCTTTGTGCCACCCACGCGGCACAGGCCGACAACACGGTTAACCTGGGGAGCGTGCAAAGCACGAGTGGCTCAGGAACAGCGGCCAATTCGACGAGCAAGAAGCAGCAATCCGCCGCCTATCAGGCACCGACCAAAGCCCCCCTCAAGGCGACTCAACCGCAATCGATCATTGGTCAGCAGTATATCCAGCACAACACCGCCCCAACGGCGAACTACACGGATATTGCGTCGATCGCTCCCAGTGTGTCGGATATTGCGCCGAATGGCGCCGGCGGCATGGAATCGCAAGGCTTGAGCATGCGCGGCTTTCAGGATGGCCAATACAATGTCACCTTCGACGGGATTCCGTTTGCCGACTCGAACGATTTCACGCACCACTCGACCAGTTACTTTATGCCGCAAGATGTGCGATCCATCACGGTGGATCGCGGGCCCGGCAGCGCCAGTACCATTGGCGATGCCACCTTCGGCGGCACCATCGCGGTGGATTCCCGTGAACCCGAGGCAGTCGCCGCCCTGACACCCTATGCCAGTTTCGGCAGCCACAACACGCACCTGTTCGGCCTGCGGTACGACACCGGCGCGATCCAGTCCCTGAACGGCACCCGCGCCTATCTGAACTACAAGAATTCATCCACGGATGGCGCGCTCACTTATGCCGGCCAGAAGCGCCAGAACTTAGTCGTCAAATCCGAGACGCCAATTGGCGATAACACGGTGCTGACCCTGTTCGCGATGTACAACAAGATTCACCAGAATGTGCCGCTCGGCGCAACGCTGGCGCAAATCCAGAAGTACGGCTCGAATTACGGCCTGAACAACGACCCGACCAGCCAGGCCTATTACGGCTACAACTACGACGAGCTGGCCTCTGATCTGGAATACATGGACATCAAGTCCCTGCTCAATAGCTGGACGCTCGACAACAAACTGTATAGCTATGGCTACCGCCACGATGGCTTCAATGGTTTGGATCCGAATGGCAATACCGCGAACGGCACCATCTACGGCGCAAACAATGTGCCGGGTCAGCGGATGTCGAACAATTACCGCTCGTTTGGCGATATTTTCCGCCTGGAACGCTCACTGGGCCCTGGCACATTCAAAACCGGCTTCTGGCTGGATCGCCAGCACAACACCCGTACCCAGTATGAAATCGATATGACACTGGGTGGCTTGTTCAATGCCTCTTCCATGCTGGCCGCCACCGATCGCGACATGGTGGATACGCTAGATACCGCTCAACCGTATGTCGAATATGACTGGAAGCCAACTGACCGCCTGACCATCACCCCCGGCGTGAAATACGCCTACTTCCATCGCAACATCGATGCTGCCGTCAACCAGAAGACCGGCACGCCACTGTCGTATTCTCAAAGTTGGGAAAAGGCGCTGCCCAATTTTTCTGTGCACTACCAGCTCGAACCCAACTGGACGGTCTATGCGCAATGGGCCAAGGGCTTCCTCGCGCCGAACCTCAATATCTTCTATACGGCTGATCCGAGCCTGAACAGCGTCGTGCCCGAACAAACCACCAACACCCAGCTTGGTACCGTGTGGCATAGCCAGGCGCTAACGCTCTCCGCCGATGTGTATCACATCAAGTTCGATAACAAGATCGAGCACCATAAGGTGGCCTCGCAAACCATCTACTACAACGCGGGCGGCGCAACCTACAAAGGGGTAGAAGGAGAGGCCACCTATTACCTCGGCAGCGGCTTCAGCGTGTATGGCAATGGCTCGATCAACAGCGCGAAAGACACCACAACGGGCAACTGGCTACCCAACGCGCCGGATCGCACCTTCGCCGCCGGCCTGATCTTCAACGAAGGGGGTTACTACGCTTCGCTGATCGCCAAGCATGTGGGTCAACGCTTCGGCACCGGCAGTGATCCGTCCACCGACAGCAAACTGCCCGCCTACACCATCGCCAACCTGAACACCAGCTACACGCTGAAAAACGCGATGGGGCCGATGCACAACGCCACCGTGAGCTTTCAGGTCAGCAATCTGTTCAACAAGAGCGGCCTGCTGGATCAACCCGGCACCACCGCCGACGGCACGCCGCTGTATTGGACCATCCCTGGCCGCAGCTACATGTTGTCCCTGTCTGTCGGGCTGTAATCCACCCGCCTGAACCCCTGCCTCATTCATCGCCGGCGCATTACCAGCGACCGGTGCGTGCATGAGGCGTTCTGATTAATCGGGAATTCACCATGAATATTGAAGCAATTACCCATGCCGCCCAGAGCTCGGGCGGCATCCTGTATCTGATGGTCGTGCTGCTGTTTGTCGCCCTCACCGTCGCACTGGAGCGCTCCTGGTATCTTGCGCGCGTCATCCACGGCGGCAAGCGCCTACTCGGCACCCTCGAACCCCTGCCGTCGCTGCCGGATGAGCAACTGGGCGAACTTGCCCAAACCTACCATCACCTGCCCTTTGGCCGGATGCTGGAGACCGCCGCATCACACAACAGCGCGCACCCTTTCGATCGGCTGGATGATCGGCTCGAAGAATCGATGATGCGCAGCGCGCAGCACACGGATCGGCTGTTCTGGCTGCTCGATACCATCATCACGCTGGCGCCTTTGCTGGGGTTGCTCGGCACCATCATCGGCATGTTCAATGCCTTTCAGGTGCTGTCCAACCCCGGCAACGCCCCGACACAGATTACGGGCGGGGTCGCAGAAGCGCTCCTCGCCACAGCTTCTGGCCTGTTTGTGGCGATGATCGGCCTGGTGTTCTTCAATGGCCTGAACATCCGCGTGCGGCATGTCTTGCAGCAGATGGACATGCTCAAAACCATGCTGGTCAACCGGATGCACACCCATCGGCATCAACAGCTTCACGGCATCCCCACGCCGGCGCAATCCGCCAATGTGCTGCATGTCGCCAAACACCGACTGAACGAGGGGACACACGGATGATGCGCCACTTAGAACCGAAAAAAGCACGGATAGAGATCATCCCGATGATCGACATCATGCTGTTTTTGCTGGTGTTTTTTATCATGATCACCCTGCACATGATCCCGACGACGGGGGTAAGCTCCAACCTTGCCCAAAGCAGCACGGCAGATGAACTCCCGCATCCCAAGGTACTGGTCAGCGTGGATGCGGCGGGCATCATCACCGTGGAAGGCCAAACCCTGACGGCGGCACAACTGACCGAGCGACTGGCCGCGCAGGATCCCGCGCACACGCAAGTCACGATCGCCGGCGCAAAAGCCGCCTCTCTGCAACAACTGATGACCGTGATGGACGCCTGCCGTAAGGCGGGGGTCACCCGCATCGGTCTTGCCGCCCGCAAGGATTCCTGATGACCCGCAGCACTGCCCTGCCGCCGGTGGCACCATCCTGGCGCGGATTTTCTGGCGCAGCGGCGATGGCCGTGGCGATTGAATCGGGGGTGTTAGCTCTTGCGCTGTACGCCGTCGGTCACACGCCCGCGCCGCATATCAGCCAGCCGCAGCCGATTGACTTAAGCTTCCCCGTGCTACCCACACCCGCACCGCCGCCCCCTGCGCCCACGATCACCCCTCCGCCCGCGCCGGTACCCCCACCGCCGGAACCAGCACCAACTCCCGTGCCTACCCCGCAGCCAGCCCCGCCGGTGCCGCCGCCGCCGGCTCCAGCGCCAAAACCCGTGCCCAAACCTAAGGAAGCGCCCAAGCCGAAGCCAGAAAAACCCGTGGTGCATCATCCGGTGCATCCGGTACACCACGAGGTGACGCCTCCAGCGCCCCCCCCACCCGCGCCGGTCAACCCGCCGATGCCGGAGACCACGCCAGCCCCGCCGGTACCCTCTGCGCCTCCGACAGTCAGCCAACCCCGTATTACGCCGTCGTTTGAGGCCAGCGTTCGCAGTGCAGTGCAATCGGCTCTGCGCTACCCGCCGGCTGCCCGCATGATGCATTTAGCGGGTAAGACGAAAGTCGCTTTCGACTATCAGGAGGGCGTGGTCAGTCACGCCCGGGTGCTGGTATCCAGCGGTTCTGACCTACTCGACCGAGCGGCAATCGAAGCGGTGCGGGATGCCCATTACCCCAGCCCGGAGGCAGCACAAGCCCACGCCCGGCTCCACTTTGAGCTCTGGGTCGAGTTCGTATTAAACGATACCGACGATTAACGCCCAACCTGTTCAACGACCAACCTATTGGATTCTAAAATGAACCTACTCAGAAAATCCCTGCTCTTTTCCGCACTGGCTCTGTCCTTGACCGGCACGGCACAGGCCACCCCACCGATTCAACATGTCGTCCTCATCAGTATCGATGGTCTGCATGCGGTGGATTTAGCGCGGTTTATCCAGACGCACCCGCACTCGACACTCGCGAATCTATCGCGCCAAGGCATCACCTACACCCACGCCTTCACCCCGGCACCGGCGGATTCCTTTCCCGGATTCATCGCGCTGATCACCGGCGGCACCCCAGGTCAAACCGGCGTGTACTACGATGTCAGCTATGACCGCGCCCTCTCGCCCGCCGGCAGCCATTGTCAAACCCTCGGCACCGTCGTACCGTTTGACGAAAGCATCGACCAACCGGGCAAGGCAGGCGACGATCCGGTCATCAACCCGGCGCTGCTGCCCATCGACCCCCGCAAAGGCTGCACCCCGGTCTATCCGCACCAATATCTGAAGGTAAACACCGTGTTCAATGTGGTGCGCGATGCCGGCGGCTACACGGCCTGGTCCGACAAACACCCGGTGTATGAAATCGCCAATGGCCCGGCAGGTGATGGGGTGGATGATCTCTATACCCCGGAAATCGGGGAAGATGCCGAAGGCAATCTGACGCAGGGACTCGACAAAATCACCGCCTCGATCACCCGAACCGAACGCTACGATGCGAAAAAAATGGCCGCCGTCATTCATGAAATGAACGGGTTGAATCATGCAGGCAACCACCCCGCGCCCGTACCGACCCTGACCGGCCTCAACCTGCAAGCCGTCAATGTCGGCCAGAAAAAAGCCGGCTATCTGAATGCGAACGGCAAACCCACCCCGGAACTCACGGGCGCGATTGCGCACTGCGATCAACAGATTGGCCTGCTGGTCGATGATCTACGCCAACAGCACCGGCTGAACGACACGCTCCTCATTATTGTCGCCAAACATGGCAATGGCCCCATCGCCCCGAAGACGGAACGCCGCATCGACAAAGGCTTGCTCAAACAGATCATCGAATCCGCAGCGCCCGGTGCCATCGGCCAACTCACAACAGATCGGGGCGCGCTGCTGTGGCTGAAAAAACCGGAAGATCTCGCCCGGATCGTGCAGGCTCTCCAGGGGCAACGCCAGACGCTGGGCATCCAAAAACTCTGGTTTGGTCAAACCTTGCAGCAACACTTCGGCGTTCCTGCCAACGATCATCGCCTGCCCGATCTCATGATTGAAACCCAGCCCGGCGTCATCTACACCAAACCGGACGATCACAAACTGGCCGAGCACGGCGGCTGGCGTAACAATGATCGGCATGTTGCCTTAATGCTTTCCAATCCCCAGCTCGCCCAGCCCGGAAGCCGCGTGACTACTGCCGTAGAGACCACACAGGTCGCTCCCACGCTCCTCGCTGCCCTCGGCATCAACCCCGATGCCCTGGAAGCGGTTGCCGACGCCCATTTATCGCCGCTGCCGAACCTCCGCTTTATCCAGCATTGAGCGACTCTGCCTGCGGCGCCCCCTGCCGAACAAAAGGTTCGGCAGGACAGCCCATGGGCAAGCAACAAAATAGGCAAAAAAAAAACCAACCCGTCGCCGGGTTGGCAAAGTCAAGAAGTCACACTTGAAACTTCTTGGGGGCCTGGTTTTCGCCGCTTGGGCGAACCGAGCCGAACCTGAACAGGATCGACTCAAACAGGGCAAGTCCTTCTGCGGTTTAACGCCGAACCTCTTCATGCAGGCGGGCGTCCCTTTGGTGGATGGGCGATATATCTTAGCAAATACATTGCCAGATATGTCAATAAAAACATATCGAGCGAGGATAAACCATTAAAAACAGGTTGTTATCAAAACAATCAGCAAACAATGGGCAAGAACCCCTTTGCTCTTCGGCACGATTCCGTCGCGCCAAGCCAATGAAAATTGCAATACCCATGCAAAACACCGGCAGATCGATGCGGATCGGGCTTGTCAAATCGTTGTCACATAAGAGGCGCAACATCCCGCAACAAACTCAGACTAGAGTCGGCCTCATGCTGAAAGAAATTCGCTTTGCGGGGGATCTATTGATCGAAGCCCGCGCCGTCACGCCGGCATTCTCCAATGCTGACATCATGGGTCTGTTTGCGCAGAAGGCCAGCCTGCGGAATCTGCCCGTGCTGCATGAGGACGACCGCCCACTGGGGTTGATCAACCGCAATCTGTTCCACAGCAACATGACGAAACCGTACTACCCCGAGTTGTACAGTCAGAAAAGTTGCATCACCTTCATGGATAAAGATCCGTTGATCGTCGAGGCGTCCGTGCGCATCGAGCAACTCACGGCACTCGCCGTCGAGGCCGGGGATAAGGTATTCACCGACGGGTTCATCATCGTGCAGGACGGCAAGTATCAGGGCATCGGCCAGGTGCTGGATTTGATGCACGCCATGACCGAATTGCAAGCCCGCCAGCATCGGTTGCTGATGGAATCCATCGAGTACGCCAGCGTCATCCAGCAATCGATCATGAAACCCGCCCGGCTGGCACTGGAAGCGCACTATCCAGAAAATCACTGGTTGGTCTGGGAGCCCCGCGATGTGGTGGGCGGCGATTTGTTTCAATTCATCCCCACCGAGGACGGCTTTTTGGCGGTGTTATTCGACTGCACCGGCCATGGCGTGCCCGGCGCGTTCATGACGCTGATTGCCGAATCCGCACTGGAACAGGCGCTTGCCCAACACGGCAACCAGAACCCGGCCATGCTCCTTGCGGCCGTCAACCAACACATCAAACGGGCGCTCAATCAGCACAAGGCCGCGCCGGATGAACAGGAAAATTCTGATGACGGGCTCGATGGCGTGATCGTCCGATATGAACGCGAAAAGTCCTGCCTGACCTTTGCCGGTGCCCATTCCCCGCTGCTGGTTCTTGACCAGGAAGGCGACGCCCCACTGCGCAGTTTCTCTGGTGACCGCAAGGGCGTGGGTTATGCCAATACGCCGATGGATGCCGTGTGGCAAAACCAGACCATCCCGATCACTGCGCCGGCGCGGGTGTTTTTGCTGAGTGATGGCGTCATCGACCAGATCGGGGGCGCCAAGCGCATTGCCTTTGGCAAGCGGCGTCTGAGCGATTTCTTGACGAGCCAGCGGCACGCGCTCATGGCGGATCAGGTCGAGGCGTTCCGCCATCTTTTCAGCCAGTATCAGGGCACCGAAGCGCGCCGGGATGATGTCACCCTCTTGGCGCTGAATGTGGGCTGACCCGCTTTGTAATGAGCACAAAGGACTTTGAACCATGAACGACGCGCCCGACCTTCAGCCCCCCGCCATCACCGATTCGCCCTGCTTCCCAGGGCTGGTTGAGGGGTTGATTTTCTTCTACGCAGGCTATTTTTCGCAGAACATCATCAATGCGATTGGCGATGCCGTCCGCTTGCGCCTGGAACAATCCGATGCCCCGGGCGGGGTGCGCCGCAAGATTTTCTCCACCTTCATCGAAATGGCGCAGAACATCGTGCACTACTCCAGCGACATGCTGACGCCACCGGATCAGGCCACCCTGGAAATGCGCGCTGGCTCGGTCATGGTGATGCATACCGAGGGACGATTCTTCATCACCTGCGCCAACCCGGTGGACGCGCAATACGCCGACAAACTCAAAGGCATTCTGGAACCCCTGCGGCAAATGAACGCCGATCAGATCAAAGATGCCTACCGCAAAACCCTGCGCGCAGAGACCGATCAAGACAGCAAAGGCGCTGGCCTCGGGTTTTTGACCATTGCCAAAGACAGCTCTGCCCCCGTCGAATTTCATTTCGCGCCCAATGAACACGGGTTGTTCATGTTCACCCTCAAGGCCACCATTTAATACCGGCCGCGCCATCCAAGGATCGCCTCATGGAAACGCTCCACCGCCCCGCCACCAGCAACACGCCTGAAGTCCTATTCGACTTTAGAAACAGCCACCTATCGCTTCGGGGAGAGTCCTACCCCGAAAGTGCCGCCGCGTTTTATGGAGAAATTTTGGCGCAAACCAGCGCCTGGCTCGATCAACTGCACGATGCCCGGATTCATGTCGAAGTGCAGCTCAACTACTTCAACAGCTCCAGTACCAAAATGCTATTCAGTCTGTTCGACCGGCTGAATCAGGCCGTGGAAGACGGCAATACCGTCGTCCTCGACTGGCATCATGATGTGGACGACGAGACCATCCTCGAATTCGGACTCGAACTCGCCGAAGACTTCCCGGCCATTGAATTTCATGCCCAGCCGATCGAATCCTGATGAGCATCCCGGCCGAACCCGATCTGTTTGCCCGAGAACGGGCGGTCCTCGACCACGCCCTGCGTGCGCACGCAGATCCCTCCCCGGCGGTGATCCATCACGCCCTCGGCGAACTGATCAGCGAATATGAACGGGTGATCCGCGACATGCGACGGGTCATCAGCCATTCCGACCGCACCGAACTGGAACTCAATATTGCCAACCAACGCCTGCGCGAACTGACGGAAGCTCTCAGCTACCAGAACCGGCACGACGGCTTGACCCGGCTACTCAATCGCAACAGCCTGATTCACGAGGCCGAAACCCTGCTAAGACAACAAGCGATCGCCCTGATCCTGCTCGATATCGACCACTTCAAGCAAATCAACGACCGCTACGGCCACCCAACGGGCGACAAAGTGCTCACCGCCTTGGCCGCCGCCATGCAAGACACCATCGGCCAAGCAGGTCACTGCGGCCGGCTGGGGGGCGAAGAATTCGGCGTGGTGCTCGCCACAGATCGGCTCGATACCGCCGAGCACGCCGCCAAACAATTGAGCGAACGCATCCGCCAAATTCGCCTGACGGAAGAAATTGGCCTGCGCGTGACTGCCTCCTTGAGTGTCGCCGTCGCGGAATCGGGCGTCCCCTTCGACATCCTCTATCAATGCACCGATGACGGGTTATACCGCGCTAAACACAGTGGCCGAGATCGCATCGAAACCATTGCAGATCGCTTAACGCCATAACCTCGCCCAGATCACCGGGGATTCAAGCCCCCGCCGTTCGCCGAGACAGTAGCATCACACCGGATGCCCGCACTCGCGCACAAACACAACGCATTCGCGTGCTGCACCGCGCGATGGATTGCACAAAAAATCATTAGCATGCTATCTTTAACCGCGAAGTTGAGTTTTGCGCTAAGGCATTGGAGCCATTGCCCCTGAATTTCCGTCAGTCTGTCGTCGCCAATCGCCGTGGCACCTACGGTTTCAGGCCAATCAACGAGCCATCAAGCCACACACAACTCAGCCAGAGAAACCCGTCGATTTTTTATACTACACTCGCTCGGCGCGGGTGCCCCTTAACCCGACCAGATTCCCCGACCTGATTCGCCCCATCCTGTTTAGGAGCCTCCCCAAAGATGCCCGCTGCGCGAACCACGCCCGCTCTGACCCGCCTGGATTGGCCTCTGCGCCTGCTCACGGCGGGGTTGCTCATTGGCATGACCGGCTGTTCGGCGGTCGGACCGAACTTTGTCCCTCCGGCGGCGCCGGATAGCCCGCACTACACCCCCCAGGCGTTGCCCACACAGACGCAAGCCACGCCCGATACGGCGCAAGGGAACGCGCAGTCATTGACCGCGCAGACCAGCCCGACGCGGTGGTGGCAGACCTTCGGCAATCCCGCCCTCGATCAGCTCATCGCCCAGGCGCTGGATAACAGCCCGACGCTCGCCGCCGCACAGGCGCGGCTGGAGCAGGCGCGCAAAGCGTATCAGGCGCAGGCGGGTGCCAGCGAATTACCCCAGGTCAACGCCAGCTTCACCGGGCAAGATCAGGGCAGCAACAATTCGCAGATCGGGCAAGAAGGGGGAAAACGGCAATTTGCGCTGTATCACGCCGGAATCGCCGTCAGCTATAACCTCGATCTGTTTGGCGGCAATCGTCGCACCCTTGAGGCGCTGGCCGCGCAAGCCGATTACCAACAGTACGAACTCGCCGCCGCCCGTCTCACCCTGGCGGGCAATATTGCTGTGCAGGCCATGACACAGGCGATGCTCAATGACCAGATCCGCACCACTCAGGCGATTTTGCGCGATCAGGATCGGCAGATCGAACTGATGACGGCACGGCTGGCGCTGGGCGCTGCCACCCGCGCCGATGTGCTCTCACTCAAGACACAACGCGCTCAAACGGCCGCCACGCTGCCGCCGCTGCAATTCAAACGCGCGCAGGCCGATCACCTGCTGGCCACGCTCACGGGGCAGCAGCCGAGCCAGGCGAACATCCCCGCCTTCTCGCTCGATCAATTTACCCTGCCCGCATCCCTCCCGGTCATCGTCCCCTCGGAATGGGTCGCCAATCGGCCCGACATCGGCGCCGCCAGCGCCCTGCTGCATGTCGCCAGTGCCCAGTATGGCGTGGCGCTGTCCAACCTCTATCCGCAGATCAATTTGAGTGCGACCCTGGGTTCACAAGCACTCACCCCGGCGGCGCTGTTCAATGCCGATTCGATCATCTGGAGCCTGGTCGCTGGCCTCACCCAGCCGCTGTTCAATGGTGGCTTGAAAGCGGGTGCCGAAGCGGCCAAGGCCGCCCTTGCCGAAGCCGCCGCCAACTACCAGCAGGCCGTTCTGGATGGGTTGCGCAACACCGCGGATGCCCTGCGTGCCATCGAAATTGACGCCCAGACCCTGAACGCCCAAGTCGCCGCCCAACAGGCCGCGAAAGACTCGTTACAACTGACGGAACAACAACTGAAACTCGGTTCGACCACTGCCCTGCAGCTCCTCACGGCGCAACAGCAGGTGCAACAAACCCAATTGCTGACGCTGGCCGCGCGCATGCAGCGCCTGACGGATTCGGTCGCGCTGTATCAGGCCATGGGGAGTCCAACGCCCCCGCCCAGTACCCCCTCTTCTCGTTCCCATGATTTGCCGGAGACTGTCACCCCATGACCAAAGGTACCCCCATCCGCATGATCGTCATGCTGCTTCTGGTTGCGCTGGTTTTCGGCGGCATCTATGGCTTCCAGGTCTTTCGCAACAAAATGATCGACAAGGCGATTCGGGGGCATGGCATGCCCCCGCAAACCGTTTCGACCATGGTCGTCGAACCCAGTGAATGGCAGCCGAAAATCGAGGCCGTGGGCACGCTGCGTGCGGTGCAATCGACCAATCTCACCACCGAAGTCTCCGGCCTGATCAAGGCCATTCATTTCAAATCCGGCGAGTCGGTCAAGGCCGGCCAAGTGCTGCTCGAACTGAATGCAGACCCGCTCAAAGCGCAACTGCCCCAATTGCAGGCCAATGTGACGCTGGCCGAACAGAACCTCCAACGCGATCGCGCACAACTCAAGATTCAGGCCGTAAGCCAGGCGGTGATCGACAGTGATGAAGCCACGCTCAAGAGCGCCAAGTCACAGCTCGACGCCCAAAACGCCCTGATTGCGCAAAAAACGCTGCGCGCGCCGTTTGCCGGGGTGCTCGGGATCCGGCAAGTCGATCTCGGCCAGTTTCTCGCGGCGGGCACCGCCGTGGTGAGCCTGCAACATCTCGATCCGATGTATCTGGATTTCAAGATTCCGCAGTCGCAACTGCATTTGATCCAGATCGGCGATGCCCTGACGGTAGAGACCAATGCCGCACCCGGCCAAACCTTCCAGGGCAAAATTCAGGCGATCGAGCCACAAATCGATACGGCGACCCGCAATCTCACGGTGCGCGCCGAAATTGCCAACCCCGACGGCAAACTCCTGCCCGGGGTATTTGCTACCGCCCAACTCCGCCAGGGCAACCCGGAATCCTTCCTGACCTTACCCACCACCGCCATTGCCTATAACCCCTACGGCAGCACCGTGTTCGTGGTGGTGGACAAAGGACAGGGCGCGGACGGCAAACCCCAGCAGGTGGCCGAACAACGCTTTGTCACCACCGGCATGACTCGGGGCGACCAGACGGCCATTCTCAGCGGTCTGAAAGCGGGCGAAACCGTGGTGACGGCGGGACAAATCAAACTGCGTAATGGCACCCCCGTCCTGATCAACAACACGATCGAACCGAGTAACAACCCCCATCCCGAGGTGAAGGACGAATGAGCAGCCCTTCCGCGTCTCAACGCAAATTTACGGACATATTCGTAGACCGGCCGGTGCTGGCCATCGTCGTCAGCCTCGTACTTCTCGTGCTCGGGTTACGCTCGTTCGGCCTGCTGCCCGTCCTGCAATATCCCTACACCGAAAACGCCGTCGTCACGGTGAGCACGGCTTACCCAGGGGCAGATGCCAACCTCGTCGCCAGTTTCATCACCACGCCGCTGGAAAATGCCATCGCGCAGGCCAACGGCATCGATTACATGACCTCGGCCAGCTCGCAGGGTGTCAGCACGATTACCGCTAACCTGCGGCTGAATTACGATCCGAATAAAGCGCTGACCGAGATCAACACCAAGGTGAACTCGGTGCTGAATCAGTTGCCGCCCCAAGCCCAGAAACCGGTGTTATCGGTGGCGGTCGGCCAGACCATCGACGCCATGTACATCGGCTTTTACAGCGATGTGCTCCAGCCGAATCAGGTCACCGATTATGTCGTGCGCGCGGTGCAGCCGAAATTGCAAGCCGTCGAAGGGGTACAAACGGCCGAAATTCTGGGCGCAAAAAACTTCGCCCTGCGCGCCTGGCTGGATCCGCAGAAACTCGCTGCGGTCGGCCTGACGGCGGCGGATGTCTATTCCGCCCTGGCCGCCAACAATTACCTTTCCGCTAGCGGCCAGACCAAAGGCCAGATGGTGCAGGTCAATTTGAACGCCTCGACCGCCATCGACTCACTGGATGCGTTCAAACGATTGATTCTCAAGCAAAGCAATGGCGCCATCGTCCGGCTTGAAGATGTCGCACAGGTCAGTCTCGGCGCGGATGACTATGACTCCAGCGTCTCCTTCGATGGACGCAAAGCGGTGTATATCGGCATTCAGGTCGCGCCGGGCGCCAACTTGCTGGATGTGATCCAGCGCGTCCGTGCCGTCATGCCGGGGATCGAGAGCCAGCTCCCGGACGGGCTCAAGGCCAATATCGTTTACGACTCGACCAAATTCGTGCATTCCTCCATTGATGAGGTCGTCAAGACGCTGGGCGAAGCTATCCTGATCGTCACGCTGGTCGTGTTCGTGTTTTTGGGCTCCTTGCGCGCCGTCGTGATTCCGGTAATCGCCATTCCGCTCTCGCTGATTGGCACCTTCGGCGTCATGCTGATGCTGGGCTACTCGATCAATCTCCTGACCCTGCTCGCCTTCGTGCTGGCGATCGGGCTCGTGGTGGATGACGCCATCATCGTGGTCGAGAATGTCAGCCGACACCTCGAAGAGGGCGCCACGCCGTTTGCCGCCGCCCTGCAAGCCGCCCGCGAACTCGCCAGCCCCATTCTGGCGATGACGGTGGTGCTGATTGCGGTGTATGTCCCCATTGGGTTCATGCAAGGCTTGACGGGGGCTTTGTTCACGGAATTCGCCTTCACGCTGGTCGGCGCGGTCACTATGTCCGCCATCATTGCGCTCACTCTCTCACCCATGATGTGCAGCAAGCTGCTCCGCGCGCCCAAAAAAGAGGGCGGCAACTGGCAGGATCGGCTGGTGTTGTGGCTTGATCGACGGTTTGAAGGGCTGCACCAGCGGTATCAACGCCGCCTGAGCGGAGTGCTGAACCATCTCTCCGTCATCGCCGTTTTTATCTTCCTGATGCTCGGCGGCATCTACTTTTTATACACCACCTCGATGACCGAACTCGCCCCGCAAGAGGATCAGGGCGTGTTGATTTCCATTGCCTTCAACTCGCCCACGGCCACCTTGGCGCAGCGTGAGCTGTATGCCGATCAGGTCAACAAAGACTTCGCCTCATTTCCGGAAACGGATCATGTTTTCCAGTTGAACACACCGACCCAGGTCATCAGCGGCATGGTGCTCAAACCCTGGGATGAGCGCAGCCAAACCGCCAGCCAGCTGCAACCGCTGGTACAACAAAAACTGGCCGCAATTGCCGGTACGCAAAATGCGGTGTTCCAGCCGCCTTCCCTCCCCGGTGCGCGCGGCTTCCCAGTGCAATTCGTCATCACCACCACCCAGCCGTTTGATCAGTTATTCAAAGTGGCCAATGATTTTCTGGCCGAAGCGCTGAAATCCGGCGACTTCATCTTCCTGCAAACCGATTTACGGATCGATTTGCCGCAGGCCACCGTCGAAATCAACCGCAGCCTGGCCGCGCAACTGGGTTTGAACATGCAGGACATCGGCTCGGCGCTCTCCGCGATGCTGAGTGGTGGTTATGTCAATTACTTTGAACTGGCCGGGCGCTCGTACAAGGTGATTCCCCAGGTCGCCCAGCAATTCCGGCTCAATCCAGCCGACCTGAAAAACTACTACTTACGCGCCAGCAATGGCCAAATGGTGCCGCTCTCCACCGTCGTCTCCCTGAAAACCACGGTCGAGCCGGAAGCCATCAACCACTTCCAGCAGCAAAATGCCGCCACGATTCAGGGCGTCAACTTCCCGACCATCCCGCAAGGGGTCGCCCTGGAAAAACTCGCGGCCTTGGCGAAAGCGACCTTGCCCCAAGGCTATAACTACGACTATGCCGGCCCCTCCCGCCAGTTCATGCAGGAATCCGGCGGCATGGCGCTCACCTTCCTGTTCGCCATCATCATCATCTACCTCGTGCTGGCCGCCCAGTTTGAAAGCTTCCGCGATCCGGTGATCATTCTGGTCTCGGTGCCGATGTCCATCGCCGGTGCCCTGATCTTTATCAACCTCGGGATCGGCCGCGCAACCTTGAACATCTACACGGAAGTGGGGCTGGTTACCCTGATCGGCCTGATCTCGAAACACGGGATTCTGATCGTGGAATTCGCCAATAACCTGCAAAAGACCGGCCTCGGCAAACGCGCCGCGATCATCGAGGCGGCAGGGCTACGCCTGCGCCCCATCCTGATGACCACCTTCGCCATGGTGCTCGGGGTCATCCCCTTGATTATGGCGACCGGCGCCGGGGCGGTCAGCCGCTTCGATCTGGGGCTCGTGATCGCCTCAGGGCTGGGGATTGGCACCTTCTTCACCCTGTTTATCGTGCCCGGGGTCTATATGCTGCTGGGGCATGATTTGAGTAAATCCCATCCGAAGGCAGATATCCCGGAAACCGCCTGACGCAACATCACCCCGAAGAGATAAATCGTCGGGCTCACAGAGCCGATTGAGAATCCGCATGGATGCGGTGATACTTCATGCGAAATCAATTCCACTGAACCGCCCCGACTTTCGTGGAGGCTATCTGGTTTAAGTACAGACCGTTGTTTCGGCCTGTTTGGCACATCGCCGGTAGTAGTTTGCCTCAGCTTCTGCTGGAGGGATATAGCCGATGGGTTCCAGCAGTCGTTGGTGGTTGAACCAGTGCACCCATTCCAGCGTCGCCAGTTCGAGGGATTCCCGCGTTTTCCACGGGCCGCGTCGGTGGATTAGCTCCGTCTTGTACAGCCCATTGATCGTCTCGGCCAGGGCGTTGTCATAGCTATCGCCCTTGCTGCCCACCGAGGGTTCGGCACCCGCCTCCATCAGACGCTCGCTGTAGCGGATGCTGAGATATTGGAGCCCCGGCCGGAGTGGTGGATCAGGCTGCCGTCGCGTTCGGGCTGGCGGGCATACAGCGTGTCCAGCACGAAGTCGGTGGTCATGGATCGGCTCACCCGCCAACCGACGATGCGCCGGGCAAAGATGTCGATCACGAAGGCCACATACAGCCAGCCTTGCCAGGTCGAGACATAGGTGAAATCCGACACCCAGCGCTGATTGGGCCAGACGAACTCGGACAATAAAAACCCGCAAAGCTTGTTGCAATGCGGGCTTTCAGGGACTTTCTGGCTTCGCTAGACGCCAAAAACAATCGATTGGTGGAGCTAAGCGGGATCGAACCGCTGACCTCCTGCATGCCATGCAGGCGCTCTCCCAGCTGAGCTATAGCCCCGTGATTTACAGGTGGCGCGCATTATGCCGAGTTAAATTTTTGTGTCAAGCGATGGTGAGGCCTTGATGGGGAGGTGGCCAATGAGGGTGTGTGCAATCAAATCATCCGCGACCACGACATCGGTAGCCCCCGCCCGGCGCAAGAGGAGTCCGCGTGTCTCATCTTCGGCAGTCACCGCAATGCGTAAATTGCTATTACGCGCATGCGCCATCAGGGTGATGGCAAGTTTCCGATCCGGCGACTCGCTGGTTACGATCAGCGCCGCCGCTTGCTCGATACCCGCGTGGGTGAATACTTCATCGTCGGTTCCCGCATCACCCAGCAAAACGAGATAACCCTGTTCCGAAGCCTGATTCGCTAAATCTTCTCGCGTTTCAATCACAAGAAGATTGCGCCCTTCCGCCAACAACGACGCGACAATTCGCCCGAGTGGACTAAAGCCGATGATAATGACATGGTCTTTCAAGGTGGCGAAATTGCTTTTCATGAGTCGATTTTCCCGGTAAATGGCGGCAATCGGGTTGGTCAGCCAGTCTATCGTTTTGGTCACGGCGAAGCTGCCTAATACCAATATGGCGAAGCTCGCGACGATCATGAATACTTTTTGTGGCACGGTGAAGGGGGTGAAATCCCCCAGTGTAGTCACCAGGTTGGTGGCGTTCCAGATGGCATTGAAGAGCTTTAGAGACCACGGGATATCGGCAGGATCAAGCAAAGCCAGGCCAACCGCAGTCACCAGCAAGGTCGTTACGAATAAACCGGCCAAACGGATCAGTTGAAGCCGCCGGGCATGGCTTTCCTGCTGAAGCCGGTGAGCAAAATTACTTCGATAGATTGGCATGCAACTCAACCAAGCCGGAATTTTACAGGGATGATTGTTTGATTTTTTCGGCCTGGGATTTTGCTGCGTGATAGTGTTGCCGAACGGCCTCCAAATCGACTTTAACCATCGGCAAAGTCAAATTCATTTCACGCATGGTTTCAGTGATTATTTGCGAGATGGCAAGATTTCTAAACCATTTTTGATTGGACGGGATGATGTACCACGGTGACTCTTCGGTACTGGTTTTTTCTATCGCCTCTTCAAAGGCTTGAATGTAGTCTGGCCAAAATTTTCGTTCGGTATAATCAGATTCACTGATTTTCCAGTGGCGATTCGGGTCGTCTAATCGTTTTTTGAATCGTGCCAGTTGTTCATCGGCGTCAATATGCAAATAGAATTTAAGAATCTTTGTGCCGTTGCTGGACAATAATCGTTCAAATTGATTGATTTGCTCATACCGCGCACGCCAGATTTCTTCTGGAACCAGTTCATGCACGCGCACGACGAGCACATCTTCATAATGCGAGCGGTTAAAAATGACGACCTCACCGCGGGCGGGGGCATGCAGGTGAGCTCGCCATAAAAAATCTCGCGCCGCCTCGGCGGGTGTCGGTTGCTTGAATGCCTGGACGCGCGTTCCCTGGGGGTTCATCGCACTAAACACATGGCGAATGACGCCATCTTTACCCGCAGCATCCATCGCTTGCAGCACTACCAGCAGGGATTTACTCCCATCGGCATACAGGCGATATTGGAATGACTCCATCTCCTCGCGGTAACGCTCGAGTGACGATTTGACCGCTGCTTTATCTTCTGCATCAAACCCGACAGCGGCAGCATTGGGATTAATCTCCGCCAGTGAAACCCGGGCACCGGGCGCTACTCGAAATAATGGTCGAAAATCCACGACGCTTGACTCCCAAGGCAATCTCCCACCGGCAGGAGTTTATGCCTGAACCTTCGTTGGCACCAAATGCCGCCAGACAGATTCACCCGCGAGGTAAAGCAAATAAGTGATGCACGCGACGGCGATGATGCTGGCGCCACTACTCAAATCGAATTGATAGGCCGCCCAAAGCCCGATAAAGCAAAATAGCAGGCTCCATAAGCCCGAGCCGATTATGAGACCGAACAGGGTTTTGGTATGCCGCTCCGCCAGATAGGGTGGCAAGGTGAGGAGCGCGATCACCAGGATCAAACCGACGACCTGAATCATCATCACCACGGCTTCTGCCACCATGATCAACAGCATGAAATATAGCCCGCGGACAGCGATCCCCCGCGATTGGGCAAAATCCGCGTCGAAGGAGAAAGAGAGCAATTCCTGATAAAAATACAGGGTGAGGCTCACGATGACGAGGTCGATACCGAACATCAGCCATAAATCATCCGCAGGGACGGTGAGCAGGCTGCCGAATAGATAGCTCATCAGGCCAACATTGTAGCCTGGGGTCAAATTGATCAGGATGATGCCGAAGGCCATGCCGCCCGCCCAGATGACGCCGATCAGTGTATCCGTTCGCTCTCGCCGGGTTCGGGTCAGAACCCCCAGCAAGAATGCCGCCGCCGCAGTGAATGCGCCAGCGACCGGCAGCACCGGCAAGCCCGAATAAATCGCCAGCCCGACCCCGCCATACGCGGTGTGCGCGATGCCCCCCGCCATGAACACCAAACGATTGACGACGACGAGGGCACCAATCACGCCACAGGCCACGCTGACCAGCACCGTCGCCAGCAAGGCATGTTGCATGAAACTTTGTTGCCATAAATCCCAGAAACTCATTGCGGCTTCCTCGCTGCCAAACGGGATGGCTCCTGCTCGATCAGATGATGGAGGAGTGAGTGAACCGGACATCCGTCTGCGTGCACGCCGTACATGAGATCCAGCATTGCCTGCGTGAGCTGCCCGCCCTCCCCGCTGAGGACAAACCGATTGACCGCCACGATTCGATTGATCGCATTGGCGGTGATGCCCAGATCGTGACTGACCATGACCACCGTGGTTGCGGGCGGCAGTTCGCGCAGGGTTTCGAGAATGCATTGACGACCATAGGGGTCAATATTCGATAACGGTTCATCCAGAATCAGCAGTTCTGGCTGTGTCATCAGGGCTCGTGCAATCAACACCCGTTGACGCTGCCCGCCCGATAAGGCATTCAAGCGTTTATGACGCAATTCCAGCACACCGGCGGTTTGCATTTTGCTCGCGGCCAATTCCCGTTCGGCCGGTGTATGAAAGAGTTTTCGACCCAATCCCGTTTTCCGTGCGGGCAAGCCCATCAGGACGATCTGTTCAACCGTGGCCGGAAATCCCGGAGCCGTATTGCTGTGTTGCGGCACATAGCCGATTCGTTCCGGCGCGCATCCCGGCATTTGTCCCAGCAGGCGGATCGTGCCGGCCGTGGGCTTGATCAGCCCGAGCATCAAGCGCATCAGCGTAGTTTTCCCTCCCCCATTGGGGCCGATGACGGCGACAAAATCCCCGCGCGAAATCGATAAAGTGACCTGCTCCAACACCGGGGTTTGTTCATAAGCGAATGTGACACCATGAATGTCAACCGCGTTGACCGTTGCCGGAATCTGTCTACCAATCTCTGTCATTGATGCAGTACCTTCGCCAGTGCGGTCGCGATCGCCTCCATGCCCGCTGGCCAATCTTCTTGCAGCGGGTCGATCGTCACGACAGCCCCCCCAATGGCCTGGGCAATGGTTTGCGCCGCCTTTTGCGCAAACTGCGGCTCGATGAAGACCACACGAATACCCCGGGATTTTGCGAAATCGATCAGCTCGGCCAGTTGCTTCGGACCGGGTTCCTTCCCTTCCATTTCAATGGGCACCTGTTGCAACCCGTACGCCGCCGCAAAGTAGCCAAACGCCGGATGGAACACGATGAACGCCGTTTGCTTCAAGGGGCGTTCGGCCAGCAGGGACAAAATCTGGCCGTCAACCCGATCGATGGTTCGTGCGAGTCTGGCATAACCCTGGCGGTAATCCGCCGCGTGTTGCGGATCGGCGGCAATCAGGGCATCCCGCGTATTCATGGCGAGAATCCGCACCAACACCGGTGAAAGCCAAACATGAGGGTCCAGACCGGCTTGCTGCGCTTCCTGCCGGTTGGGCGATGCATGAGCATGCTCATGGACATGGCGAATCATCGGCATTTTTTCGATCCCGCGCGTCGTGTCGATAATCACGAGTTTGGGATTGGCCGATTCAAACCGGGGAATCCAGGCTCGCTCGATCGGCACGCCGATGCGCAGAAAAATTTGGCTTTGCGCCAACGCCGTCATTTGTCGCGGGGTGGGCTCATAAGTTTCAGGCTCTGCCGTTGGCGGCACGAGCACAGTGACGGCAACATGCGATCCGCCAATCGCCTCGACCAAATATTTTTGCGGCGGAATCGTCACGGCCACCCGCAGAGGATCCGCCTGCACAACAGAGGAAAAAACCAAAAAAAACAATGAACTGACAAAAAATCCAAGACGAAAAAAACGAGGGGGATGCATCAGTGAGGTCCTCAAATTCCGCAAACGCGTGTATCGGATACATTGTAACAATAAGATCGCCTCCAAAGAGGGAAAACCGCGTCCTCTCTGCACCAAATTCAACCAGCCCATATAAAAATTCAATAAATGATTCGAAATGCTTGCCAGCCTAGGTTTACCGTAGCAAAATCTACTCATCCCGCAGTGTTTTTCTGCGGTTTTTCATTGATCGTTCGCTTTACTAACTTGAGGAATTTTCCCATGCGTATCCTGATGCTGGCTTCTTTCGGCGTTCTTGCTCTTTCTCTGAGTGCCTGTAGCTCAACGCCCACCAAAACTGCGGGTGCTGGCGCAGTGGGCAACGGCGCGGACGCCTCTGGCTTGAATGCCAACGGCACGGATGAGGCCGCGCTGTACGCCACCGCTCCGAAAGGGGCGCAAGCGACCGTGTACTTCGCGTTCGACAAATACAATGTGGATTCATCTTATCGCCCGATGCTGCAACAGAATGCCGAATTCCTGAAAGGCAATGCGCAGCGCCATGTTCTGGTTGAAGGCAACACCGATAACCGCGGTAGCCGTGAGTACAACATCGCACTGGGTGAAAAACGCGCCGTAGCCGTACGCGATGTTCTGTTGGCCGACGGGGTCACTCCAAGCCAGGTCGATGTTGTGAGCTATGGTGAAGAGCGTCCGGCGGTTGAAGGGAACAATGAAGCCGCCTGGGCAAAAAACCGCCGTGCTGATCTGGCCTACGGCAAATAATCTCACCGAGGAAATGCGGAGTTACTCAGCAATTTCCTCATTGCGCACATAAGGCCGGTTGCACCGGCCGCTGATACCCAATACCGCCTGATCAGGCGGTATTTTTTTGGCCGCATCGACTCAATCAAACACAGCCGCCGAATGGATCAAAGGTTCATAGAGCTGCCTCGCCAGTTCCGCAAAACCGGCGTTGGGACAACTGGCGCTGGCCGCAATGAATGATTCCCAATCCGGCCAGAAGCGAGCGAGCCAAGGCAATTTTTGTAGGTCGCTTTGAGTCTGATCCTCACCACTCCCCGCATAGGCCGCCCGCGCCTTGTCGAGATGGCCGTCCTTGGCGAGCACATAGGCGATCGCCGCATTTGGCGCCAAAGGCAAGGGCGCTTGCAAACCCTCGATCCATGCCTTGAGGATTGCGCTCAAATGCCGTTCTGCCTCATCGCTCGGCAGTGGCTGCAAGACTATGACATCGCCGTTATTTCCCAACAGAAAAGTGGAGACGGCCACCCCCTCGAGCTGTGCCGCGAGATGCTCAGGCCAGAATTCGAGACATTTTTCATAACGAATCCCGTGGTTTTTTGAACGCAACGCGCTGTCCATCCATCGGCAGCAGACCCACTGCTCGTCTGAAGCCGCTCGCACGACTAAAGCCGGACATTGCAATACGACGGGGATATCCGGCAGCGCCCGACAGCGCTCGGGCAGATTCTGCACGACGCCGAGAGCGCACTGCCGTTGCTGCCATGCCTGCCATTGCGCGCGCAGCGGGCTCACGATTTCCGCCTCCCAATGCGCGAAACGCCAGGGGATTTGCCCGCGGGCGAACCATTCCTGCTTCGTCTGCACGAACCAGTCCTCCAAGGCTTGATCCGCCGGGCAGTCCGTGCGTAATCGTTGGGCGAGCGCGCTGCGCAGTTGCCAACGGCTCAACCCATCGAGCGTAAACGGTTCGTGATCGGGCGTTGTTTCAGGGATCCACGGTTTACCAATCCCAAAACGCAGGCGCATCGACGGATCTTGAGGATCTCTGAGAAATTTGCCCAGATCAGCCAGGGTGCAGGGTTGTTCGGGAATCCAGCAGGGCAGTTGTCCGCCCTCTGTCGAGCCGTCATGTACCCGCCGCCAGTCCGAGTCGAAAGAATACAGCGAGGGGTTCTGGCCATCGAAATAGGCCGAACTGAACGGATGCAACGGATGTTCGGTGATCAGCGATTGCCCAAAAGCCCGATCGGCTGCCGGTTTCCAGCATTCGTCAAGGTAGTCGAGCAGTTGGCGTACCACGATGGACGGGCTGCGCGGGCTGTTATCTTTCACGGCGCGACCCACCCAGCTGATGCTCAATTTCTCCCGGGCCGCGAGCAGCGCCTCCAGAAATAAATAACGGTCATCTTCCTGCCGCGCCCGGTCGCCCGGTCGATAGCGATCGGCCATCAAATCAAAGTCTTGCCGGGGACGGCGGCGAGGATAGGCCGCATCATCCATCCCCAGCAAATATACCTGCCGATACGGGATGGCTCGCATCGGCATCAGGGTGGCGAAGTTGACCCCGTTCATCAGAAATTTTTGCGTGAGTCGATGCGACGACAGGCGCTCATCGAGCACAGCGAGAACGACACCGGCGGGCAGCGCCTCCTGCCATGCGGCGATCGAACATTCATCCTGCCACTCTGCCAAGGCCGTGCGAATACGCGCCAACCATAGCTGAGTCGATGTCTCGTCCGTGTCTGCCTGAAAGAAGCGGGGCAGCAACCCGTGGAGTCCCACAACCCAATCCGCCGGGGTATGCGGATCGGAAAAAAACGCGCGGGCTTCGGCCAAAGCAGCCAGAAATTGATCGAGCTTGCCGATGAGTTCCGCCTGCGCCACTTCGACCGACTCCAGTGGCGCAATGCCCTGCCAGAGCGGCCCGGCATCGCCCATCAAATAACCGGCATAGAGCCGATCCAGACCAAATTGCGTGCTGTGCGGGGTATAGTCCAATGGCGCACCAAACTCGGCGCGTTGCTGGGGAGTCAAGCCCCAAAAGACTTGCGCTTGATCCAGCCATTCGGCGAGCTGTGCGGCGTCCTGGTCGCTCAGGCAAAACGCCGCGCGGATGGTCGGTTCGGCCAGCCATTCCAGCAGTTCACTGCGTTCGAACCGGCTTTGCGGCAGCGCAAACAGCCGTTCGAGCATCGCCCGTTGCGCCTGATCGTTTTGCTCCGGTTGATCGGCAACCGCAAACGGAATGTAGCGCGGATCACTCCGGGTAAACCGGCCGAAAATCGCAAACACGGCCGGCGCGTAAGCTGCGATATCCGGCATCATGACGATGATTTGCTGCGGTTCCAGGCTGGGGTCTGCGGCAAACTCGGCCAGCAGTTGATCGTGCAGCACTTCGACCGCCCGCAGCGGGCTGTGCACGCTCTGAAAAACGAGGCTGCCATCCGGGGGATCACAGCGACGCGCTTCGAGCAGACTTTCCCGGCTTCGGCCAAGCAGCATATCGTGCTGAATGTGTTGCAGAATGCTCCTCGGCTCGGGAATTTCGACGAAAGCCTCCGCCGAGTGCGCCGGTTCCGCAGCAGAGAAGCGTTGGTCTTCCAGGGTCATCAGCAGGCGCAATAAATCTCGCCCCTGTCGCCCCCATGCGGCCAGCAAGGGATGATTCTGCTGTCGATCCCGCATCAGCGGCTTGCCCGGCAGGTCGGGCAACATATCCGCCCAATACACCTGACAGGGATTTTGCACGCACACGATCACCTGCGACCAGCGCGCCGCAACGGACAGAACCTCCAACACCTGGGGTGCTAGGCTGGAAACGCCAAATACAATCAGACGCGGCGGGAAATCGGCCGGCCGTTCGTCGATCTGCCGCGCCCGGCTCATAAACGCCTGGTGCAGCCCAACCCGCCCCGTGACTCCATCGGGATGGGTCATCGCCACATCGTCCAACACGGCACGCCACAGCACGGGTTGCCACAAAGATTCTTCGGGTAACGGGCGCTCCCCCGAGGGTAAATCGTCCTGCCCGCGCGCCCAATGGAGCAGCCAGTCGGCGCGATAAACCTGATAGGCATCCCATTGATCCGCCAGCCGGGCACACAGTTCATACAGCCGGGTGGTGTCCAGCACGCCCAACGGCTTGATCTGACGATGGAACACCGCGAACCGGGGATCATCCAGCAACCCCGGTAGAACACGCATCAAACGCCACAGCAAGGGGGATTTATCGAATGGCGAATGTTCAGGAACCTGCCCGGAGCCCAGCACACTCCGATAGCAGCGCCACTGCACCCGTGCGGGAAACTCCAGCGACACCCCCAGCGATACCCCGAGCCCGCCCCGTTCGCGTGGTTGGCACAGGCCGAGCCGCAGCCATTGCGCCATGCCATTGCTTTGAATCAGCACGGTTTCATCCACCAAGGCCGGCAACGGCGCACGCTTGAGCCAGTCCACCAGAATCGAACGCAAAGCGTCCAAGTCATTGCTTTGCAGCAACAAAAACCCGGGCGTGATCCCGCTCATCGCGCCACCTCGGTTGGAGCAAGACCAGGTGCCAAGTCAAACGCCAGTTGGCATTGCGCCTCGGTCATCACGGCGTCAAAACGCGGGCTGGAGAAAAACGCCCATTCGTGCGGGCGCGCCGCCGCAATGGGGTCTTCGACGGAGGGCGGTGCCGCCCGGCCCGGATGGCACATCACCACCGCTTGATTGGGTAGCGCTTGTACCCAGCGGGCGAACCGCTCGGCATAGCGCGCCTCATCACCGGAAAAATCGTAGACCCCGGCAAACGCAGGCGGCAAACGCAAGCCTTGCGCGGCCGCCTGCAGACGCAACGAGCGCGCGCCCAGATGCCGGATCAACTGGCTCTTGAGGCCACCGTCGGGCGCCAGAAGAGGATGGGTGACGCGCAGCCAGGGCGTCGCGCCTTCCCGATCGATGAGCGCCAGCATGGCCTCCCGAATCACCGGTAATTGATGCACATGCTGGTGACCGTCCACAAAATCCGGCGCGCGCCCCATCGCCTCGGTAAACCGCCCCCACTGGACATTCAAACTTTCCCGGATCCGACCGACCGGCAGCGCCCGTAAATACGCGCGCACAATCAGTTCCGGCAATGGCGCATGCCAACCCTTGCCGAATGCTTGAGAGAAATTGAGGTGCAGCCCAATCTGCACCGGCGACAGCGACCCCAAAGCCCGAGCCGCCACTGGCCAGCGTTCGAGTTGGGTCAAGCAACTGATTCCGCTCAAACGCTTTGCCTGTGCAAGCTGCAAAATGCCCGCATCCACCGCCTCGTTCAAACCAAAATCATCGGCAATCAACAGTAAAGAGCGCACCGCGCCTCCTTCGTACCATTCCACAGCTCTGACCCCATCCTCGGCCGCAGTGTATCAGCCAGGGGAAGCCCCGCGCAGCGGGCAGGTGTGTTATAAATTCCGAGTGTTTTTATTGACCTCTTGCTTGTCACCCAAAGGAGCAGCCCATGGCTTTTGTATTGCCTTCATTGAGTTACGACTACGGTGCGCTGGATAAATCCATCGACGCGCAAACCATGGAAATCCACCACACCAAGCACCACGGTGCCTATGTCACCAACTGCAATAACGCCATTGCCGGAACCGAATGGGACGACAAACCCATCGAAACCTTGATGGCCAATATTTCCAAATTGCCCCCGGCGGTGCGCAATAACGGCGGCGGTCATTTCAACCACGCGCTGTTCTGGCAGATTCTTTCACCCAACGGCGGCGGCGCGCCCACCGGCGCCCTGGCCGACGCGATCAACAGCACCTTCGGCTCGTTCGACGCGCTGAAAGAGAAAATGTCCACCGCCGGGGCGACCCGCTTCGGCTCTGGCTGGGCTTGGTTGATCGTTGCACAGGATGGCAAGCTGGCCGTTTGCTCCACCCCGAATCAAGACAACCCGTTGATGGATATCGCCGAAGTCAAGGGCACCCCCATTCTCGGCATCGATGTGTGGGAGCATGCGTATTACTTGCGCTATCAGAACCGCCGTCCGGATTATCTCAAGGCGATCTGGGATGTCATCGACTGGAACGCGGTTGCCAGTCGCTACGCTGCGGCCCGCTGAGTTGAAGCGCGCCCCCTTTGCGGTAACCCGCGAGGGGGTTGGATTCAGGTGAGGCCAACCGTGGCTTCACCTTTTTTATTGAGGCATTCCGATTCCAAGGGTCGGCGGGTCTCGCAACATCAAGGTGTCGTCCGATGATTCGATGACCCAGCAACAAGGGGGCAAAGCCATGCGTCTTTCTCTGGATGATTCAGGTCAACGCTTTATCATCCGTGGATTCACCGCCCAGAGTGTTCGCCTGAATGACCGCGAATTGACCGAGCCCTTTCTTTTGACGCCAGAACGGCTGATCGAGCGCGTGCCTGTTGCAAACCTGAGCGAACTGGATGCCAGCCACTCTGCCTTACTTCAGTCCGACCAGCCAGAAGTCGTCCTCATTGGCACCGGCAGCCAGACCCGCTGGGGTGCCGCTTCGGTGCAGGCCGCGTTGTTGCAGCAGGGGATCGGGGTTGAATTCATGGATACTGGTGCCGCCTGCCGCACTTACACCGTATTGGCCAGTGAACTTCGTCGGGTGGCACTGCTGATTTTTTTCTGACAGGGACTTGACCATGGAACATACACTCATCACCGGCAAAGATGCCGCATTGGAAAGCACCATCCACCGGATTGAAGCCGAGCTTGCGGCCATTGGTTTTGAAATCGAACAAACGCGCTGGCTGAATCCGGTGCCTAATTGCTGGTCGGTGCACATCCGGGACAAAAACTGCCCCATTTTGTTTACCAACGGCAAAGGCGCCAGCCAGAAGGCTGCGCTGGCCTCGGCGCTGGCTGAGTTTGTCGAGCGACTGGCCTCGCAGTATTTTTTTGGCGATTTCCATTGGCACAAATCCCGAGCAGACGGCCCGATTCATGACCCCGCCGAGCGTTGGTTCGTCATCGAAAAACCGGGAGTTCGGCCAGACGGACTATTGAACGACTCGCTCTGGCGGCACTATCTCGCGGATGAATACCAGGCACGCACCGAGGATTGGTGCGATTTCAACAGTGGCGAACCGGCCATCTGCGCCCTACCCTTTACCCGGATCCGCACTGGGGAAACGGTGTATTTCCCCGCGAATGTCGTCGGCAACCTGTATGTCAGCAACGGCCTCAGTGCGGGCAATACGCCATTTGAAGCGCGCACACAGGGGCTCTCCGAAGTGTTTGAGCGGTTCGTCAAAAATCGCGTCATCCGCGAGCGCATTGCCCTGCCCGTCATTCCCGATCATGTGGTGAATCACTATCCGGCCATCGCGGCCAGCATCACGGCGTTGCGCGAACAGGGCTTCGGGCTGCGGCTGCTGGATGCCTCGCTGGGCGGGCAATATCCAGTCATTTGCGTAACGCTGGTCGATCCCGCCTCGGGGGGCGTGTTTGCCTCGTTCGGGGCTCATCCGGATTTTTCTGTCGCCTTCGAACGCACGGTGACCGAGCTCCTGCAAGGCCGGGCGCTCGACGATCTGCACGGCTTTCATCCGCCCACCACGGATGACGAACTGGCCTCCGATCCGCAAAACCTCGAACTGCACTTCATTGATTCCTCCGGCTGGTTGTCGTGGGCGTTCTTCCGGGACACGCCAGATTTCCCGTTTGTGCATTGGCAGTTCAGCGGCGCCAGTAACGAGCAGAATTTCCACACCCTCTGCGCCATGGTCGAAGCCGAGGGCTGCGAGGTCTATATTGCCGACTACACTCACCTGGGGCTGTATGCCTGCCGCGTCCTCGTGCCGGGCATGTCCGAGGTCTATCCTGTGGACGAACTCTACGAACGCAACAACAATGTCGGGCTGACGCTGATCCCCTTCGCGCAAACCCTCGATCCCGCCGAGGCCGAGGCATTGCTGGAGGCGATCGAGGCGGCGGATCTCGACTGGCTGTTGCCGGTGACCGACGCGATCGGTCTGGCCGCCGATCCCGGCAGCGCCTGGGCGAGTTTGCGTATCGGCGAATGGCGGGCGCAGGCTTTGTTCCTCAGTGGCCAAGCCGAGGATGCCGAAGAACGGGAAGCCCTGCTCGACTGGCTGACGCAAGTCCCGCCCCTGCCCGACGAGCGCCGCCGCATCTATCTGGCGGCGCGCGCAATTCAGGCGTTGCGGGTTTATGAAGCGACCGGCCGAACCGATGCGTACGCAACCACCCTGTCGTTGATGTTCACCCCCGCCGAACGCCAGGCGGCCGAAGCCCTGCTTGATGGGCGCGGGGGCTATATTGGGCTTGCGCCGCTCGGCTCGGGGTTTATGCAGAGTGCCCGTCACCAAAGTCTGATGGCTGCCTATCAGCGTGCTTTCCAACGCAAACCCACGGCCTGTGACGCCCCATGAGTAATCCAGCGATGAATGACCGTCCCGCCGCTTTACAGGCGACTGCCCAGGCGATCATCGCCGAAGTCGGAACCGTCGTACTGGGCAAAGAACCGGTCATTCGCGAGGCGCTGTGCACGGTGCTGGCCGGTGGGCACTTGCTGCTCGAAGACCTGCCCGGCCTAGGGAAAACGACGCTGGCTCACGCCTTGGCGCGCGTGCTGGGTCTGCGGTTTCGGCGGATGCAGTTTACCGCCGACCTGCTGCCCGCCGATATTCTGGGCGTCTCCGTATTCGAAACGAACACGCGGGAATTCACTTTCCATCCGGGGCCGATTTTCACCGAAGTCCTGCTGGCCGATGAAATCAACCGCGCCCCGCCCAAGGTGCAAAGCGCGTTACTCGAAGCCATGGAAGAACGGCAAGTCACCATCGAGGGCAAACGCTATGCCTTGCCTGCGGCGTTTTTCGTGATTGCCACGCAAAATCCGAGCTTTCAGCAGGGCACCTACCCGCTGCCGGAATCTCAACTCGACCGATTCGCGCTGGTATCCCATCTCGGTTATCCCGCAGCGGCGGTCGAACGCGCCATGCTCAAAGGCGAAGGCGGCCGAGCCCATTTAACGGATCTGAACCCCCTGCTCGATGCCCAACGCCTGCTGAACATGCGGCAACAAGTCGGCAAAGTGCATGTCAGTGAACGGGTGATCGATTATGTTCAACAACTGTTGCAGGCCAGCCGCAGTCATCCCGAGTCCGCACCGGGATTATCTCCCCGAGCCGGATTGATGCTGCTGAACCTCGCCCGCGCCTGGGCGTATATCGACCAACGCGATCATGTCCTACCCGATGATGTGCAGGCCGTCTTTCCGGGGCTCGCCAATCACCGGCTGAATGCCCGCAACGCCACGGCATCCATCGCCCGCGACTTGCTGCAGGCGGTGACCCCTGCCTGAGGGAGTGGCGGTGATACAATTGCCCCCCGATCCTGCCCACCACGGGGCGGCGCTTCTCTTCCAACTCCCGGCACGAGTGATCGATCATGCAGATTTTCTTCGGCAATGCTGCCTTTTCCGCTTTCCGACTGGCCAAAAAACACGCAGCCGTCCGTGAGATCGCGCCGTCGGTCACGCTGCAAGCCGCGCGGTTCGTCCATCTGGTGCAATTGCAACCTGGGGCAACGCTGGACGAAGCGCACACCCACCGGCTGCACACCCTGTTCGATTATGGCGCCGAGCAACCCGACTGGCCGGATGCGGCCGTTAGCCTGATCGTCACGCCGCGCGTCGGCACGCGATCCCCCTGGTCGAGCAAGGCCAGCGACATCGTGGCTCTATGCGGCATCGACGCGGTCGCCCGGGTCGAGCGCGGGATTGAATACGCACTGACTGGGCTCGATCCGCTCGATCAGGCGGGGCTCGATGCCATCGCCGCCGTTCTGCACGACCGCATGACAGAGTCCGTATTCAAAAGCTGGGGCAAGGCTGAGGCGCTCTTCACCACGGCGGAACCGGCACCGCTCAATCGGGTGCCCGTATTGACCGAGGGGGAGGCTGCGCTGCATCAGGCCAATAAAAGCCTGGGACTGGCGCTTTCGGCCGACGAAATCGAGTACCTGCACGCTGCCTTCGTCGAACTCAAGCGGGATCCCACCGATGTCGAGTTGATGATGTTCGCCCAGGCAAACTCGGAACATTGCCGGCACAAGATTTTCAACGCCCGCTGGACGATCGATGGCGAAGACCACGACCTGTCCCTGTTTGCGATGATTCGCAACACCCACCGGCTGCATCCGGCCGGCGTGCTGAGTGCCTACAAAGACAACGCAGCGGTGATTGAAGGCTGGCCGGGCACCCGGTTTGCCGTCAATCCGCAGACGCAAATTTACGAGTCTTGTGATGAGCCAATCCATTTTTTAGCCAAGGTGGAAACCCACAACCATCCCACCGCCATTTCGCCCGATCCGGGGGCGGCGACCGGCTCCGGCGGCGAAATCCGTGATGAAGGCGCCACGGGACGGGGCGGCAAACCGAAAGCCGGCTTGACCGGGTTTTCCGTATCCAATCTGCGCATTCCCGGCCATGAGCAGCCCTGGGAACAGGACGGCGTCGGCAAGCCGACGCGCATCGTGACGGCGCTGGACATCATGCGCGATGGTCCTTTGGGCGCGGCAGCCTTCAACAATGAATTTGGCCGCCCCGCACTTTGCGGCTATTTCCGCACCCTGGAACTGGCCGCCAGCCTGCCCGATGGCGCGCGCGATACCGTTCGGGGTTATCACAAGCCCATCATGATCGCGGGCGGCATCGGTGCCATGCGCCCCGGACTGGTGAACAAGAACGCGATTGAGCCTGGGCATGCGCTGATCGTCCTCGGTGGACCGGCCATGCAGATTGGTTTGGGCGGGGGCGCCGCCTCTTCCCAAACCAGCGGCAGCAGCTCGGCGGAACTCGATTTCGCCTCGGTGCAACGGGCAAACCCGGAAATGCAGCGACGGGCACAGGAGGTAATCGACCGCTGCATCGCGCTGGGGGACGACAATCCGATTGTTTCCATTCACGATGTCGGCGCCGGTGGCCTTTCCAATGCGCTACCCGAACTGGTGCACGATGCGGGGCTCGGCGCCGTGTTCAACCTGCGGGCGATTCCGAATGACGAACCGAGCATGTCGCCGCTCGCCATCTGGTGCAACGAATCGCAGGAGCGGTATGTGCTCGCCGTCGCGCAGGAAGGGCTCGACCGGTTTGCCGCGCTCTGCGCGCGGGAACGCGCGCCGTTCGCGATCGTCGGCACGGCTCAGGCGGAGCAGACCCTCACCGTTCAGGACCCGCATTTCGACAATGCCCCCGTCGCCCTGCCGATGCACACCCTGTTCGGCCATCCGCCGAAGATGCATCGGAACGCCACGCGCCACACCCCGCATTACGCCCCGTTCACAACGCAGGGCATCGCGCTGGAAGAGGCATTGCATCGGGTATTGAACCTGCCGACGGTTGCCAGCAAAAGTTTTCTGATCACCATCGGGGATCGCAGCGTCGGCGGGCTGGTCAGCCGCGATCAGATGGTCGGCCCCTGGCAGGTGCCCGTGGCCGATTGCGCCGTCACGGCCACCGATTTCTTCCATCACACGGGCGAGGCGATGGCCATGGGCGAACGCAGCCCGGTCGCGATCCTCGATGCGCCCGCCTCTGCCCGGCTGGCGATTGCCGAGGTGTTGACCAACCTCGCCGCTGCGCCGATCCAGAACACCGGCGCCATCAAACTTTCTGCCAACTGGATGGCGGCCTGCGGCCATCCCGGAGAAGATGCGGCGCTGTTCGATACGGTGCGCGCGGTGGGTCTGGAATTCTGCCCGGCGCTCGATATCGCCATTCCGGTGGGCAAAGATTCGCTCTCGATGAAAACCCGCTGGCTCGAAGACGCCCAGCCCCGGGAGGTCGTCTCGCCGGTTTCCCTGGTCGTCAGCGGCTTTGCGCCGGTCAGCGATATTCGCCGCGTCGTCACGCCAGAATTGAAGCTCGACCGTGATTCCCGGCTGATTCTGGTCGATCTTGGCTTCGGCAAGCACCGGCTGGGGGGCTCTGCCCTGGCACAGGTGTACAACGAAGTCGGTCAGGTGCCGCCGGATGTCGCCGCCGCGCCGGTCAAGGCGCTGTTCAACACTGTGCAGCAGATCAACGCCCTCGGCCAACTGCTGGCCTACCATGACCGCAGTGACGGCGGGCTCATCACCACCGTGCTGGAAATGGCCTTTGCCGCGCGCTGCGGGCTTGCGCTGGATGTGACGCCACTCGGCGGGGATGTGCTTGCCAGTCTGTTCTGCGAAGAAATCGGCGCCGTGCTGCAGGTGCCAAGTGAAGCCGTCGATTCGGTGCTTAGCCTGTTTGACGCTGCGGGGCTCTCCGCCGCCGTGCATGTCATCGGGCGCCCGGTGCCGGGGGATTCGATCGAGATCCAATGGCAAGGCAGCAGGCAATTGTCCGCCAGCCGCCGCGCGCTGCATCGCGAATGGTCGCGCACCAGCCACCAGATGGCGCGGCTGCGGGATAACCCCGACTGCGCCGATCAGGAATTTGCCCTGCTCGATGACGAACAAAACCCCGGCTTGGGTGCCACGCGGGTGCCGTTCGCCGTGGATGAGCGGATCGCCGCCCCCTTGATCAACACGGGCGTGCGCCCCAAAGTCGCCATCCTGCGCGAGCAGGGCGTGAATGGCGAGGTGGAAATGGCGGCAGCGTTTACGGTCGCGGGCTTTACCGCCGTCGATGTCCACATGAGTGATTTGATCCATGGCCGCATCTCGCTGAACGATATGCAGGGACTGGTCGCCTGCGGGGGCTTTTCCTACGGCGATGTGCTGGGCGCAGGCGCGGGCTGGGCGCATGCCATCCGTTACAACCCCAAAGCCTCGGAAGCCATGCGCGCCTTTTTTGATCGGCCAGAAACCTTCACGCTCGGCGTGTGCAATGGCTGCCAGATGCTCTCGCAACTGCATGATTTCATTCCCGGCGCAGCGGATTGGCCGCGCTTCGAGCGCAATCAATCGGAGCAATTCGAGGCCCGTTTATCCTTGGTGGAAATCCTGCCCAGCCCCTCGATCCTGTTCACCGGCATGGAAGGCGCGATTCTGCCGATCACCGTGGCGCACGGGGAAGGCCGGGTGCGCTACCGCAATCCGGCCGATGCCGACACCGCCCTCAACACGCTGCGCTATGTGAATGGCCACGGCATTGCCACCGAGCACTATCCCGAGAATCCCAATGGCTCGCTGTGGGGGCAAACCGGATTCTGTTCCGCCGATGGTCGGGTGAATATCCTGATGCCGCATCCAGAACGGGTCTGGCGCCGCAGTCAGTTCTCCTGGGCACCGGCTTCCTGGTCGGCGGATCCGGCCGATCGCGCACGCAGTGACGCCAGCCCCTGGCTCCGCCTGTTCGAAAATGCCCGGCGCTTTGTCGGCTGATTTTGCCCCCGGCTGGCCAAACCATGAGCCCCGCCCGCCTGCGTCTGCCCCCACCCGTCTGGGTGCTGATGTTCGGCTCAACCTGTTGGGGGTTGACCTGGATCTGGCTCAAGCACATCGAAACCTTGGGGGTCGGGCCGGTGCTGCTCTCGACCATCGCCTATGGTGCGCAGTTCCTGCTCTGCCTACCCTGGGTCTGGCCGCAGTTCCGCCGTTGGCGTCATCGCCCGGATGAGCGCCCGATCGCCCTGCACTGGTTGCTGCTATTGGCACTGCTGAGTGGCGTTTCGGGTATCGGCTTTACGGTGGCCATGGTTTATGGCGATGTGATCCGCTCGATCCTGCTGTTCTTTTTGCTGCCTGCCTGGGGCGTGCTGATGGGGCATGTGTTTCTACGCGAGGCGCTCAGCCTGCAACGCATCGTGACGCTGACGCTGGCTCTGATCGGCGCGTTTACCCTGCTCGCGCCCGATTTGACCCTGGGGTTCAAACCGGCGGATCTCGCCGCACTCGGCGCGGGCCTGGCCTTGGCGGCGGCCAATGTGCTGTTCCGTTACCTGCAGAATGAACCGATGGTCGTCAAACTCTCGGTCATGCAGCTTGGTGGCGCCGTGTTTGGCCTGCTCATCTGGCTATTGCTCCCCGAATCGCTGGATCGCCTCACCCTCAATGGTCTGGCACAAAGCGCGTTATACGGCGTCACCCTGCTGCTGGCCGCGATGATCGCAACGCAGTATGCCGTCGAGCGCCTGCCCGCCGGGCGATCCTCGGTGTTGATGACGCTGGAGCTGGTGGTAGCCAGTGGCACGGCGCTCTGGATTGGTCATGAACACCCCAGCCTCTGGGTCTGGCTGGGCGGCGGGCTGATCGTGGCCGCTGCGCTGATCGAAGCCAATACCCATTCGATTGGCGCAGCGCCCGGCGATGGCCATGCGTAAACGCGAACCACGCCACGATGAATGCTGATCTCAACGCGCCGCAACGCGCCGCCGTACGCCATACCCAGGGCCCGCTGCTGGTGCTGGCCGGTGCCGGTTCTGGCAAAACCCGCGTCATCACGGAAAAAATCGTGCATTTGATCGAACGGAGCGGCGTAGCCGCGCGGAACATCTATGCAGTGACCTTCACCAACAAAGCCGCGCGGGAAATGAATACCCGCATTGCCAACCGTTTGCCTGCCGAACGCCGGCGCGGGCTGAACATTTCCACCTTTCACACCCTGGGTCTCAACCTGATCCGCAAAGAGTATGCGGCGCTGGGCTTGCGCCCCGGGTTTACGGTGATGGATGCCGACGACAGCCTAACCCTCATCAAAAACCTGCTGCTGCAAAGCGAATTCAAGGATGTGCTCGAACCCAAGGCGCTGCAATGGCAGATTTCGCTCTGGAAAAATGAGCTCCTCCGCCCGGAAGCTCTGGCGACCCATGCCGATGAGGAGATTCGCGCCCAAGCTGCGTTGTTCGCGCAGTATCAGCAACAGCTCGCCGCCTGCAATGCGCTGGATTTCGATGATTTGATCGGGCGGCCAGTGGCTTTGCTGCAAAACGATGCGGCCGTGCGTGAACGCTGGCAAGCGCGGGTGCGGTATTTGCTGGTCGATGAATACCAGGATACCAACACCACCCAGTACGAACTGGTCCGGCTGCTGGTGGGCAAGCTCGGCGCGTTCACCGCCGTGGGCGACGACCATCAATCCATTTATGCCTGGCGCGGTGCCCGGCCGGAAAATTTGCAGCGCCTGGCCTCCGATTTCCCGAACCTGAGCCAGATCAAGCTCGAACAAAACTACCGCTCGGTCAACAGCATCCTCGATGCCGCCAATCATCTGATCGCCAAAGACACGACCACCCACGCCAAGCGGCTATGGAGCGCGGTTGGCCCCGGCGAGCCGCATCGGGTCATCGTCTGCGCCCATGCCGAAGAAGAAGCGGAGCGGATCGCCACGGAGATTCTGCATCACCACTTCCGTCATCAAACCGACTACCGCCATTTCGCGGTGCTGTTCCGGGGAAATCATCAAGCGCGGCTCGTCGAACAGGCTCTGCGCAAACTGAACATTCCCTACACCCTGACCGGAGGACAATCGTTTTTCGATCGGGCGGAAATCAAAGATGCGATGGCCTACCTCAAGCTCCTGGTCAATCCGCAGGACGATGCCGCGTTCCTGCGCGTCATCAACACCCCACGGCGGGAAATCGGCTCGGCCACGCTGGAAAAACTCGGCCAACAGGCGCAGGAATGGCGCAGCAGTCTGTTCGCGGCGGCCACATCGGTTGGCATCGCCAGTCGGCTGGATGCCCGCGCCCACGAACGGCTGACGCGCTTTACCGACTGGCTCAATGACATTCGCCAGCGCCCCGGCGACGCACTGGCCACGGTGCGGCAACTCTTTACCGAAATCGACTATGCGGGCTACCTGCGCACCCAGGAAACCAGCCTCAAGGCGGCGGAGCGGCGCTGGCAAAATGTGGAGGAATGGCTGGAATGGCTGGAAAAAATCAGCCGGGAACACGAGGACGGCAGCATGGATCTGCCCGCCCTGGCGCAGCGCATGACCTTGCTCGGTATTCTCGATCAGCAGACCCGCGAGCAGGATAGCAATGCGGTGGCGCTACTCACCCTGCACGCAGCCAAGGGGCTGGAGTTCAACCATGTGTATCTCGCGGGCATGGAGGAAGACACCCTGCCCCATCGGGATTGTCAGGACGAGGAACGGCTGGCGGAAGAACGGCGCCTGTGTTTCGTCGGCATCACCCGCGCCCGCCTGAGCCTGACTTTTACCCTGTGCAAGCGACGGCGACGCTACGGCGAATGGCGCGACATCACGCCCAGCCGTTTTTTGGACGACATCCCGGAGTCCCTGCTGCACTGGCAGGGCGTGGGCATCACACAGACCCAGGCCGCCAGCGAGACGCAGGCCAAGGCGCATCTCGCGGGCATCTTGGCAATGCTCAAGTCCTGATCCCGCAGGCGGGATTGATTCCGCGTTTACTTAGCCGGATGTTTGTTGAAAAGCGTTTTTCAACGGCCTGTTAGACGCGGTAATACGCGCGATACCAGTCGATGAACCGCGCCACACCGACTTCGACCGGGGTACTCGGGCGGTAATCGACATCCCGCACCAGATCACTCACCTCGGCGAAAGTATCGGGCACATCCCCGGGCTGCAACGGCAGCAAATTGAGTTGCGCCTTCTTGCCCAGCGCCTCTTCGATACATTCGATGTACCGCAGCAATTCCACGGGCTGGCTGTTGCCGATGTTATACACCCGCCAGGGCGCGCGCGACGAACCCGGATCAGGTGCCAGCGCGTCCCAGGCCGGGTTGCCCTCGGCGGGGTGATCCAGCGTGCGGATCACCCCTTCGACGATATCGTCGATATAAGTGAAATCCCGCCGGTGCCGACCGTAATTGAACACATCGATCGGCTCACCCGCCAGAATATTCCGGGTGAACTTGAACAGCGCCATATCGGGTCGCCCCCAGGGGCCATAGACGGTAAAGAACCGCAGCCCCGTCGTCGGCAGCGCAAACAACGACGAATAGGTATGCGCCATCAATTCATTGGCTTTTTTGGTCGCGGCATACAGCGACAACGGATGATCCACATTGTCATGCACGGAAAAGGGCAGCCGGCCATTCGCGCCATACACACTGCTGGACGAGGCATACACCAGATGCTGAATCTGGTGATGCCGGCACCCTTCCAGAATATTCACAAAGCCGACCAAATTGCTGTCGACATAAGCATGGGGATTTTCCAGCGAATAGCGCACACCGGCCTGCGCGGCGAGATGCACCACGCGGTCGATCCGCTGTTCATCGAACAACGCGCGGATCAACGCCCGGTCGGCCAAATCCCCGTGCACAAACGAAAATCCCGGCAGATCCTGCAGCGCCGCAAGGCGTGCCTGCTTCAAACGGACATCGTAATAATCGTTGAGATTATCCAGCCCGATCACCGTGTCGCCGCGCGCCAACAGCACCCGCGACACCGACGAGCCGATAAATCCGGCCGCGCCCGTCACCAAAATCCGCATTGCCCGATTCCTTCGCCTGAAATTCCAGCGCCATGAAAGATCGAGCCATTGTAGCGAACGCCCCGACGGGATGGCTTAAACCGGCGACGCGCGGACGCAGAATTTTTTTTGCACCACATTTTGTCTTGCCTGGCCGCGGGTTCAGCGGAAAAGTCGCGCGCCCTCCCGAACCCCGCCAAGCCCTATCCCTGATTGGGTTTACTTGTCCCCGGTCGGTTCTTATGCCCATTTTATCCACAGGATGCACACAAAATCAGAACCCGCTAAAACACTATATGTAGTGTTATTTTTGACAAAAATGCACAGCTTTTAGTGGATTCATCGAGTTGACATTGCCCGATCCTTGTCCAAAAATCCCAGGGCATCTACGCCGCCAATCACGACACGCCACCAATCACGAAAAGGAAAGCCAGCATGACGCCACCGCTCTCTGCCACCACCGCCCGCAGCACTCATACCCCGGTCGAGCCGCCCGCGATGAATCCACTGTATGAAACCACGGCCACTGAACCGGGGCATTTGCGCATCATTCGCCGTAACGGCAAGGTCACGGCGTTCGATGCCAGCAAAATCAAAGTAGCGATGACCAAAGCCTTCCTGGCGGTGGAAGGGGGCGGCGCGGCCGTGTCGGCTCGCGTGCATGATCTGGTGAACACCCTGACCGATGGCATCGTGGCCGCCTTGATGCGGCGGATGCCGGGCGGCGGCACCGTGCATATCGAAGATGTGCAGGATCAGGTCGAGCTGGCGCTGATGCGTGAAGGCCACCACAAGGTGGCGCGCGCCTATGTTTTGTACCGGGAACAGCAGGCGCAGAAGCGGGCGGCTGAAGCCGCAACCGCCACAGAAACTGCGGCGCCACGCCTGCATGTCACCACGCTGGAAGGCAACCGGGTCGCCTTGGATGAAGGCCGCCTGCAGGCGCTGGTTGAAGAAGCCTGCGCGGGGCTGTCCGATGTCGATGCCAGTGCGGTTACCCAAGAAACGCTGCGGAATCTGTTCGATGGCGTGCCGGAGAAAGAGGTCAATACCGCGCTGGTGATGAGCGCCCGCACGCTGATCGAAAAAGATCCAAACTACTCCTATGTCGCTGCCCGGCTGTTGCTCGACAGCCTGCGCACCGAGGCGCTGCGGTTCACCCGGCAGAGTGTGACCCGCTGCACACAGCATGAACTGGCCGATCTCTTCGCCGATTACTTCACCAGCTACATTCAGCTGGGTATCGAACATGAACTGCTGGATCCCACCCTGCGCCAGTACGATTTGAAACGGCTGGCCGCCGCGATCGATACCCAACGCGATCAGCAGTTCACCTACCTCGGCCTGCAAACGCTGTACGACCGGTACTTCCTGCATCATGAGGGCGTGCGTTTCGAGCTGCCGCAGGCGTTTTTCATGCGTGTCGCCATGGGGCTCGCCATCAACGAAATCGACCGCGAAGCACGCGCCATCGAGTTCTATCAGCTGCTGTCCTCCTTCGATTTCATGAGCAGCACGCCCACGCTGTTCAACTCCGGCACGCTGCGTCCGCAGCTTTCCTCCTGTTATCTGACCACCGTCCCGGATGATCTCGACGGGATTTTCGCCGCCATCAAGGACAACGCCCTGCTCTCCAAATTCGCCGGCGGCCTCGGGAACGACTGGACGCGGGTGCGCGCCCTCGCCTCGCATATCAAGGGCACGAACGGCAAATCCCAGGGCGTGGTTCCGTTCCTGAAAGTCGCCAACGATACCGCCGTGGCGGTAAACCAGGGCGGCAAGCGCAAAGGTGCGGTCTGCGCCTATCTCGAAACCTGGCATCTGGATATCGAAGAATTCCTCGATCTGCGCAAGAACACCGGGGATGACCGCCGCCGTACCCACGACATGAACACCGCCAACTGGGTGCCGGATCTGTTCATGCAGCGCGTCATGGAAGAGGGCGACTGGACGCTGTTCTCCCCGGCCGATTGCCCGGATCTGCACGATCTGACCGGCAAGGCCTTCGAAAAAGCCTACACCGCCTATGAAGCCAAGGCCGACCGGGGCGAGCTCAAAAACTTCCGCCGCATCAAGGCCACCCAACTGTGGCGCAAGATGCTCTCCATGTTGTTTGAAACCGGTCACCCGTGGATCACCTTCAAAGACCCCTGCAATATCCGCTACACCAATCAGCATGCGGGCGTGGTGCATTCCTCGAACCTGTGCACGGAAATCACCCTGCACACGAATGATCAGGAAATCGCCGTCTGTAATTTGGGTTCTGTCAACCTCGCCCAGCATGTCACCACCGATGGGCTGGATGAAGCGAAGCTGGCGCGCACGATCAAAACCGCGATGCGCATGCTGGACAATGTGATCGAGTACAACTACTACTCCGTCCCACAAGCGCGCAATTCCAACCTGCGCCACCGCCCGGTCGGGCTCGGCATCATGGGATTCCAGGATGCGCTGCACATCCAGAAAATCCCCTACAGCTCGACCGAGGCCGTCGAATTTGCCGATTCTTCGATGGAAATGGTGAGCTACTACGCCATTCAGGCATCCAGCGATCTCGCGGCGGAACGCGGCCGTTACCCGAGCTACGAAGGCTCGCTCTGGAGCCGGGGCATCCTGCCCATCGACTCCATCGAACTGCTCAAGGAAACCCGAGGGCAGTATCTGGTCATGGACACCCGAAGCCACCTGGACTGGAACAGCCTGCGCGCCAAAGTCAAAGCCCAAGGCATGCGCAACTCCAACACGATGGCCATCGCTCCAACAGCCACCATCTCGAACATTTGTGGCGTCGCGCAATCCATCGAGCCCACCTTCGAGAACCTGTTCGTCAAATCCAACCTGTCCGGCGAATTCACCGTCGTCAACCCGTATCTCGTGCGGGATTTGAAAGCGCTGAATCTGTGGGATGAAGTCATGGTCAACGACCTCAAATACTTTGATGGCAGCGTGCAGCAGATCGACCGCATCCCGGACAGCCTCAAGGCGCTGTACGCCACCGCCTTCGAAGTCGAGCCGCGCTGGCTCATCGAGGCCGGGTCACGCCGCCAGAAATGGATCGATCAGGCGCAGTCACTCAACCTGTATCTGGCCGATCCTTCCGGCCCGAAACTCGACCAGATGTACAAAAACGCCTGGCTGATGGGACTGAAAACGACCTACTACCTGCGTGCCGCCTCCAAGACCCGCGTGGAAAAAACCACCATGACCAAGTTGGATGGCAAGCTGCGCGGCGTGATGGCTGACCCCATACAAACCGCACTCCCCAAGGCTTGCGCCATTGATGACCCTGGCTGCGAAGCCTGTCAATAAGCGCCGCCATCGAATCAAGAACAGGAGCGAAACCCATGCTGAACTGGAACGAACTAGAGCCGCAAAAAACCCCGATGCGCGCGCCCGCGACCGAATTTTCCGCCCCCGTCCATGCGGCAACGGAACCTGAAGCACACCACCATGCGCAAACCGGACTGGAAGGCATCACGCAAGGCGCTGGCCGTGTCGATGTGTCTGAAAAACGCATCATCAACGCCACCGCCGATGTAAACCAGCTCCTGCCCATGAAATACACCTGGGCCTGGGAAAAATACCTCGCCGGCTGCAACAACCACTGGATGCCGACCGAAGTCTCCATGCAGGCCGACATCGCCCTGTGGAAAGGCCGTGACGGCCTCACCGCCGACGAGCGCGCCATGATCATGCGCAACCTGGGCTTCTTCGCCACCGCAGAAAGCCTGGTCGCCAACAACATCGTGCTGGCCATCTACAAACAGATCACCAACCCCGAATGCCGGCAATACCTGCTGCGCCAGGCCTTTGAAGAAGCGGTACACACCCACACCTTCCAGTACATCGTCGACAGCCTAGGTCTCGCCGAAGGCGAGCTGTTCAACATGTACCGCGAAGTCCCCTCGATCACCGCCAAAGATGCCTGGGCACTCAAATACACCAAAAACCTGGCCGACGGCGATTTCGACACCTCCACCACCGAAGGCGCACAAGACTTCCTGCGCGACCTCGTCGCCTTTTATGTGGTGTTCGAAGGCATGTGGTTCTACACCGGCTTTGCCCAGATCCTCTCCCTGGGTCGGCGCAACAAAATGACCGGTATCGCCGAGCAATACCAATACATCATGCGTGATGAATCCATCCACATGAACTTCGGCATCGATGTCATCAACCAAATCAAGATCGAAAACCCGCAGCTCTGGACTGAATCCTTCAAGCAAGAAATCAGCACCATGCTGCGCGATGCCTGCGAACTGGAAATCGCCTACGCCCGTGACACCATGCCCCACGGCCTGCTCGGCCTGAATGCAGAAATGTGCGCCGAATACCTGCACTTCATCACCAACCGCCGCTGCAACCAGATCGGCCTGGCCGAACTCTTCCCCGGCGCTACCAACCCCTTCCCGTGGATGAGCGAAGTCATCGACCTGAAAAAAGAGAAAAACTTCTTCGAAACCCGAGTCACGGACTACCAAACCGGCGGCGCATTGAGCTGGTAACAGGGGATCGATAAAGAAGACGACAAACCCGCCAAGTGGCGGGTTTTTGTTACGCGGTGCAATGGGAGTGACCGGGAGGGATTATTCAGTTTTCGCCGTTGATCGAACCCAATAACCCCGCATTCAAGGCCCCGGCAGGCTTCGCCTTCGCTCAGCGGCCGACTCACTCCAGCTGCGCACCCATCCCGGAAGCGATCGTTGAACCGTTCAGCGGTTGCCGCGCCGTCCGGCGAAGGCTCGATTGAGGGTATGCGGATCGAGGTATTCGAGCTCGCCCCCGATCGGCACCCCCTGCGCCAGCCGGGTGATCTGCGGCGTGAATGCGGCGGCCTGTTCTTCAATGAAATCCGCCGTGGCCTCGCCTTCAAGGGTGGCGCTCAAGGCGAGGATGAGTTCCTCTACCGGCTGCTCGGCGAGGTGGGCCAGCAACGCGGGCAGGCCGATTTCTTCCGGACCCAGGCCATCAAGCGGGGACAGACGGCCATTGAGCACGAAGTATCGTCCGCGATAGACGCCCGATTGTTCGATGGCCAGCCAGTCGGTGGGCGATTCGACCACGCAAAGCTGTCCGGCATCCCGCTGGCTATCGGTACACACCGGGCAGAGCTCGGTTTCGGACAGAATATGGCATTGGCGGCAGTGTCCGATGCGCGTCAGTGCCGTGGCGAGTGTGCTGACGATGCGCTCGGCGCCCGCCCGATCGCGGGTGAGCAGATGTAACGCCATCCGCTGCGCCGTTTTCTGCCCCACCGAGGGCAGGCGGCGCAACGCTTGAACCAGATCATCGAACGCGGCGGAAAACATCCGTAACGGCGCTTAGAACGGCAGCTTCATGCCCGCAGGCAAATTCATGCCGGCGGTAACGCCCGCCATTTTCTCCTGCTGGTTTTGCTCGACGCGCCGCGCGGCATCGTTGATGGCGGCAGCGATCAGGTCTTCCAGCATTTCTTTGTCGTCCTGCATCAGGCTGTCATCGATGCTGACTCGGCGAACTTCGTGCTTGCCGGTCATGGTGATTTTGACCATGCCGCCGCCCGATTCGCCGGTGACTTCGAGTTTGGCCACTTCTTCCTGCATGCGCTGCATTTTTTCTTGCATCTGCTGCGCCTGCTTCATCAGATTGCCGAGTCCTGCTTTATTGAACATGGGGTTATGCCTCGTGGGTTGTGGGGGCATCGGGTCTGACCCGACGCGGTTGAATCGTGTCTTCCAGTAAGGTGCCACCAGCGTCCTGCAAGACCTGGACGACCGGGTGCTGCCGCATGGCGTCCCGCCGCTCGATGGCCGCCGCGGCCTCAGCCTCTGCCCGGCGCTCGGCGGGTGTCTGCTCTGGCGCGTGGGGGGACGGGGACGGCGCAGCGGAAGCGGTTGGGGCAGCCGTCACCCGGTCGGGGGCGGCGATGACCCACTCGACCGGCCGCGTGCCGATCAACGGGGTGAGCTGCTCGATCAGCTTTTCCCGCATCGTCTTGCTCGCGACTGCTTCATATTCCGCCGCCAGATGCAGGATGATCTTTTGGCCACGCAGTTCCATGCGGCAATGGTCGGCCAATGCCCGGGCGGGCGGGCGAATGTGTTCGACCAACGCATACCACGGGGGAAGCGGCGCATCGCTCTCCGGCGGCAAGGCTTTGCTCTCACCCAGCGGTGGACGGGGAGAAGCCGTCGCCGCCGATGCGGGTTCGGTGGTTGACCGAACCGCCGATGGGTTGGCCGTCACGGGGGGCGGAGTCGCAGATGGCGCCCCGGGGGAAACCGACGGGGCAGCAGCAGCGCGCGGCGGTGCTGGGCTGACGGGTGCTGGGGTCGATGAGGCAGCCAAATGGCTCGGCGCAAAGGCCAGCAGGCGCAGCAGAACCATTTCCAGCCCCAGACGGGCATTCGGCGCATAGGCCATATCCCGCCGTCCCAGGGTGGCGATCTGGTACCAGAGCTGCAAGGTCGCCGCATCGACAGCGAGCAGCGCAGCGGGCGGGGCGATGGAGGCCTCGTCAGGCGATACCTCGGGCAGCCATTGCCGCATGGCGAGTTGGTGAATCGCTTCGATCAGCTGCGTCAGAAAAGTCGGCGGCTCGACTGCCGCATCCAGCGCGGCGCTGGCTGCCGACATCACGCCGAGCGCATCTTCCGCCGCCAGAGCCGCGAGCACGGCCCAGACCTGATCCCGCTGCCCAAGTCCAAGAATTTCCGCCACTTGCGGGGTCCCAAGCCGGCCACCCGTGTAGGCAATGGCCTGATCGAGCAGGCTCAGGGCATCACGCATCGAACCACTAGCCGCCTCGGCCACCAGCCGCAGCGCCGCCGGTTCATGCGGGATGTTTTCTTCAGTCAGCACATGGGTCAGATGGTGTTGAATTTGTGCCACCGGCAGCGGGCGCAGGCTGAATTGCAGGCAACGGGAGAGCACGGTGACCGGCAGTTTCTGCGGATCGGTGGTGGCGAGCAGGAACTTGACATGCGGCGGCGGTTCTTCGAGCGTTTTCAGCAACGCATTGAAGCTCGACTTGGAGAACATGTGCACTTCGTCGATCAGATAGACCTTGAAGCGGCCACGCACAGGGGCGTAATTCACATTGTCGAGCAGCTCACGGGTGTCATCGACGCCCGTGCGGGAGGCCGCATCGACCTCGATTAGATCGACGAATCGCCCTTCGTCGATTTCCCGACAGGCCGCGCAGACGCCACAGGGCGCGCTGGTGACGCCAGTTTCGCAATTGAGTGCCTTGGCAAAAATCCGCGCTACCGTGGTTTTACCCACGCCGCGCGTGCCGGTGAACAGATAGGCATGATGCAGCCGCGACTGATCGAGCGCATTGGTGAGCGCCTGGAGCACATGCCCCTGCCCGACCATCTCCGCGAAGCGTTTTGGCCGCCACTTTCGCGCCAGAACGAGATAACTCATGCCGGTTCAGCCAGATAAGCGACGGCAATGCCGCCGCAGGGAAATGGGGTGGTGCCCTGCACCCGCCGATCTCCGGCACCCAAGGCCACCGTTACCGTTGCTCCCTTCCGGGCCTGGCGGGGTTCACGGCGCATTGTCGCGAAGGGACGAATACAGAACACCATAGAAAATCCTTTAACGCCGATGACGAAAAGGTGGCGCATCGTAGCACGGCAGCGGGCAGGCTGTCACAGGCCGCCGGCAGGCACGAGAATTTCGGCGAGCGCCGCAATCAGCGTTGCATTCTGCGCTGGTGTGCCCACCGTGATCCGCAAGTATTGGTCGATCCGCGGCTTGCGGAAATGCCGCACGATGACCCCGCGTTCACGCAGGCTGGCCGCGATTTTTGCCGCATCTTGCGCCGGGTGGCGGCTGAAGATGAAATTCGCTGCCGAAGGGATCGTCTCGAACCCCAGCTTGGCCATCTCCGCCACCAGCGCCTCGCGGCTGGCCATCACCGCCTGGCGGGTCTGCTGAAAATAAGGCTCATCCGCAAACGAAGCCGCCGCGCCAACAATCGCCAGCCGATCCAGCGGATAGGAGTTGAAACTGTCCTTGACGCGGATCAGCGCCTCGATCAGTTCGGGATGCCCGACCGCAAAGCCCACCCGTAAGCCCGCGAGTGAGCGGGACTTGGACAGGGTCTGGCTCACCAGCAGATTCGGGTAACGGTTGACCAGCGGAATGGCGCTCTCGGCACCAAAATCCACATACGCCTCGTCAATCACCACCACCGAATCGGTGTTCGCCTGCAGCAGCGCCTCGATTTCCGCCAGCGCCAGCGCGCGGCCAGTCGGGGCATTCGGGTTGGGAAAAATAATCCCGCCGTTCGGTTGTGCGTAATCCGCGATGCGGATGGAAAAATCCTCCGCCAGCGGAATGAGGCGATAATCAATCTCATACAAGCCGCAATAAACCGGATAGAAGCTGTAGGTCACATCCGGGAACAGAATCGGCTCGTTATGCTGGAACAGCGCCTGAAAGATAAAGGCCAGCACCTCGTCCGAACCATTACCGACGAATACTTGATTCGTCTGCAAGCCGTGATAGCTGGCAATCGCCTGCTTCAGCGCCGTGCCCTCCGGGTCCGGATACAAACGCAGGCGATCCCCCACCTCCGCTCGAATCGCCTCCAGCACCTTCGGCGACGGGCCGTAGGGGTTCTCGTTGGTATTCAGCTTGGTGAGATTGGCGATCTTCGGCTGCTCACCCGGCACATAGGGCGAGAGGCGGGATACCAGCGGACTCCAGAAACGGCTCATAACAACACCTTCATTTTCCGGCCACCGGCAACCGAAAAACCTTCACGCTCATAAAAGGAAAAAGTTCGCAAGAACTCAGGTAGTGGCGGGGTCGTAACCTCCAATCGCATCCAATGCCGCGCTCTACCCAGTCTTTTTGCATCATCCATCAGCCGCTCACCAACTCCTTGGGATCGGTAGTTTGGTTCAACATACAACTCTGGAATCGTCCCGAAATTTCCTTCCGCATAAAGCGCATAACTCTCGTAAATGGACAGAAAACCGATGGGCTTTACTCCATCCCAAGCGACAAAGACAAAGTATTTGCCCTGTTCAAGGAATCGCTCCAAACGAGTGGCCGTCCTCCCAAGATCGAAGTTGAATGACTGAACACCGGTTGCTTGCATTATTTCGGATAGCAACTGCCCTACGAGCGGAGTGATCGAATGTGCATCCGAAGCCTCTGCCCTCTTAATCAGGATCTCCATCGCCATGCGATGTCAATCCTTCACTCGATACGCCGCCGAGGCCGCATGGGCGAATAGCCCTTCGCCTTCTGCCAGTACACGGGCAATCTTGCCCAATTCCGAAGCGCCTTGCGCGGAGCAGCCAATCAAACTGGAACGCTTCTGGAAGTCATACACGCCGAGCGGCGAGGAAAAGCGCGCGGTGCGCGAGGTGGGCAGTACATGGTTGGGGCCGGCGCAGTAGTCGCCCAGCGCCTCGGCGGTGTAGCGCCCCATAAAGATGGCGCCCGCATGACGGATTTTTCCGGCATAGGCTTCGGCGTCCTCAAGGGACAGTTCGAGGTGCTCGGGCGCGATGAAGTTGATGACCTCGGCAGCTTCATCCAGATCGCGCACATGAATCAGCGCGCCCCGCCCTTCCATCGAGGCACGGATAATTTCGCCGCGCGGCATGATTTCAACCAAGCGGTCAGCGGCGGCGGCCACGGCGTCGAGAAAGGCCGCATCCGGGGAGATGAGGATGGCCTGCGCCTGCTCATCGTGCTCGGCCTGCGAGAATAGATCCATGGCGATCCAGTCCGGATCTGTCTGGCCGTCGCAGACGACCACGATTTCTGAAGGCCCCGCGATCATGTCGATGCCCACCGTGCCATAAACCAGGCGCTTGGCGGTGGCCACGAAGATGTTGCCGGGCCCCGTGATCTTGTCCACCGCCGGGATGGTTTCGGTGCCATAAGCCAACGCGGCCACGGCCTGCGCGCCGCCGATGGTGAACACGCGATCCGCGCCGGCAATACGGCAGGCTGCCAACACCAGATCGTTGAGATCGCCCTGCGGGGCGGGCACGACCACGATCAACTCGGCCACGCCCGCCACCTTGGCCGGAATGGCGTTCATCAGCACGGAGGACGGATAGGCCGCCTTGCCCCCCGGCACATACAGACCCACGCGATCCAGCGGGGTGACCTGCTGGCCAAGCAGGGTGCCGTCCGCCTCGCGGTAGCTCCAGGAGGTGAGTTTCTGGTGCTCGGCATAGCGGCGGATGCGCTCGGCGGCCTGTTCCAGGGCTTCGCGTTGCGGAGCGGGGATGCGTGCCAGCGCTTCGTCCATGCGCGTTGCGGGGATTTCCAACTCGGCCATCGAAGCCGCAGGGAAACGGTCGAAGCGCGCGGTGTATTCCAGCACGGCAGCATCCCCACGCGCGCGCACATCCCGCAGGATGCCCTGCACGGTAGCGAAGACCTGTTCATCAGAAACCGATTCCCAAGCCAGCAGGGCATTAAGCTTGGGGCGGAAGTCGGCATCTACCGTAGAGAATCGTTGAATATTCATGAAATTACCCTTCACTCCAGAAGCAAGGCAACGCGCGTGGCCATCATTCGTTCACGGCGCGGGCGCGGCCTTGTTGAGATAGTCGGATAGATGCGCTGCGAGCGCGGCAATGGCCCCATGCTTGAGCTTGTACGCGGCACGGTTGACGATCAGGCGTGAGGAGATATCGGCCATGTGCAGCAGAGGTTCGAGTCCATTGGCACGCAGGGTGTTGCCGGTATCGACCACATCGACGATGCAATCGGCCAAATCGACCAGCGGTGCCAGTTCCATCGAGCCATACAGTTTGATGAGTTCAATCTGGCGGCCTTGCTCGGCAAAAAAACACTCGGCCGAATGCACGAATTTGGTCGCCACCCGTAAACGCCCCGGCCGGTCGAGACAGCCCGGCCGCCCAGCCACCATCAGCTTACAGCGCGCAATATTGAGATCCAGCAGCTCGAACAGCCCGTCGCCCCCATGCTCCATCAGCACATCTTTGCCCGCCACGCCAATATCTGCCGCGCCATACTGCACATAGGTCGGCACATCGGATGCACGCAAAATCAACAACTTGATCCCCGGATGGTTGGTATCCAGAATCAGCTTGCGGGTCGTTTCCGGATCATCGAGCGGCACAATCCCTGCGTGCGTCAACAACGGCAGGGTATCTTTGAAAATCCGCCCCTTGGAGAGGGCGAGGATCAACGGGGCAGTGTCGGCGGAGGAAGTCATAACCATCGGGACTCGTGAAGCGGTTCAAGCATTGATGCGGGTAATTTGCGCGCCGAGTTTGGCGAGCTTCTCTTCGATGGCCTCGTAGCCACGATCAATATGATAGATGCGGTTGATCAGGGTTTCGCCCTCCGCGACCAGCCCGGCCAGCACCAGACTGGCGGATGCGCGCAGATCCGTCGCCATGATCTGGGCGCCACTGATTTTCGGCAAGCCCTGCACAATCGCGGCATTGCCCTCGATGCGGATATTGGCGCCCATCCGACGCAGTTCCTGCACATGCATGAAGCGGTTCTCAAAAATCGTTTCGACCACGGTGCCCGTGCCCTCGGCGATGGTATTCATGGCCAGAAACTGCGCCTGCATGTCAGTCGGAAACGCAGGATGCGGTGCCGTGCGCACATTGACCGCGCGTGGCCGCTCGCCATTCATGTCGAGCTCGATCCAGTCCGTGCCGGTGGTTATTTTCGCCCCGGCCTCCGTCAGCTTGGCCAACACGGCATCGAGGGTATGCGGCGCGGTATCCCGCAGCCGCACCCGCCCCCCCGTCATGGCTGCCGCCACCAGGTAGGTGCCCGTCTCGATCCGATCCGGCAGGACGCGATAGCGCACCCCACGCAGTGACGAGACGCCCGTGATGGTGATGATGTCCGTTCCCACGCCAGCGATCTGCGCGCCCATGGCATTGAGGAAGTTCGCCAGATCAACGACTTCCGGCTCACGCGCCGCGTTTTCCAGAATCGTTTGACCCTCGGCGAAGACGGCCGCCATCATCAGGTTTTCCGTGCCGGTGACGGTGACCTGATCCATCACGATGCGGGTGCCGACCAGTTTTTTGCCAACCGCCTCGATATAGCCATTTTCGACGGTGATCTCCGCCCCGAGCGCCATCAGGCCATGCAAATGAATATCCACCGGGCGCGAACCAATCGCGCAGCCGCCCGGCAGGGAAACCCGCGCGCGACCGAACCGCGCCAACAACGGCCCCAACACCAGAATCGAGGCGCGCATGGTGCAAACGAGATCATAGGGCGCCACGAAACTGTGGGTACTACTGGCGTCGATCTCGACACTCATTTTGTCGGAGATGGTCAGCGTCACGCCCATGCCACCGAGGAGCTCCATCATGGTGGTCACATCCTGCAGATGCGGCACATTTTCGATGATACAAGGCGTTTCGCACAGCAGCCCAGCGGCCAGAATGGGCAACACCGCGTTTTTCGCCCCGGAAATACGCACATCACCCATGAGGGGCGTTCCCCCTCGAATCAATAATTTATTCATGTTGTCGCGTCGGTCGATGCAGCGGGCGCCCCGGCCGCATGCGACCAACGCCCGGTGGCAGATTCTTGATTGTCCTCAAAGCCCCTCGAAGGGCATCAACGCCGCCAGACCATACAATTCGGCCATGGCGCGCAATGCCTTGGGCGGGTGAGTGTACCTGAGCGCCACCGATCGTGCTTGGGCGCTGGCCTGCCAGCCCAGCAGAAAGGCGACGCCGACCGTATCGACTGCCCGCACCTGTCCGAGCGCAATCTCCAACCGGCTGCCCGGCGCCTGACCTTCGGGCATGGGCAAGGCATGACTCGTCAACGCCTCGATCTGCGGGCGGATCAAATCCCCTTGCACCCGCACGCAACCCGGCATCGAGACGAAGCGCAGCGGTTCCCCCGGCGCATCAACCATTGTTCTGGCTCTTCAAGGTGGCGATCAGGCCGTCGAGCCCCTTGCGTTGAATCACTTCGGCAAAGCTGCCGCGATAGTTGTTGATCAGGCTGATGCCGTCGATCACGACATCGAAGGCCTGCCACTGACCATTGACCAGCGCCACGCGGTAATTCACCGGCACCCGGCCCATATCACCACCCAGCAGATCCGACTCCACCACCAGCTCGCCCGTTTCTGGCCCCGGCTTGGTTCCCGTCACCTTGATGGTTTGGTTGCCCAGTTTGGACAAGGGGCCGGCATAGGTACGCACCAGCAATTGCTGAAACTGCTCGGTGAAGGCGGTTTTCTGCGCGGGTGTGGCCGTGCGCCAGTAGCGCCCCAGCACCAGGCGGCTCATCCGTTCTGAATCGACATGCGGCAGCAGGGTTTTGTTGACGATCGCCAGCAGCGCCGCCGGATCTTTCTGCACGGCGGCCTGCTGCGCCGCAATCTCCTTGATGACGGTGTCGGCGGTCTGTTGCACCATCTGCATGGCCGCCTCAGCGCCCGCCGCCGGTGCCGTTTCCGCTTGCGCGGGCACGCCGCTGAACAGGCCAACGAGGGTAAGAATCAAGGCAAACAAACGGTTCATTGCGGGTAGTCTCCGGTCGCCAGCTTGAGCTCGGCGACTTTCATGTTGTAGTCATTAATCGCACGCAGGTAATCCACCTGGGTTTGGGTATTGCCGGTAACGGACAAGGCCAGCACGCCGCCATCGACCAGCCCCGCCTGGAAATCCAGAAACGAGGAAATCATCCAGCGACGGGACGCCGCACGCGCCTTGTCCAGTGCCGCGATCTGCTGCTTCAGGGATTCGGCGCCGTGATACGCCTCGGAAACCTGATACGGAATGCCGACCTGGGCAAGCTGCGCCTTGGCGACGGCGCCCTGAAGCTGCGCCTCGGCATCGCTGACATTCGCCCGCAGCACGCCCGGATTGAAATCCCATTTCAAGCCGATCACCGGGGTGGCGAGCCCCATATTGAATGGGTCATACAGATACGGGTTGTCGATCCGCTGCCGCCCCGGCGTGTATTGCCCCGCGAGCAGGATGCCCGCATACAGATCCGGGTAATAATCGGCCTTGCGCGCCGCGACATAGGCTCGCAGCGCGGCCAATCCGTTTTGCGCCATCTTCATTTCGGGTCGGTCGTCGAGCGCCTGCTGGGCGAACTGTTGCAGATTGCCGGACGGTAGCGCCACCGGTTCGATATGCGCATCGGCGACGGTCAGTTCATCCTTGATCGGCACGCCGATAATCGTTTTCAGGCCATCGAGCGCCACCGCCTCGACGCCCTGCGCTTCGGCAATATACCGATCAAGCTGACCCAAACCGCTTTGCAGGGCATAGACATCCCGCATCGGCACCTTGCCTTCCTCGGCTTTTTTGGTCAGTGGCGCTTCGGTATCCGCCAGTTGCTGCCGCACGCCCAACAGGAACTGCCGGGTATCCCGAGCGGTGAGGTAGCCGTAATACGCCCGCCGCACGGTCAGCCAGGTTTGCCCCTTGGCCAGCGCGACTTCTTCGGTCTTGAATTTTTTGTTGTACTCCGCCGCCGTGCGGTAATTTTCCAGCTTGCCGAAGGTATAGAGCGGCTGGATGATCGACGCCATGATGCCCGTCGAGACCGTGATGCCATCATTCAGGCTCATGCCATCGCTGCGCAGGGTACAGCCCGGCCCCGCCGCGCAGGTATTCGTGCCGTTGGTGTAAATGCCATTGCTGGCTTTGGGCGCAAGACCGGCATACAGGTTCACACTGGCGCGAACCCCGCCCTCGCCCGCCACTTTCTGGATCAGCGCCTGGGCGGCCGCCACATTCGCGCGTTGTTCTTCGATGCGCGGATCTGCCTGCAAGGCCATCTGCGTGGCCTGTTCGAGCGTGACGGTGACGGCCTCGGCCGCCTGCGCCGCGCCCATCAGGGTCAATCCAATTAACCAGACTCGTTTCATTTTTCTGCTGCCTTGTTGAACAGGAATTTGGAAATCACTTTTTCTAGGATGACTGCGGATTGTGTCATCGTGATTTGGTCCCCATTTTTTAGCACGGCGGTATCGCCGCCGGGTGAAATTTCGATGTATTGCGCGCCCAGTAATCCCGCCGTGTAAATGCTCGCAAAAGAATCTTTCGGGAGGTTGTTATATTTGTTATCGATTTGCATCGTCACCACGGCTTCGAAGGTGGCCGGATCGATGCGGATATTCGAAACCCGCCCGATGGTGACCCCCGCCAGCTTGACGGGCGAACGATTGCTGAGGCCACCGATGTTGTCGAAATCCGCCGTGAGCGTGTAGCCCCGAATACTGCTGCCACTGAAATCGCTCCATTGAAAGGTGAGCGTCAGCAGCGCGACGATTCCGGCCAGCACGAATGCCCCCACCACGATTTCCAAACCCCGTTGCGCATTCATCATCAGGCTCCAAACATCAAAGCGGTCAACATAAAATCCAACCCCAACACCGCTAGCGAACTCAGCACCACGGTGCGGGTGGTCGCCCGGGCGATGCCCGCCGAAGTCGGCTCGGCCGCATACCCTTCAAACACGGCGATCAACCCCACCACAGCGCCGAACACCCCGCTCTTGATCACGCCATTGAGCACATCACTGACCGGCTGCATCTGTTCGCTGATTTGCCCCCAGAATGAGGCGCTATCCACGCCCAGAACCACCACGCCAATCCCATATCCGCCCAGAATCCCGACCAACGAGAACAACCCGGCGAGCAAGGGCATCGAGAACAACGCGGCCCAGAAGCGCGGCGCCACCACGCGGCGCAGCGGATCGACCCCCATCATCTCCATCGCGGCGAGTTGTTCCGTGGTTTTCATCAAAGCAATTTCGGCGGTAATGGCCGAACCGGCACGACCGGCAAACAGCAGCGCCGTGACCACGGGACCGAGTTCCCGCACCAGCGACAAGGCCACCATCACCCCCAGCGATTCGGTTGCATTGAATTTCGAGAGAATGTTGTAGCCCTGCAAGCCCAGCACCAGCCCAACAAACGCGCCGGAAATCAGGATGATGATCAGCGAGAGCACCCCGATGACGAACAGCTCCTGCACGATCAGCCGCGGGCGTGACCAGGCCGGCAGCAAACGCCAGAGTAGCCGCAGCGTAAACAGCGCCATCGCCCCCGTGTGCGCCGCCGCGGCCAGCGCGGATCGGCCAAGCAAGGATAAAAAATCCATCAGCGTCTTCATGCGGAAACACCCAGCCGCTGTGCCAGCGCCTGCCGCGCGGCCTGCGCCCGATCGGAATCTTGATCCGGCGGCTCGCCATTGAGAAATTGCCGCAAAAATGGAATCTCCTGCATCCGCGCCCGCAGGTCATCGGGGCGGCCAACGGCCACGACCTGAGCCTGATCGATGACCACGACCTGATCGGCAATCGAGAAGGTTTCGGCCACATCGTGCGATACGAGCACACTGGTCAGATGCAAGGCCTGATTCAGCGAAGCAATCAGCCGTAGCAGAATGCCGACATTGATCGGGTCTTGGCCGGTGAACGGCTCGTCATACAGCATCAGTTCGGGGTCGAGCGCCAATGCGCGTGCCAGCGCCACCCGCCGCGCCATTCCGCCAGAAAGCTCGGCGGGGCGGAGATTGGCCGCGTCCAACATGCCCACCGCCTGCAACTTGAGCGTCACGACCCGGTCGAGCAGCGCCTCCGGCAGACGGGCGTGTTCCCGCAGGGGAAACGCCACATTGCCCGCCGCCGTCAAATCGGTGAACAGGGCGCCATTCTGGAACAGAAACCCGAGACGCCGCCGCATCGCCAGCAATTGTTCAGGGCGGGCGCGCGCGACATCCAGGCCATCGACCCAGACCTTGCCCCGGCTGGGTTTGATCTGCCCGCCGATCAAACGCAGCAGCGTGGTTTTCCCCGTACCCGACGGCCCCATGACCGCCGTGATCTGCCCGCGCGGAATGCTGAGATCGATGCGGTCGAAAATGCGCTGACGCCCCCGGGAGAAACTCACGCCTTCAAAACGGATATACGGCTCGCTCATCGCACTACCATCCCAGCAAGTCGCGCATCGAGCGAACCTGCTCCAGCAGGGGTACGGCGGCAGCTCCGCCCGTGAGCAGCAGGGCACAGGGCTGCGCGGGCGCCTGCCGGGCAAAATCTTCCAGCGCCTGCCGCAATGCCCGGGGCGACAAGCCCGGCGCAAGCAGCCCCACGCGGGCGCCTTGGGTGGACGCATCCGGCTGCCACGCACCGCCCACCGCCCAGGGCAGCAAAGGCTCGGGCAAGCGGGTCGAATCGGCGGGGAGCGCCTCGCCCAACCACACCCCCAGCACCGGTCGCGGCGCCTCACGGCAGGCAGCGGAAAGCGCAGCGAAATCCACCGCAGCCGGGTCAAGGACGACGGCTTCGGTCATCAGGCACAGATAATTCGCCTGCCAGTCTTCCGGCATCCCCTCGGGATAAAACGCCGCCGCCAGCGCGGGATCGCGCGGATCCGCAAATCCCAGCCGCAATTCAAACCCAACCGGTGGCGCAAACGGAGCCGTCATCGAATTTCTCTCAACAGGCGAAACCCAAGGTTCAGATCAATTTCCTGCTCATGGCGCATTGCCCGTGAAGCGCTGCGGCAGGCTCCCGGCCCATCAAACCAGGACCCGCCCCGCACCACGCGAAAATGCCGGTGCTGCGCGTCCGGGCTGCGAAACGGCATATCGCCCACTCTGGGTGCCGCACGGTAACCATTGCGCCAGTGATCCAGCGTGAATTCCTGCACATTGCCGTGCATTTCAAACAGCCCCCAACCATTCGCGGGCAGGCTGCCCACGCGCACCGGCCGGCTGATGCCACAAATGAACAAGCCTCGGGTGCAATGCAGCCCGCCCGCGCAATTCACTTCTTCGCGGCGGACTTTATCGCCAAAACAGAACAGGCTGTCGGTATCCGCGCGGCAGGCATATTCCCATTCGGCTTCCGTCGGCAGCCGGTACACCTGCCCGGTCTGCTCGCTCAACCAGCGCGCGTAGGCTTCTGCATCCCTCACGGTGACATTGAAGATCGGGAAATCCAGATCACTCCACGAGGCATAGGGACGCGGGCGACGGTGATCGGTCCTCGTCAGAAACTCGTTGTATTGACGACGCGAAACCGCGGTGCGCATGAGCGCAAACGGGCGCGGCAACTCGACTTCATGCCGGGGCATTTCTGCCTGCTGCACCTGATATTCGGTGGCCTTGGCACCCATGACAAATCGACCCGCCGGAATGAACGCCAGCTCGGGCGCCGCCCCGCCCGCCGCCATCGGATCCGCAAAAAAAACCGCCCATCCGCCCTGCGCGGCAGCTTGTGCCTGCCGTGCAGCGGCCGTTGCAAACCGCGCGTCAGGGGCGGCGTCCAGGCGGGAGGAAGGGTGAGTTGCCACGGTCATGGAATGGATCACTGTTAAACGCCCCCGGAGGGGAATAGCAAAATCACGATGAATCAGGTTCGGCGCCTGCGGTTACGGCTTAGCGTAGCAGATGGAATCATAAGCTGGCTAAGTATCCGGCTCGGATCGCAGGCAGGCAATTCAGCGGGGAGTATCCAGAGCGCGGCTGGCTGCTATACTCGCCGCCATTTTCCAGCGTTGCCTAAAGCCCACTCGAAGGAGCCCGCCCGAAGCCCGCAGGGCAGCCATGGCCTCGACTGGTATTCATCATATCGAAATTCCCGCCATCACGAATACTTATGAAGACACATGCCCTCACGGTCGACACGCTGATCCCCATGGCACGCCAGGTGATCGAGATCGAACAGCAGGCCATCGGCGCGCTGGCCGATCGGCTGGATGAATCGTTTGTCACCGCCTGCCGCCTGATGTTGCACTGCGAGGGGCGGGTCATTGTCACCGGCATGGGGAAATCGGGTCATATCGGCGGGAAAATCGCCGCCACGCTGGCGAGTACCGGCACCCCGGCATTTTTCGTGCACCCCGGCGAGGCCAGCCACGGCGATCTCGGCATGATTACCCGGCAGGATGTCGTGCTGGCGCTGTCGAACTCTGGGGAAACCGCCGAGGTGCTGGCCATTCTGCCGGTCATCAAACGACTCGGCGCGCCGCTGATCGCCTTGACCGGCCGCCCGCAATCGACTTTGGCACAGGCCGCGAACGCGCATATCGATGTTGGCGTCGCCCGCGAAGCCTGTCCGTTGAACCTCGCCCCGACGGCCAGCACCACGGCGGCGCTGGTGATGGGCGATGCGCTCGCCGTGGCGCTGCTCGATGCACGGGCGTTCAAACCCGAAGATTTCGCCCTGTCGCATCCCGGCGGCGCCCTGGGGCGGCGGCTGCTGCTGCGCGTGCGCGATGTGATGCACACCGGCGCCGCACTCCCGCGCGTGCGGCTGTTCCAGACGATCAAGCAGGCGTTGATCGTGATTTCCTCCGGCGGACTGGGCATGACGACCGTCGTCGATGACGAAGACCGTTTGCTCGGCCTGTTCACCGATGGGGATTTGCGGCGCATTCTCGATCAGGAGGAATACGACCTCAATCTGCCGATCGAGCGCGTGATGACCCGCAACCCGCGCACCTGTACGGCGGACATGCTCGCTGCCGAGGCACTCAACATCATGGAACGCGACAAGATCAACGGATTGGTGGTCATCGACGAGGCCGAGCGCGTGATCGGCGCCCTGAACATGCACGACCTGCTCCGCGCCGGAGTCGCCTGATGACTTCCGCCGCCCCCGCACTGCTCGCCCGTCTGCGCGCCGTCCGAGCGCTGGTGTTGGATGTCGATGGCATCCTGACGGATGGTCGGCTGCACTTCACCGAACACGGTACCGAGCACAAGGTATTTCATTCGCGCGATGGCCACGGCATCAAGCTCGCGCAACGCATCGGCATCGAAGTGGCCATCATTTCTGGCCGCGCCTCCCCGGCGCTGCATCACCGCGCACAGAACCTCGGGATCTCCCATTGCCTGACCGGCATCGCCCGCAAAGGAGAGGCACTGATCGAACTCTGCGCCACACTGGGGATTCCCCCGGAACACTGCGCGGTCATGGGCGATGATGTGATCGATCTACCCATGCTCCAACGAGCCGGGGTCAGCGCCACGGTGGCCGATGCCCCCGCCGTGATTCGCCATCGGGTAGATTGGGTCACCCGCCTGCCGGGCGGACAGGGGGCGGTGCGGGAATTCATCGAACTGCTCATCGATGCGCAAGACCAGTGGCCGGCGATTCTGGCCGATCACGACCCGCGCGACGCGCGTCCCATCGGTGCGGCATGAACCGGGCGGTGCTGGGACAGACCGCGCTCGCCTTGGGGCTGTTCGGCGTCCTGGGGCTGATGCTCTGGAAAAACTATGGCGAACAACACGGCGCGGCACCCATCGGCCCCGCGCCCTTCGACCAACGCTTCACGGATTTTTCCGCCCGACAATTTACGGCACAGGGCGAACTCAACTGGCTGATCACCGGCGCCCGGCTGGATCATCTCACGGGCGACCGGGGCTACACCGCCCGGGATCTGGATGCCCTGCTCTACTCTTTACGCAGCCCGAAAAGCCCCCCCTGGCATATCCACGCGGATACGGGCACGGCCGACGAAAAACTCAGCGAGATTCACCTCCAGGGCGCCGTGCAAGGCACGCGGGCACCCACGGCTTCGCAGGGTGAACTGCGGTTTACCACGGATGCACTCACGCTCTGGCCGAGCCAAGACCGCGCCGCCAGCACCACGGAATCCACGCTCAGCGAGCTGACCCACACCGGCCAACCGCGCTGGCAAAGTACCGCCCAGAGATTCACGCTCGAATACCAGGCGCAAACACTCACCCAGTCACAGGTCATCGACCGCTATAATCCGCCCCGTGCCGCCCCCGGAGCCTCACCATGATCCGTCCCCGTATTCTGTTTTCCGCCCTGGTCTTCAGCAGCCTCTGTGCCCTGCCGACCGGCAGTTTCGCCGCCAAGGCCGACCGGCAGCAGCCGATCGATGTCACCGCCAACGCCAAAGTCACCGATTACAAAAACGGCACCAGCACCTACACCGGCCATGTGGTGATCACGCAGGGCAGCCTGAAAGCGACCGGCGACGAAGCCGTGGTCTATATCAAAGACGGCCAACTCACCCGCGCGGTGCTCAGCGGCAACCCGGCCACCTTCCAGGAACTGGATGACAAGGGGCAGCTTGTCAAAGGCCATGCGAACAACGCCAACTATCTCGCCACGCAACAAACGGTGATCCTGACCGGCGACGCCGAATTGGAGCGCGCCGGCGACACTCTCGCCTCACCGCTCATCACTTATGACATGGCCGCCGAAGTCGTCAAGGCGGGCGGCAAGCAAGGCGGCGAGCGGGTGCATGTCGTCATCCAGCCGCGTAAAACCGGCGCAGACGCCAAAGACAACGCCCCGGAAAAACCCACCACGAAACCGGCACCATGACCGCCCCAGCCCCGCTGCTCGAAGTTGAATCTCTGGTCAAACATTACGGCGCCCGCGCCGTCGTGCAGGGGGTTTCCTTGCGGGTATCTGCCGGCGAGGTCGTGGGGCTGCTCGGCCCGAATGGCGCGGGCAAAACCACCAGTTTTTACATGATTGCGGGACTGGTCGCCGCCGATCAGGGACAAATCTGGCTGGAAGGCCACGACATCACCCTGATGCCCGTCGATCAACGGGCGGCACGGGGACTCGGTTATCTGCCGCAAGAAGCCTCAGTCTTTCGTAAACTCACCGTCGAACAAAACATCCTGGGCGTGCTCGAATTGCGGCAGGATCTCTCTCCCACCGAGCGGCAAAAACACCTGGAAGACCTGCTGCTCGAGTTGCACATCCGCACGCTGCGCCATACGCCAGGGCAGGCGCTTTCCGGCGGTGAACGGCGGCGGGTCGAAATTGCCCGGGCACTGGCGGGCAATCCGAAGGTGATGCTGCTCGACGAACCCTTCGCCGGGGTGGATCCCATTTCCGTCATCGACATCCAGCGCATCATCGAGCACCTGCGCGATCGCGGGATTGCCGTACTCATCACCGACCACAATGTGCGGGAAACCCTGGGCGTCTGCGCCCGCGCCTACATTGTGTCGGATGGCAAAATCCTCGCCGAAGGCAGCCCGCAAGCGATTCTGGAAAATCCCCAAGTCCGTGCGGTGTATCTGGGCGAACATTTCTCCCTGTGATACCGGCACGCCGCTCCACTGCGCCCCGCTTGCCGTCCCCAGCGCACCGTCCTCGGCGGCATCCCGCCGCGTCCGGCTGGTCGTCCACCCACGAATTCGCTACACTGCGTGACATGTTGATGAACCCCACACCGTCTGTGCGCACAAGCTCTCGGCACGCCATTGCGGCGGTGGGGCGTCGCGCGCGGCGGATCATGATGTTCGAGGCATCCGCGTGAAACCGGGACTGGAGTTACGGCTCGGCCAATCCCTGGCCATGACGCCCCAGTTGCAGCAGTCGATTCGCTTGCTGCAACTCTCGACCCTGGAACTCTCCCTCGAAATCCAGCAAGCCATCGAAAACAATCCCTTGCTGGAATTTGCCGAAGAAGATGACTTTGGCGGTACCCAGGACGGGCTGAGCGAAGCGGCCGAAACCCCGCTGGAATATGCGGCGCCGGAAGACCCCAGCACACTGGCGGGCGAATCGCTGCTGGAGCCGACGGAAAGCAGGCAAGACGCCGACGAACCCTTTGAAATCGACACCCGCTGGGAAGATTTTTACGAATCCGACGGCAGCACGGCCTTCAGTGCCGCCGAACAAAATTTCGACGAATACGATCCCTATGCCACCACCAGCAGCGGCAGTGAATCGCTGCGCGATCATCTACTCAGTCAGATTCATCTCACCGCCCTCAGCGCGCGGGATACCGCCATCGCCACGGCGCTGATCGAATCGATCGATGCCACGGGTTATCTGGTCGAACCGCTGGACGAACTGCTCGCCCTGCTGGAACCCGAGTGGCCCGATCTCACCGAAGCCGAACTGCTGGCCGTGCTGCATCTCGTGCAATCCCTCGACCCCACCGGGGTCGGCGCGCGCGACCTCAATGAATGCCTCAGTCTGCAACTGCAATCGCTGCCCGAGGACACCCCGCACCGCGGCACGGCGCTCGCGCTATGCCAGAAGAACCTCATGCCGGCAATCGCCGAGCGCGAATATGCCTTCGTCCTCAAACAGCTCCAAATCCATCAGGCCGATCTCGAAGCGGCGCTGAAACTGATCCAGACACTCAATCCCCGGCCGGGTGCCGCCGTTGGCAGCACGGCGGCGGATTTCGTGATCCCCGATGTCATCGTTCGCCACCGCGAAGGCGCGTGGCAGGTCGATCTCAACCCGGAAATCGCCCCCAAGCTGCGCGTGAACCAAACCTACGCCCGCATGATCAGCCGCAGTTCACGCGGCGAGGATGCCAACTACATCCGCAGCCATTTGCAAGAAGCGCGATGGTTCATCAAAAGCCTGCGCAGCCGGAATGAAACCCTGCTCAATGTGGCGCGCGCCATCGTTGCCCGGCAAACCGATTTTTTCGAACAGGGCGAAACCGGCATGAAGCCGCTCGTGCTACGGGAAATCGCCGAAGAACTCTCCCTGCACGAATCCACCGTCAGTCGTGTCACCACACAAAAATACATGCTCACCCCACGGGGCACGCTGGAGTTCAAGTACTTTTTCTCCAGCCATGTAGGCACGAGTGACGGCGGCGAATGTTCTGCAACCGCGATTCGTGCCATGATCAAGAAACTCGTCAGCGAAGAGAGTCCAAGAAAACCCTTGTCGGATGCCAAAATTGCCGACATGCTGACAGCACAAGGCATCGATGTCGCCCGGCGCACGATTGCCAAATACCGCGAGGCGATGGGGATTGCCTCGTCCACAGACCGTAAACGCCTGATATAAAAGGCAAAGGAGAAAAAATGCAAATCGAGATCACCGGCCATCATGTCGATGTTACCGATGCCCTGCGCGAGCACATCCATACCAAATTCAGCAAGCTGACGCGGCACTTCGACAAAGTGATCCATGTGCATGTCACCCTGACCGTCGAAAAAAAGGTGCAAAAAGCCGAGGCAACACTGCACCTGAGCGGCAATGATGTCCATGCGGAAGTCACCTCCGAAGACATGTACGCATCGATCGATCAACTGATCGACAAACTGGATCGGCAGATCGTCAAACACAAAGAAAAACTCACCGAGCATCGTTGAGTCCCGGCGCGCGGCCAGTCGAGCTGCGCGTGTTCACCTCGCGTAGCTGCCGGATCAATCACCCCGAATGAACGCTCAAGACCTATTCCCCTTGTCCCGCATCCGCATCGACGAGGTGTATCAAAGCCGCAAGCGCGTGCTCGAAGTTTTGGCCGGACTGCTGGCGGATGATGAACTCAACGGCGCCAATGCCACCCGGATCTATGAGTTGCTCATCGAACGGGAACGGCTGGGCTGCACGGCCATCGGCCACGGCATCGCCATCCCCCATGCACGGGATACCCAAACCCTGCGCCCACGGGGTGCCGTCATCCGCCTCACCGAGGGAGTCGACTTTGGTGCCACCGATGGCGTGCCGACGGTTCTGGTCATCGGCCTGATCATTCCCGATGAATCGCCGGAGCATCACCTGCACCTGTTATCGGCACTGGCCAGCCATCTCCGCGAAGCCGAGGATCGCGAGTCGATTCTTCAGGCACAGAGCCTCGAGCGGGTTCGCGCCCTGCTGATCGAATGGCTCAACCCGTTATTCAGCACGGAAGACTGACCCCATGCCGGTCGCCGAACTGCCGCTGGATCTCACCGAGCACGGCGACACGCCCCACCCTGCCGATGTTTGGCTCCTGGATGCGGCGCTCCCTTTCGCGCGGTTCAATCCCCTGGAACCCGCCGCCATTTCCGTCTTCGATCCCGCCCTGCGCGCCGCCTGGGCCGCCCGTCAGGAAAGCCTGCCAGCGGCAGTCCAGCTCGTTATCCTCACTGAAGCCGACATCAAAGAGGCCGACGCCTGGCTGAAAACCCAGGGCGACCGGAACCTGATGGTCTGCTGTACGCCGCATCAAGAGGGCGCGATCCGCGACTGGCTCCAGACCCGCCGCCAGCGACTCGGCCGACAGTGGCAACATGGGGTATTCATGGAAGTAGCCGGTGCCGGCGTGCTGATTACCGGCGTCTCGGGCATCGGGAAAAGCGAGCTCGCCCTCGAACTGCTCTCCCGGGGGCACCGGCTGATTGCCGATGATGCGCCGTATTTCGTGACCACGCCCAAAGGCATCGAGGGTCATTGCCCGGATAATATCCGCGATCTGTTGGAAGTGCGTGGGCTCGGCGTTATCGACATCCGCGCCCTGTTCGGCGACAACGCCCTGAAACGCCGGAAAATCCTGCGACTGGTCATCGAACTGTATGCCGCCGATCACCGCCGGATACCGGCAGAAGATCGCCTGCAGGGTGAACGCGGCCGCGTGCGTATCTGCCAGCAGTCGGTGCCGCTGTTCCGCCTCCCCGTGGCACCGGGACGGAACATCGCCGTGTTTGTCGAGACCATTGTGCGTCAGCATAATCTGGAGCGCAGCGGTAATGACCGCCCGCGCCTGCCGCAGCCCCCACCCGCCGACGCCTCGGCCGGAGTCTTCGTATGACGGACGCCAAGCCCTTGATGATGATCGTGACCGGGCACTCCGGCTCCGGCAAATCGATTGCGCTGGCCGCGCTGGAAGATGCCGGCTTCTACTGCATCGACAACCTCCCCCCGGAGCTTCTCGACGGCCTGCTGCAGATTCACCAGCATAATCCGCTCGGCGAACACGGCATTGCCATCAGCATCGATGCCCGCTCCCCGGAATCGACCCTCCAGACCCTGCCAGAACGAATCCGCGCGCTCAAGCGCCAGTATCCCGGCTGGCGGGTACAAAGCCTGTTCCTGCAGGCCGCGCAGGATCGGCTGGTTGCCCGCTTCAGCGAAACCCGTCGCCGCCATCCGCTGTCAAGCCGCGCCCATACCCTGCTGCAGGCCATCGAGCACGAGGCGGCGCTCTTGAGCCCCCTGCGGGCTCAGGCCGATTGGGTCATCGACACCAGCCACACCACCCTGCATCAATTTCGTGAGGATCTTCACCGGCGCGTGCTGGCACCGGCCCACGCCGGGCCGGTGATTCTCCTGCAATCCTTTGGCTTCAAGCGGGGGCTGCCGCTGGATAGCGATTTTGTTTTTGATGTCCGGCACTTACCCAATCCGCACTGGCTGGAAACGCTGCGCCCGCAAACCGGACAACATGCCGCCGTCCGTGACTATCTGGAACAGCATCCAGTGACGCACGAAACCCGCGCGCAGCTCCGACAGTTTCTCGACCTGAGCCTCACGGCACAAACCCGAACCGATCGCAGTTACATCACCTGCTCGATTGGCTGTACCGGCGGGCAACACCGCTCGGTGTATCTGGTCGAGCAGCTCTATCACGATTTACAACCCAAGTTTCCGCTGTTACAAATTCGTCACCGCGACCTTTTACCGGAGTCCATCCCCTCATGACCGTCGGTCTATTGCTCATTTGCCACAACCAGATTGGCGCTCAACTGCTCGAAACCGCGACGGATATGCTCGAACGGGTGCCGATGCCCGCCGATCAGCTGCCCGTGCTGCAGGATGAAGACCCGATCGACCTGCTGAACCGCGCCCGACGACGGGTAGCGGAGCTGGATCAAGGACAAGGCGTCCTCGTCCTCACCGACATGTACGGTTCAACCCCCTCCAATATTGCCCACCGTCTGAAAGACAAAGAGCGGGTACGGGTCATCTCCGGCGTCAACCTGCCAATGGTGGTTCGCGCGATGAACTACCCGCAACTCGCGCTGGAGGACATGGCGGAGCGGGTGGCCACGGGCGGGCGGGAAGGCATCATCGCCGGTGACGGCCAATAAGCGCCGCGCCACGGCACATCACACAAGGAAGAACCCCCATGCCCCAACATACGCTCGTCATCATCAATCGACTGGGGCTGCATGCCCGAGCCGCGGCAAAGTTCTCAACGACGGCCGCGCAATTTAACTGCCAGATTCAGGTGCATTGCCACGGCAAAACCGTCAATGGCAAATCGATCATGGGCTTGATGATGCTGGCCGCCGCCAAGGGCACCGAAATCCAGCTCGTCACCGAGGGAGAAGATGCCGAGGCCGCGATCGCCGCCCTAACCCAGCTGATCGAACAGCGGTTCGGCGAGGCCGAATAGCGCCGCGCGATTCAGCGGCGATGCTTCAAACCGGCCGTTGACGGGCGCGCGCAAGGCGGCATCGCCCTCACCGCACCGTTTATGGCAAAGCATAACGCCCGCGAAATCACACAAAACCGGCAAACTGCCAGGGCAAGGTTTCACCCGCCCGCAGCGGAACCAAAGTGCTTCCGTCCGCCACGGCATAAGCCGCCGGAACCGGCTGCGGCGCACGCTGCAAGCGCACGCGCCGCGCATTCACCGGCAAACCATAAAACGCAGGGCCGTTGAGGCTGGTAAACGCTTCAAGCTGATCGAGCCGCCCCACCGTATCGAAAGCCTCGGCATACAGTTCCAGCGCAGCATAGGCGGTAAAGGCGCCCGCACAGCCACAGGCCGATTCCTTGGCCGCCTGGCTGTGCGGGGCGGAATCCGTGCCCATGAAAAAGCGGCCTGCGCCCGAGGTCGCCGACGCCAGCAACGCCTGCCGGTGATGCTCTCGCTTGAGCACTGGCAAGCAGTAGTAATGCGGGCGAATGCCACCGACCAACATGGCATTGCGGTTGAAGAGCAGATGATGCGCGGTGATGGTGGCCGCCACCCGCGCCGATTGCGCCTGCACGAACGCAACGGCCTCAGCCGTCGTGATGTGTTCCATCACGAGGCGCAGCGCCGGGAAGCGGGTCAGAATCGGCGTCAGCACACGCTCGATAAAGCGCGCCTCCCGATCGAAAATATCCACGGCGGGATCGACGACCTCGCCATGCACCAATAACGGCAGGCCGAATCGCTCCAGTTCTGCCAACAGGGGATCGATGGCCAGGGGATCACGCACCCCCCGATCCGAATTGGTCGTCGCACCGGCCGGATAAAGTTTCACCGCATGAATATGCGGGTCGGCCGCCGCCGCGGCTAATTCCGCCACCGTCGTCTGTTCGGTTAAATACAGCGTCATCAGCGGTTCGAACGCCATCCCCTCGGGCAAGGCGGCCAAAATCCGTTCCCGATACGCACGAGCCTGCGCCACCGTCGTAACCGGCGGCGAGAGATTCGGCATCACGATCGCGCGCGCGCACTGGCGGGCCGTGTGCGGCAGCACGGTCGCCAGCATGGCACCGTCCCGCAGATGCAGATGCCAGTCATCGGGCTGGCGCAGAATCAATTCGTTCATGAGGGCGTACTCACCACGCAATGTAAGACCAACCCTGCTCTTGATATTCCATCAGCGCAGCAGCGCCCACCTGGCGAATCTTGGCGAACGAACGCATGTCACTATCCGCATAACCCACGGTGTGCATGGTGTTGCCACAGGCCACAAACTGCACCCCGTAATTCTCGGCAAAGCCCTGAACGCGCTCGTAAATCGTTTTATCTACCGGGCGCTTCGGATCCTTGGCAAGGATGTGAATCCCCTTGGAAAAAGCCACCACGGCCAACTGGATATTGCCGCCAAACTCGGTGAGCAAGGCGCTCATGGAATTCAGAATATGCGTTTGATATTCCGTATCGGCATGGTTGAACTGGAACACCAGATGATGCTTGGGCTTATCCCCAGGGAAGCTCAACTCATCCGCGGCCTGAGCCCCCTTGACGCCCAGTGCCAGTGAGCCGGCTCCGGCCAGAGCCGTCATAAAATGACGACGGTTTTTAATGATTTCTGACATGACTTTCCCCCTTCACGACATGAATTCAACCAGACTCTAACTGAGTAACGATCAACAGATAATCTATGTTTATGGGCATTACTGCATTCGCAGCAACACCACGCCCCCCTGTGAGAATAACACCTTGGCGTCGAGTTCCCCGGCATACACCGCCCGGGTCAACACCAGATCCCCCGGCTGGGGGGTACCGCGCTTCAGAATTTTTCCGGCATACACCCCGAAACTGGGGGTATTCATCCGATACATCAGCGCGGGACCCGGCAAATCACGCGCCAGCAAACCCGCCGCGCGAATCGGCGCCTGCTGCAACTCGGCCACCGCTGGCACCACCAACCCATTCACGGACCAGGAAAACGCCAAGGCCAGCGGAACCAGCAGCATCGGCAGGGATCGGCGACGATCGAACAGCGTCCACAACCCCATCAGCAAGAAAACCCCCAGAGGAACATACCAGCCCCAACCGAACACTGCCGCGCGATCCGCCAGCATTTGCTGCACATACAGTGGATGAATCCGGTCAAAAAACTCATCGACCAACGACGGCAGCGCCAGCAGCAGCCCCCAGAAGATCAACACCGGCAGCACATGCAACCCACGGTGATGAATCGACGGCAGGTAAGTCGCCAGCACCAGCATCAGCCCGACCATGCCGTAATTGAGATAGTGCGGCAGTTTGGTGCCAGAAAACGAAAAAAACACCAGCACGAACACAAACCACAGCCAGCCAAACCAGCGCAGTGCCGTCAGCGGGGATGAATCCGCCTGCCCGTGCCGCCAATCGGCATCGCGGATATGGCGTAGCGCCAGAAAAAGCGCCCCGGTAAACGGCAGAATGCCGACCACGGCGACGACCGGATAAAACCAGAACCCGCCGGAATGGCCTTCCATCGGCGCACTGAACCGCCCGATGTTGTTTTTCAGAAAAAACCCGTCGATGAACGCCTGCCCCTGATGCGCGTACTCCAGGACATACCAGGGCAAGGCGATGACCAGAAACAGCAACAAACCCCGGCCGTCGAGCACTGCCCGCCACCAGATCGACCATCGTCCAGTCGAGACATAAAACAGCGCGCTGACCACGCCGGGAATGAGCAACGCCACCGGCCCTTTGGTCAGAAACCCCAGCGCCATCGCCACATACGCCCAGCGGATATAGGCCGCGCGCCCCGTCTGCCAATGTTTGAATACCGCAAACTGGCTCAAGGTCAAAAACAGCATCAGCACGGCATCGGCAATCGCCGCCTTCCCGACAACCGTGCTGATCAGCCCGGTGGCCAGCATCAGCGCAGCAAAAAAAGCCACCTCGCGGGAAACCACCCCGGCGGCGAAGCGGTAAACCACCCCCACCGTGATGGCCGAAGCCAGTGCCGAAGGCAAACGGAACGCAAACTCGTTAAACCCGAAAACGGCGGCGGATGCGGCCTGCAACCAATAGATCAGAATGGGTTTATCGAAGCGAGGCACCGCATTGAGGTATGGGGTGATGAAATCCTGACGCAGGAACATTTCCCGCGTCGCGGTCGTGAACGCGCCTTCATCCAGATCAAACAGCGGCATGCTGCCGATCCCGGAGAAAAACCCGATATAGACGGCCAATCCGAGAATGAACAGGGGCAGGTGCGACGAAGAAAACAGTTGTTTGGGGCTCACCACGAGGTTCCTAGGGGGAAACGCCAATCCACAACTTATCGGATTGATCGCGTTGGGGCATCTCGAACAGGCCGTTGAAAAAGGGCTTTCCTGGCTCTTTTCAACAGCCTGCTAAACCGAGCGGGCGTTGCAGCTCAAATCCGCGCCGCCCGTTCGACCAAGCATGGCCGCCCATCATGCCAAAGCCTGGTGATAAATGCTTGGCCACGCCGGAGAAATTCACTGCCCACGCAGCGGATCAGGCCCGTTCGATGCGGTTACGCCCCTGATTTTTTGCCCGATACAAGGCGAGATCGGCCTCGTTGATCCATTCGTCGAACTGGTCAAAGTCCCGCCGATCCGGCGAGAACCAGCCCTCGGTCAAGCCAAAACTCGCCGTCAATTGAATCAGATGGCCGTTGTCGCACAGAATCACCGCATCCATGAGCTGCCGCCGCAAGGTATCCAGTCGGTGCTCCGCCTGGGTCGAAGTCAATCCTGGGAAAACCACCACGAATTCCTCGCCACCCCAGCGCCCGAACCAATCTTCACTCCGCAACACGGAACGACCGATTTCGGCCACGGTCTGGAGCACCTTGTCGCCACAGGCATGCCCCGATCCGTCATTGATCCGCTTGAAATGATCCAGATCAATAATTGCCAGGGCAACGGGCGTTCTGGTCTCGGCATCCAACATCAACCGTCGCACCAATTCCCGAATCTGCCGCCGGTTATACAGCCCGGTCAGCAGATCGATGGTGGCCTGATTGAGCAACTCCGCCTCGCGCTTTTTGTGCAAGCTGATGTCTTTGAAGGCGAACATCAGGGCATCGGACTGCTCGATGCGAGTCAGCACCACCGCGATCGACAGCCAGAACACCTCGCCGCGCAGCCCGTGAAAGGCCACCTCATGATTCCGAATCACCTCGCCTTGTTGCAGGCGGGCGATCACCCGAACCCGCTCGGACGGATCGACCCATAAATCCCTCGGTACCACCGTTTTGACATCGGCACGGGTGGCCCCGAACAGAGACAGGCATTCATCATTAACGAACAGAACCCGACTGGTTGCCAGTTCGGTCACCAGCATCGGCATCGGCATCATTTCGAGAATATAGCGGGTGCGTTGCTCGCTTTGCGCCAGCTCGCGTGTGCGCGCCCACACCCGCTCATTGAGCGCGCTGTTGGCCAGTTCGAGCGATTGATGGGCATCGCGGCGCTGCACATCCAAGACGGAGGCAATCAGGACGCTACTGCTGATCGAAGCACCCATCAATTGCAGTGCCGTCAGGGCTTCGCCCGGAGAAAATTCCACGAACGGCCCCATTCCCGCCAGCGTACACCCCGTCGCCACCAGGTAAATACCCGCGAACAGCGTCAAAGCCAGGCGCGGCGAAAAGCGTTGCGCCGCCCAGATCAACGGCGGCACCACCAGACTCATCGCCCCGATGTGCAGCACATTGCCTCCGGTATTGATGCCGAACAACACCAATCCGCCGCCCACCATAACCACCAGCAAGAGCAGAAACTCCGGCGTGCCATATTGCGCCGGATGGGGTCGCTCCTGCTTCAGCGCGAAGCGCCCCCAAAGATACAGCGCCGGTGCGAGCATGACCGTACTGGTCAAATCCCCCACCAACCACCCCAGGCCATCGATCAAATAGCCATAGCCGTGGGATTCTGTATGGAACTGGCTCAACCCGAAGATCCCCAGCACCGCAGACAGGGCGGAAGCCAGCAGCCCCACCAGCACGAAATAAAACCCGACCGCTTTGGGGCTATCGAAAAAATCTTCCGCACTCAGCCGGCGGAACAACCACACCCCGAGCCAGGGCGAGAGGGTATTGCCGCTGGCCGCAATCAATGCCCCGAACCAGGACCAGTCCATCAGGCTGAAATTGGCGACAAAAGCCCCAATAAAAATGGCAGGCAACATCGCCGCGCCGAACAGCATCACGCCCGCGACCGCCAGCGCCGCCGCCGGCCAGAACGGCGAGACCACCGGGAAAAAATGCACGACGATCCACGCCAGACCGATATACCCCAAGGCCATCGGCAGGCTGAGCCCCAATGCCTTCAGGCTGAACAGGGGCACATCAATCAACCCGAGCTTAACGGCGCGCGGCGGGTCGGCAGGATGGGAAGACGACATTTAGATCGTGAGCGTGGGAGTATCTTTATCCAACGCCCCGGCGAGATAGCTTTCGATCTTCGCGCGGGTTTGTCCCTTGTCCATCGGGCTGAACTGCACCCCAATACCGGGGGTTTTGCCCCCCTGTGCGCCTTCGGGTGTGCGCCAGACCACTTTCACCGCCAGCGCGATCCGCTCGGGGCTACCCATCATGGTCAGGGTTAAAAACAGCTCTTTCCCAAATTCATGCTGCAACATGCCGGGAATAAACAGGCCACCGTTCTTGATGAACGGCATATAGGCGCGATACAACGATTCCTTATCAGGAATGTTGTGATGAATCATGCCGCCGCCGAGTGCCATCCTGTGAGCCTCCTAAGTACATCCCATGAAATCAGCCGAAAGATTCTAGCAGGATGCTGAACTTCACAGGAAAGAAACGCGAATCGAATCGCCCCCACCCCTAGCCTCCCCCTCGCAAGGGGAGGTAAAGCCTGAAAGCATGGCGCCCGCAACGCCGAAAAACCTGACGCAATTCTTACGACCTCCGGCAGAAACTCGGTACACTGCCGCCGATAACACCCGATATCGTCCACACGGATACCGCAGCCCCATCAAGCGTTCATGGATACCAGAATCTCCCTGCCACGACTACCCTATCTGCGCATCTCGCTGAAATGGCTGTTGCTGGCGCCAATCATCCTGCTGATCGGCTGGGTTGCCGGCAATGAATGGTCGGAATATCAAGAACTCAAAGCGCAGGTGCAGCGCAACGCCACGCAATCCGGGGAAGCGTTTGCCCAGTTGATCCGCACGCGGCTGGATAACCAATACCAAGGCATGGCATTTCTGGCCGGCTTGATCGCTGAGATCCCCGCCGGAGCGACGCCCGACGCGCGGCTGACCGAAATCATGACGCGCTATACCCAACTCAACCCCAATTTGACGCAGGTGAACCTGATTGGCAGTGACGGGATTCGCCGGCTGTGGACACTGCAAACCCACGACAATCCACCGCTCGTGCCACCCCAGGAATACACCGCAGTTGCCGGTGCGCCCGGCTGGTTATTGGGTCAGGATATTTCCAGCGACAAGACGGGCGTTTCCGGCGCCATCCGGGTGCTCACCCTGCGCTACCGTTTTTTGCGCGCGGGAGCGCCCTGTTACCTTTCTGCGCCCTCCGATCTGCGCCAACTGCTGGCCTACCATCCCGATGAACCGCTGCCCTACACCTTTATCGTGCGGGATACGCGCGACGGCAGTCTGGTCGGCGTCTGGCAGGATGAATCCGTCTCGTTCACCGCCCCGACGGGAGCCACAGAAACCACGCTGATCGACCTTCCTCTAGAGCATTACCCCTTCACCCTCGCCGTCCAGGTCGAGACCTCCCACCTTGCGAGCGCATATTTTCAAAATGCCCGCATCCGCTGGCTGATTTATCTGACGCTGCTGCTCTTGCTCGCGTTCGCGGCACGCGCGCTGGCCGTTCAGATGCGCGCACGCGCCACGGCACTCCGCCAGACCGCCCGCCTAGCGCAGTTCAATGCCATGATGGCTGAGGCAAATGAGGCCATCCGGCAATGTGCCAGCGAACCCGAACTGCTGACGATCCTCTGCCGATTGGCCGTTGAGGCGGGCGGGATGGCGCTGGCGCATATCATCCAGCCAGACGAAACCGGCTGGTTTCAGATCCTGGCCTCGGCAGGCGCCACCGGCTACCTCGATGGGCTTCGTCTGTCGATCGACGAAGCGCGCCCAGAAGGCCGCGGTTCCGCCGGCCGTGCCTGGCGCGAGGGGAAGGTTTTTTTCAACCAGAATTTCTCCACCAACCCGGATCTGGTGCTCTGGGCCGAGCGCGCGCAGCAGCACGGTCTGGCCGCCAGCGCCAGTGTGCCGATCCGTAAAAACGGCACGATGTGGGGCATATTTTCGGTCTATCACACCCAGGCCAACATTTTCGATGAGCCCATGCGCCAAGCCATGCTCACCCTAGCCGAACAAATCGGCTTTGGGCTGGAATGGCTTGATGAGCATCTTCTAGAGCAGAAAACCAGCCAGATGCAGCACACGCTGCTGAACAACACGCTGCTGAACAACACGCTGGCTGGCATCGCCTTGGTGCGCGACCGGCGGTTCATCGAGGTCAATCCGCGTCTGGCCGAAATGCTCGGCTTTGCCTCGCCGGTGGAGCTGATCGGCCGCCCCACCCGGACGATTTACGCCGACGCGGCGCAATTTGATCGTGTCGCGGCGCTCTACCCCGCCCTCATCGTGCACGGCAGCGCCCAACTCGAAGACCTGATCCTGCGTCGGCAAGATGGCCTCATCTTATATGCAGACATTGCCGGCAGCCTGATCGATCACAACCGACCCGACACCACGGTCTGGACGCTGCAGGATGTGACCCGCCGCCATACCCTGGAAGCGGAGTTGCGCGAACTGGCCGAATTCCAGCGCACCCTGTTCGAAGCCAATGCCGCCGCCCTGCTCCTGACCGATGATGACGGGCAAATCCTCAAGGCCAACCCGGCGTTCTGCCAGTTGACCGGCTACCGTTGCACCGAACTGGCGGGGCAATCGGCGACCCTGCTCACCCCGGACAACGCCCCGCCGTTTGTGCTGCGTCTGCCAGACGCTCCCGCCGGACAAGACCCCTTGCGTCATCGGCTGCACCGCACGCAGGCGATCCGGCACCGCGCTGGGCATACCGTGATGGTCGAAGTGCTCGGTGCCGCCCTGCTCGTGCCACAGCACGGCCACGGCGTTCTCTGGAGCCTGATCGACATCACCGAACTGCACGAAGCCCAGCGCGCCGTGACGCACCAGGCCACCCATGATGCCCTGACCGGGCTACTGAACCGGCGCGGACTGGAGAGTCAACTGCCCAAAGCCATCGCCCGGACACGGCGGCGCGGCAACATGCTGGCCGTGGGAATGCTCGACCTCGACGACTTCAAACCGGTGAACGACACCTGGGGGCACCCCGCAGGCGATGCCTTGCTGATTGCGCTGGCGCAACGCCTGCAAGAGCGGCTGAGAACCGAGGATATACTCGCCCGGCTCGGCGGCGATGAGTTCGTCATCGTGCTCGAAGACCTGGAACCCAATCAGGCCGAAACCCAACTCACGGTGGCTCTGGATCGTCTCTATGAGGCCGTGCGGACACCGTTCGACCTAGGCGACGGGCGGCAAGCCAGCATTGGCATGAGTCTCGGCGTGGCGCTGTTTCCGATCGACGGCGAGAATGGCGACAGCCTGATCCGTCAAGCCGATGCGGCGCTCTATGCCTGTAAACAAAACAAACTCCACCGACGGCGTTGGTGGCAACTGAGCCATGCGCAGGAGACATTGCCCCAGCCCGACCCCGGCACGCCGCTGGAAGCCTATGACCCAGCCAGCACCCAGCTGCTCGCGCGGCATCAAGTCATGCTAGAGGAACTGGCTCCGGCTTTTGTCCGGCAGTTTTACGAACTGCTCGCCTTCGAACCGAATGCCCAGAGCATTCTGAGCACCTTGAGCGCCACGCAAATGCAGCGGCTGGTGAACACGCAGATCGAACACCTGCGCTTTCTTACCGATCCTGCGACCGATCGCGCGGCGCTGCTCGCCCGCAGTGAAGCCGTCGGGCAGGTGCATAGCCTGGTCGGCGTCAATAGTGCCCTGCTGATCCGCTCGATCAGCCTGTACCGCCGGCTGCTGATTGAACACCTCGGGCGCACCGCCCTGTCCACCCGGGATCGATACCGCCTGATGATGGTCATCGAATCCCGTGTCGAGGATGATTTGCTCGCCCAGGCACAAGCCGGCAGCGCCGTGATTCAGCAGTATTTCGGCTATCTCACCCGGCCACTGCCGCCGATCGGTTGCCTGTGGAACGATGCCCTGCCCCAAGAACTGGCCGCCCTGCACGAAATTCCCGGTATCCGCACCGTGATTTGTCTGCGCCGTGGTGATGACGCGGCACCGTGGGTGATCGAAGCCAGTCAGGGCAGCGCGAGCGACACCGTGGGTCATGCACTGCTCTCCCCTCAGAACCCGCAAAACAGCAGCGCCGTGCGCTATCACAGCCAGTTCAATGCCGCGTTGACGAGTGGCCATCCGCACACGGTACGCAATGAACGCTGGACTTTCTCGACCGACACGGGCGAAGAAGCGATTCATAGCGCCTTGTTCCTACCGATCAAGGATCGCCAGCAATTGACGGCCGTTGTCGTGGGGATACTGGGCACCCATCCCCACCAGTTCGAATCCGTCTGGGCACAACAGTTCGCCCGCAGCAGCCAGTTGCGGCTTTCGCAAATCTGGCAAATCTGTCGCAGCCCCGCGCTGACCCTAGATTACCACCTCGCCGAACACTACCGGCAGCAGCTATTCGAGGGCGGGCTGCGGGTCTACGCCCAGCCGATCATCGAGCTGGCCAGCGCCCGGGTCGTCAAGGTGGAAGCGCTGGCGCGTCTCGCCTTGCCGGATGGCACCATCCTGCCGCCCTCGGCGTTCATCCCTCTGCTCGGTGACGCAGAGTTGGATCGGCTGTTCCAGCGCGTACTCCAGGCCAGCCTCACCGCGCTTCGCGCTTGGGACGATCAGGGGCTCCTCCTCGATCTCTCCGTCAACCTCGCCCCCACCACCCTGCGGGACGCCCACTGTTCCGACTGGGTTCAACAGGCGCTCGACGCGCAGGGCATCGCCCCCGAACGGCTGACACTGGAGCTGCTCGAAAATGACATGGGGGATTCAGAGGAAGCCCACGAGGCCATCCATCGGCTGCGCCTCCTCGGCACCCCACTGGCCATGGATGATCTCGGCGCGGGCTACAGCAGCCTCAAGCGGCTGACCCGCCTGCCCTTTGCCAGCATCAAGATTGATCAGGCACTGCTCGCCCGCCTGCCCGACAACCCTGTGCAAACCCTGAGCCTGATCTCCGCCATCATTCAGATGGGGCGCGATTTCAACCAACAGGTCGTCGTGGAAGGACTAGAAGACAGCGGCATGATCGAAGCGGCGCGCATCCTGGGCGCGGGCTATGGACAAGGCTACGGCATTGCCCGCCCCATGCCCATCGACGACATTCCCGACTGGATTCGCCAGCACCCGGCAGAGCCGCCCGACACCGACGCAATTCGATCCCCCGCAGGCGCCCTGGCCTATCACTGGCTGTTCATGCATCAGCATCTCGCCACCTACCACGGCGGCAACGCGGAAGAATGCCCGCTGCACGCTTTTTTACGCCAGCAGGGAAACACGGCGACCGAGGCCTTAGCCTGGCACGCCATCATCCACAAAAATCCGGCGAATACCGAAGTCAGCCGCCAGTTGATGAACTATCTCGCCGGATTGATTTGATTGCCCCCACCCTACCTCCCCCCGCCGGGGGGAGAAGCCGCCGCATCTCCGCCGGGGGAGCTCACCATACTCCCCCCTTCCCCGCTCAGCGGGGAGGGGTGGGGTGGAACATCGGGCACCCTGCGCTCGTTTCAGCAACAGGTCACTTCCCCCATCCCACCTCCCCCCGCTGAAGGGAGGAGCCATCACACCCACGCTCGATGGAACACTCCCCCTGATCCAGCATAGGAAAAAGGGGAACGGAAACACCTGATTTTCTCGGTGCGTTCTCTGGGTTTACTCAAGGCTTCAGCCCGCGCAACCATTTGAAAATATTCAGAATTGAGCCCAACGCCTGCGCAACATAGGTGAACGCAGCGGCACGCAGAATCTGTCGGGCGGCGCGTTTTTCCTGTCCCCGCGCGAGCCAGCCGCCGCGTTCCAGCAACGGCAGGGCGCGGTTGAAACTGGCATCGAGCTCGATCGGCAAATTGGCCAGTTGCGCGAACAGTGGCACCAGCATGCTCAAGACCCCCACCAGCAGGAGCACCAGCGCGGGCGCGGGCTGTTTTTCGAGCACGGTAATCACGGGAATCGCCAGCAGGATCCAGCCCGCCACTTTTTGCGCCCAGGCGCTGCGTTCCACCATTTCCTGTCGGCGAGCGAAGGCCGCATCGCCCTCGGCGTGTTGCAGGGCGTGCCCCACTTCATGCGCGGCCACGGTAATGGCGGTCAGTGATTGGCCAGAGAAATTCGCTGCCGAAAGCCGCACGCTGCGGGTGTGCGGGTCGTAATGGTCGCCCTCGGGGGTGCGTTCGACCGTGACCGCCGTCAAGCCGGCTTGATCGAGCAGATACCGCGCGAGATCGGCGCCGGAAAACGGGTAACGATCCGCCGGGGCGCGGTGTTGTGCCATCACCCGCGTCACCCAGACGCCGGGCCACCAGGAAATGGCCGCCATCAACCCGGCAAATATCAGCAAGATCAGGCTCATCAATGCGGCTTCCTTATTTGATCTGGTAGATCAGATCACCCCCCGAACCTTCGGGGCTGGTGGTCAATTCAATCGAAAACAGCCGACTGAGCCGGTAGCGGGTAATCAGCTCCCCCACGCCGGTCAATACGCCAATGGCATAGCGCACGAACAGGCGGTCGTTGAGTTGTTTGCCGAGCGAGAGGCGCGTGCCATCGAGCCCGCCGGTGGTATCGAGCCCCAACCCGGAAAAGCCGAAACGCGCCCCGAGATCGCGCAGTACGCTATCGCCCTGGGCGATACCGAGGCCGATCGCTGCATTCTTGATGGCCGAGCCATCGCTCATGCTCGCTGAATCGAGGCTGCGGCCGGTAATCAGCAGCGACAGCGCCTCCGATTCCGGCAGGCTGGGGCTGGAAAATACCGCCGTTTTCGGATGGAGCAAGGTGCCGCTGATATTGAGACCCACCGTGGTTGATCCCACGCTGCGCTCCGCCCGCACCGCGAGCCCCGGATTGGTCAAGGGGCCAACGAACAGCAGGCGACCCGGATTGATCTGAAGATCCTGCCCGTAGGCCTGATAGCGCCCATCGACCAGCTGCACTTCGCCTTGGGCGGCCAGCGCTTGTCCCGGCGTCAGGCTGAGTTGCAAGCCCCCGGCGAGCTGGGTGCGAAAGCCCATCCCCGCGAGCCGCACGGCATCGCCGAGCCGCACCCGCACCCGCCCCTGCACCGGATAGCCCGGCGGTTTCGGCGCGGGCGGCTGCTCGCCTTCGATGACCAAATCCTCCGTGGGGGAGACGACGCCCGCCGGTAAAGCCGCTACCCGGGCATCGACCACGGGCAAGTCGATCTGCCCGCCGACCGTCGCCCCCGCCGCATCCGCATCCAGGGTCAATGCTGGGCTGGCATCGACGGACAAGGTCGGCAGACGCAACAGCGGCACCTGCTCGCCATCCAGCGTCGTCCGCAGATGCCAGTCCTGCGGGCTCGCCCATTGCCCGCTGCCCACCAGATGCAGCGGTGCCTGCGTTTCGCCCGCCCCGCTGATCTTAGGTGCCACCGCGGTCAGCGCCCCGGTCAACTGCAGGGCGCCGGTGGGTTCGATCTTGGCCGCAAGTGCCCCCGCACGATAGCTCACCCCGGTATCTGGCAGCGCAAAGGCGAGATCAGACACCGTCGCCGCCCCTTGGATGCGCGGGGCGGCGGCCGTGCCCGCCAGTGCCAGATTCAGCGCCGCCTGCCCCTTCAGCCCGGCGAGCATCGGCACGAGAAAACGCGCCCGATCGAGCCGTGGCAGAGTCAAGGCCAGCGTGCCCGACAGCGGCGAACGATCTGTCATCCCCCATTGCCCTTGAGCATGCAGGCTCAGCAGGTCGGGCGTATCCGTATCGATACGCGCGTTGAGCGCATCCGGCTGCCAGCGCCCGCGCAGCGTGACCGGGGTGTAATCCAGCGTTTCGGCACCAAACACACTCGGCCAAGTGAAGTGGCTGGCGGGCAAGGTGAGCGCCCACGCCGCCGTCGGCACCCCGGCGCGCAGGTTCGCGTTGCCCTCGAATTCCAGCCGACCCGGCAGCCGCAAATCCGCTGGCAACCAGGGCTGCGCCAGCGACAGGGGCAGGTTGCCGGAAAGCGTCGCCTGACCATGCCCGCCTTGCGCGGAAGCGTAGTCCCCGGCAACACAGAACCGAGCCGCATCACGACTCGTCAGACAGAGCTCGCCCAGGCGTTGCGATTCTGCCGATACCCGGATCGGCACCGGGCGCGCGAGGTGCCAGTCCGGCAAGACATGCCGTTCCCAACGCAACGCCGACAGCGTCAAGGCTGTGAGCTGCCCCTGCCAACTCGTCTGCTCCCAGCGCCCCTCGGCGGCGAGGCGAAGGCTGCCCGGCGCCGCGTCGATGCGTGCCGACAAGCGTTGCGCGCCGTCCGTCAGCCCCGGTACGGCACCGTTGGCCGAGACGGTCGCGGTCGAGAGGAATGCCCTGCCCTGCTGGGTCAGCCGTGCGGCGGTAAGGGTCAGAGTCCCCTGCTGCGCCGCATCTACCCGCGCCGCCAGTTGCACACTGCCTAACCGCCAATCGCCCCAGGAAAGGCCGTGCCCGGTGAGATTCAAACTGCCTGTCGGACGCTGCGGGGTTCCCTGCAGGGCAAGCTGCGCCTGAAGCGCGCCGCCGACAGGGGGCAAGCCCAGCGCGGTGGTCGGCAATTGCGCGAGTCTCTGCGCCGTCAATGACGCCCGCAAGGTATTGGCGACCGGCTCGGCCGTCGCCAGCCCGACGAGCCCCTCGGCCTGCATCTGCATGCCGGCGATCTGCGCCCGCCCTTCATCCAGTTGCAGCACGCCACGCTGCCAGGCACCGTGCAGGCTGAGGCCGACCGGCACACGGGTAGCCTGCGCGCTGATCGAACCGTCCTGCAGCGAGGCGGCGAACGACACCTCGGCCGAGGTGGCCGGATCTGCCCCCAGATGCCCCTGCGCCTGAATCCGCAGCCGACCGCGCGCTTGCGCCGGAGTGCCCGGCAAGGGCAACGAGTCGGTCGGTGCCCAATCGAGCTTCAGCGCGACGGGGCGGTCTGCCGAAACGCCATACCTCGCCTCGGCGGTCACCGCGCCGCCCGCCACCTGCCCGCCGGTCAGGGTCAGCGCGGCCATCGGTGCCTGCCATGTTCCGGTGAAGGCGAGATCCTTCAGCGCCACCCCGGCGATTTGCCCCGTCAAACCGGCCACCTGGATTTCTGCCCCTGTGGCCGCCTGCCAGTGCCCCGTCATGCGCCCCGTGAGCCGACCGGCCGCATCGGGGGCGAGCAATCCCGGATCCAGATCCTGCCAGGCGAGCTGTCCTCTGGCCGACTGCCTTGCCCCATCGAATGTCCCGGAACCCCGCAGACAACCACCCAGGCCATCGACACGCAGCGCGCTGAGGTCGAATCGTTCGCTGGCAGGCACGGCGGTGAGCTCCGCCGTGAACGAAACCGGCGGCAAACCCGGCAACCAGTTCCCGAGCAGCGCGGCATCCAGTTGTGCGCTCAGGGTGTCGAGCGTGCCGCCGAGCCGGACTTCCCCCGGCAGCCAGCCCGCCGGCGCATCCAGCCGCCACGCCAGTTGCCCCGAAACGGCGTGCGGCGCGGCCACGGCAAGCGCCATCGTTCCCGCCGCGTGTACCTGCAAGTTTTCTTCAGGCAGATGCAACTGACTGCCAGGTTCCACCGTCACCTGAATCTGCCGGGCATCGGCGGCGGCCCGGAACACGAATTCCGACACCGTCAACAGCGGCTGGCCGGTGGCGTCTTCGAGCCTGGCGTCCTTCAGCGCCAGCCGGTCGATGCGGACAGGCAGCGGCAAGGCCAACGGGAGATCGGCGAGATTCAGCGGCGCGGCGGATTCGGCGGTCGAAGGCGCGGTAGCGGGCAGGCGGAGCTTCAGATCGGTCAGCGCGAGTGTCTCGACCTTGATGCGGGCGCGCCCTAAGGCTGCGCGATCCAGCCGCCAATGCAGCGAGCCGAGCCGCAGAGCCACGCCCTCGGGTGCCTGGTAGGCCAGATCGTTGAGCGTCAGGCCGCCGAGCAGGGAGCCCGTCACCGTACCGACCGACAAACCCGCCACCCGCGCTTCCGCCTGAGCCAGCGCAAAGCGGGCACCCTGGGTCGTCGTGCCGAGCCAGATCAAGCCGAACACCACGAGCAGCAGCAACCCGCTGACAAGCCAAAAGACCGCCTGCCCCAACCGAATAAGCACGCGCCACCCGGCCATCAAAACGCCACCCCGATGCCCAGATGCAGCCTCGGCAGGCGTCGGCTGCCATCGAACGGATAGGCCACATCCACCCGCACCACGCCCACCGGCGAACGCCAGCGCAGCCCCACCCCGGCGCCGGTCGCCAAGGAAAAATCCGCCAGCGAATCAAAGGCATTGCCAGTATCGACAAACACCGCGCCCCACCAGTCACGGCCATAGACCGGGTGCATCAGCTCGGTGCTGGCCGTGAACACATAGCGCCCGCCCACCGGTTGCCCTGTCGCATCCACCGGACCCAGCGATTGATAGCCATAGCCGCGAACGGATTGATCCCCCCCGGCAAAAAACCGCAGCGTTTTCGGCAGGTTGGTCAGGGCATCCGTCAGCACGCCGCCCACTTCCGTTCGCCCCAACCACACCCAGTCGTCACTGATCGGCCACATCCCCGCGAGTTGCACCCGCGCCCGCAGTAGCGAGGCACTCGACAACAGCGGTTTGGCCGCCCCGCTCAACGAGGCATTGAAGGCCAGCCCCCGGGTTGGAAACAGTGGATCATTCAGTTCCCGCCAGCCGACGCGCGCCCCGGTCAGCCAAAAGCCATTGGTCATGGCGGGCTCATCCCCAAACTGGCTGCGCTCCAGCAGATATTCGGTAAACAGCGCGGTGTTCCAGCGATTGAAATTCCGCACCCACTGCGCGCCGTTGGTCATCGACAGGCTGGTAATGCCGAGATTGTTTTCCCGATCGAGCGCGGAATACAGCTCATAACGCTGATTGAGCGGATCCGCGAGCCGTGGGATGGTGTAGGCGGCGGACAAGGTCTGCTGCCGCTGCGCCAGCGACAGGTTCGCGCGCCATTGGTGCCCGGCCGGGTTGACAACCCACTGATGCAGCACCGCCCCAAGGCGCGGGCCGGTATCCGTGCCATAGCCGATCTTGAATTCATAACTGCGCGGGGAACCCGAAATCGCCTGCACCCGCACCGGCACGACATCCCCAGTTGGCTGATCAAGCGGTGGCCGCACCCGCACCGACGAAAAATAGCGCGGGCTCATCAAATTCTGGTTGATCGCCACGAGATTCGCCGTGGTGTAGTGGTCGCCCGGCTGCACACCAGCCAGCCGGGAGGCCAGTTCCGGCGAGAGCAAGGACTGCTCAATCTCGATGGCGCCAAACCGTGCCCGACGCCCGGCATCGAGGCTGAGTTCGATCGTCGCGCGATTCGTCGCCGGATCGACCCGCAGAACATGCCTGCGCCACTGCGCGTGCAGATAGCCCGCCCCGCGCGCCCGTTCCAGCAGGCCATCGCGCAGTCGGGCGTATTGCCCCTGATCCATCGGTGAATCGGGAGCCGGCGTATTCGCCTGCAAGAAATCCCGCAGAAACGGCTGATCCCGCAGCGACTTGCCCGACGCATCCTGCACCTCGATCTGAGCCACCGCCCAGCGCACGCGCTCGCCCGGCACCACACGCAACACCGGCACGGTACAGCCGGCCTGTGTCTCAAGGCTCGGGCTCAGTTCCGCGTGAAAATAGCCCAATGCCTGCAAGGCGCGGCGGGCATCGGCCGTGGCGTCGGTCAAATACCGCTCGAACACCAGCGGCGGGGCATCGCAGGCAAAACGCTGCACCGGCACCGAGAGCCCAATCTGGCGCACCAAAATCGGGTCGGTAAGCCCTTGCAACTGCAGCGCGGGCGGCGGAGCGGAGGACGCCTGCGCCGCCGCGAAAGACAGCAGCCCCAGAACCGCGCCGAGGAGCGCCCGCAACTCAACCCACCTGCGCCAGATCACCCTTGGTTTCCAGCCATTCCCGACGATCCGCCGCCCGTTTTTTGGCGAGCAGCATATCCATCAGCGCGTAGGGGTCATCATCGGCCACGGTGAGCTGAACCAGCCGCCGCGTGGCGGGTGCGAGGGTGGATTCACGCAACTGTGACGGGTTCATTTCACCCAGCCCCTTGAAGCGGGTGACCTGCACCTTGCCGCGCCGATGCTCGGCAGAAAGGCGGGCGAGAATGCCCTCCCGTTCGGCCTCATCGAGCGCATAGAAGATTTCTTTGCCGCAATCGACCCGATACAGCGGCGGCATGGCGACAAACACATGCCCAGCGCGCACCAACGCCGGAAAATGCCGAAAAAACAACGCGCAGAGCAAGGTGGCAATATGCAGCCCATCGGAATCGGCATCGGCCAGAATGCAGATCTTGCCGTAGCGCAGGCGCGACAAGTCTTCACTGCCGGGGTCGAGCCCGATCGCCACGGCGATGTCATGCACTTCCTGACTCGCCAGCACCTGATCCCCGCTGGTTTCCCAAGTGTTCAGGATTTTGCCGCGCAACGGCATGATCGCCTGGAACTCACGATCCCGCGCCTGCTTGGCCGAGCCGCCCGCTGAATCCCCCTCCACCAGAAACAGCTCGGTGCGGGCAAGATCGGTCGCGGTGCAATCCGCAAGTTTGCCCGGCAGAGCCGGTCCCTGCGTCAGGCGCTTGCGCACGACCTTTTTATCGCTTTTGAGGCGGAGCTGCGCCGCATCGATCGCCAGCCGGGCAATCGCCTCGCCTTCGGCCGGATGCTGGTTGAGCCACAGCGACAGCGAATCCTTGACCACCCCGCCGATAAAATTGGCCGCCTCACGCGAGGACAAGCGCTCCTTGGTTTGTCCGGCAAACTGTGGCTCGGTCAGCTTGGCCGAGAGCACGAAGGCGACTCGATCAAACACATCCTCCGGCGCAAGCTTGACCCCGCGCGGCAGCAGGTGGCGAAAATCGCAAAATTCCCGCACGGCATCGGTCACCCCTTGCCGCAAGCCGTTGACATGCGTGCCTCCTTGCGGCGTGGGGATCAGGTTGACATAGCTTTCGGCCAGCGGTTCGCCGCCCTCCTCCAGCCAGGCCAACGCCCAATCCACCGCCTGCGGCCGAGGCACCTCGTCGGCGCTGAGCGAACCGGCAAAACCGCACGCCGGGAGAATCGGCCGACCAGCCAGGCTGGAAAGCAGGTAATCGGTCAAGCCATTGCTGTATTGCCAGGTCTGCGTCTCGCCGCTCGCCTCCTCGGTGAACGACACCCGCAACCCCGGGCAGAGTACCGCCTTGGCACGCAGCAGATGCGTCAAGCGGCTGAGGAGAAATTTCGGCGTATCGAAGTAACTGGCGCGCGGCCAGAAGCGCACGGTGGTGCCGGTCTGTTTTTTCGGCACCGTACCGACCTCGGCCAGCGGCGCATCCGGCACCCCGTCGGCAAAACTCATGGCATAGCGCTTGCCATCGCGGCGCACTTCCACCGTCAACCGTTCCGACAGGGCATTGACCACGGACACCCCGACCCCATGCAACCCGCCGGAAAAGCGGTAAGTCTGGTCGGAAAACTTGCCCCCGGCATGTAATCGGGTAAGCACCAGCTCGACGCCGGAAATACTATGTTCGGGGTGAATATCGACCGGCATCCCGCGCCCGTCATCGGTCACCGAGAGCGAGCCATCGGCATGCAATACCACGGCAATGTCCTGGGCAAACCCGCTGACTGCTTCATCGACGCTGTTGTCGATCACCTCTTGCGCCAGATGGTTCGGCCGGGTGGTGTCGGTGTACATCCCTGGGCGCTTTTGCACCGGCGCAAGCCCGGTCAGGACTTCGATCGCCTGGGCGTCGTACTGCGGGTTCAATCGTTCTGCCATCGCGGTGGTGCTCATGATCAAATGGGCTAAGGATACCCAAGCTCGCCCGCCTTGGCGAAACCGCGTGCGATCTCCCGCGATGAACGCGCCGGACATCCGCCGGGGTTATCCACCCAAGTGATCCGCACCGGGCTTGAAATCCCGACCTGTTGGACATACACCCTTGCCATGCCCGTTCACCCACAGGATTTCATCATGAGCGATTCGCCGCATATTTACGAAGTTAGCGCCCCCGAGTTTCAGGCCAAGGTCATCGATGCCTCATTCGAAACCCCGGTATTGGTCGATTTCTGGGCCGAGTGGTGCGGTCCCTGCCGCAGCCTGATGCCGGTGCTCGCCAAAATCACGGAAAGTTACGCCGGCAAACTCAAACTCGCCAAAGTAAATACCGATGTCGAAGTCCAGCTCGCGCAGCACTTCGGCATTCGCAGCCTGCCCACCGTGATGCTGGTGATTGATGGTCAGCCGGTCGATCAATTCATGGGCGCGCTGCCTGAAGGCCAGATTCGCGCACTGCTGGAAAAACACATCCTCAACGAAGTGGCAGAGCTGCGCAAAACCGCCCGCGCCACGGCGGAGGCGGGCGACCCGCTGGCCGCCATCGAGATCCTCAAACAGGCCAATGCCATCGAGCCCAACAACACCGATGTGCTGGTGGATATTGCCGAGTTCATCTTCAGCGCCGGCGACAGCCCCCAAGCGCTGATGATTCTCGATGCCCTGCCGATGGATGTGGCCACCCGCCCCGCCGTGAAAGAATTACGCGCCCGCATCAACCTCGCGAACCAGGCGCAGGATGGCCCCTCGCTCGATGAATTGATCGCAGCCGTCGAGGCCGATGGCAACGACCTCGCCGCCCGTGAGCAGCTTGCCGCACAGTACGCCCTGCGCCAAGACTATGAACAGGCGCTCGCACAGTACTACGCGATCATGCAACGCGACCGCCACTTCAACGACGATGCGGGGCGTCGCGGCATGCTGGATTTATTTGAGCTACTCGGGAGTGATCATCCGCTGGCAAAAACCTGGCGTCGAAAAATGTTTAGCCTGCTGCATTAACCGGTTAACGGCATCCCTCACAACAAAAGCCCCCGAAAACCGGGGGCTTTTTTCACGCTAAAAGCGCAGGGATCAGCGAATCTGCAGCACGGAATCGCTGGCGGTTTTATCCACCTGAATCGCCTGCGCGTTCGCCTGAAAATTGCGCTGGGCGGTAATCAAGTTCACGAGTTCTTGAGTGATATTGACATTCGACTGTTCCAGCGCGCCGCCCTGGATCTGACCAAAAGTGCCGGTGCCCGGCTGCCCCACATTGGGCGTGCCCGAATCCACCGTTTCAATCCAGGAGTTATTGCCCACCTGTTTGAGCGATTGGGGCGCGCTGAAATTCACCAGCGCCACCGCGCCGAGAGAAATCGACTGGCCGTTGGAATAACTCGCCTGAATCAAGCCATTGCTGCCGACGGAAATACCCGTCAATTGCCCGGTGGTATTACCGTTTTGCGATTGCGCCGCCATGTTGAACGGCGCGTTGTACTGGGTGGAATCCGGCTGGGTCGTCACGGCGATGCTGAGCGGCGCCGCCCCGGTACCGAGACTCGCGGCAGTGGCAGTGACATTGTAAGGCGTAGGCGCCGTGGGCAACTGCCCATTGGCATTGAAGGTGAGCGTCGATGGTCCCTGAATCGGCGTTTGGGTATCGAGCTGATAGTACACATTCCATTCGTTGGGATTGGCGGTCTTGACATAGTAACTGGTCAGCGTATGGGTATTCCCCAGAGAATCATAGACCTGCTGCGAATTGGCCTGCGTGTAACTGGCCGGATCCGGCGTGGCTTGTGTCGGATCAAAGGCCACCGTCGGCGCAGTCGCGCTGGCCGGCAGGTTGAACGACTGGGTGACCGTCGTGGTGGCTTGGGGCGCCCCCGCTGCCACCGGCAGTTGAATTGGCGCCGCACTCGCCAGGGAGGTGGATTTGAGTGTGCCATTGGTATTGACCGGCAGCGCCTTGAGATACTGCCCCTCGGCATTGACGATAAACCCGTCTTTATTCACCCCCATCGCCCCGGCGCGCGAATACACCGACTGCTGGCTGTCGAGCGTGGGCTGAAACGCGAAAAAACCCTGACCAGAAATCGCCAAATCCAGCGAGTTATTGGTGAACTGCAAACTCCCCTGCGTGAACTGCTGCTGCACGGCTTCGGTCAACACACCCTGCCCCGTCGCGGTTTTGCTGTTGCCGTAGGCGCTCACGGCATAAATGTCGCCGAACTGCGCCCGCGAGCTTTTGAAGCCGGTGGAATTGGCATTGGCGATGTTGTTACTGGTGACATCCAGATCTTTCTGGGCGGCATTGATGCCGGTAATGGAGGTATTGAATGACATTGCAGATTCTCCTTTCGGTGACTGAATTGATTCTCAGGTTTTACCCAATGATCTCGACCACATCACTGAGCTGTGCCGGCGGCAAACCGCCATCTAAATTAAGCTGCGGCCCGCTGCTCGTGACCCCGACACTCTGAATGACCGCCCCCACATAGGTTTGCGCGGCTTGTCCTTGACCGTTGACCGTCGCATTGGCGCTGATGCTGTAGGTTCCCGCGGGCGCCGGACTCCCATCGGGCATATTGCCATCCCAAGAGAAGGTGGGTCGTGCATTCCCGGTCGTGGGTACCGCCAAGGTTTTCACGACTTGCCCCGCGCTGTTGGTGATATTCACCGACACGCTGGTCGCCCCCGTGGGAATGTCCACCGCGCCAATCATGCCGGAGGCCGTGGTTGTGCCATTGCTTGACTGCGTGTTGTAGAGATACCCCGTGCTGCCCTTGACGATGGCCGCCTTGCCCACCAGGGACGCCGCCTGCATCACCTGGTTGGCCTGCAGGGTCGATTGAAACCCGCTGACCGTGGTATTGAGCTGATTGATCCCCTCCAGCGAGCTGAATTGCGCCAACTGCGCAACCATCTGACTGTTATCCATCGGATTCGTGGGATCCTGATTCTGTAGCTGGGTGGTCAACAGCGTCATGAAACTATCCATGTTGAGCGACTGCGCGCCGCCGCCCGTCGCTGCCGCACCCGAGGCGGATGTTCCCGAGGTGCTGCTGGTATTCCCGATCGCAATGCCCAGGCTGGCATACGGGTTGGTCGAATTCGTCACCGAAGAAGTGGTCATGGGGTATTCCCTCGTTAGCTCAAGTTGCGGAATGCTTCAGGCTCACTGCCCAAGCTGTAGCGTGCGTAACGCCAAATTTTTGGCGGTATCCATCATCTGCACATTGGTTTGATAGGCGCGCGAAGCCGACAACATATTGACCATCTCCTCGACCGGATTCACATTCGAGCCATAGACATAGCCATTTTTATCCGCCAGCGGATTACCCGGCTGATAAATCGCCGGATTGGGCGCATTACTTTGCGTCACCCCGACCGTGGTAACCCCCACTCCCCCCTGCCGCTCCAACGTTTGCGCGAAGACCGGCTCCCGCGCCTTGTAAGCTTGCTCGGGTGAGCTGGCGACCGCTTCCGCATTGGCCATGTTGGATGCCGTGGCATTCAACCGAAGGGTCTGCGCGGCCATGGCCGAGCTCGATACATTGAAAATCGTGAACAATCCCATCACTCACCTCCATCCAACCCCGCCTCGGGTCAGGGTTTATTGCCCGGTCAACGCAGAATTGATGCTCTTGATCCGGCTGTTCAAAAAACTCAGGGTGGTTTGGTAAGCCACCGCATTTTCCGTGAAACGCACCCGCTCCCGCTCCATATCGACCGTGTTGCCATCCAGCGCCGGTTGATCGGGAATACGGTAGAGCAGCTGAGACTCCGTACCGGCGCCGCCGGTCGCACTCAATTGCCGGGGATCGGTTCGCTGCAAGGGCAAGGCGCCCCCCTCACCCGCCATCGGGCCGGCCGCCGCACGCAAGGCATCCTGGAAAGACACATCGCGCGCCTTGAAATTCGGCGTATCGGCATTGGCGATGTTGGACGACAACACCCCCATCCGTTCGGACTGATACGCCAACGCCAGCCCATGGATACCAAAGATCCGATCGGTCATGACCGCCCTCCCGTGTCCCCAGACACCCGCCTGAGTTGATGCGAATAACTACCGCAGGTTATTTAGCGATAATCGTGCCAACCAAGGAGAACCTCGAAAAACCGTTACGGGTTCACGCCCGCTTGACGCGGACTTCGTCAGCCCCAGCATTGAACGGGCCGGGCGGATTGAATCGGCAATTCCCTCCATAATTCCCCCAACAATCCCCAAAGCCCGCCATTTTTTCGTACACTGGGGATCCCTTCCCATGTGATAGATCGCATTGAACGACATCAGCTTAGGCGTACTGATCACCCTCCTCATCCTGCTCATCGCGCTTTCGGCGTTCTTTTCCAGCTCGGAAACCGCGTTGATTTCCTTGAACCGCTATCGCCTGCGTCATCTGGCGCAACGCGGTCATCGCGGGGCGCAACGCGCGCAAAAACTGCTCGAACGACCCGATCAATTGCTCGGCATGATTCTGTTTGGCAACACCTTTGCCAATATTCTGGTGTCGTCCCTGGCCACCCTCATCGGCCTGCGGTTGTTTGGCGACAGTGGTCTGGCCATCGCCACCGGCGTCCTGACTTTTCTGCTGTTGATCTTCGGCGAAGTGGCGCCTAAAAGCGCCGCCGCCGTCTTGCCGGAACGATTCGCCTGGCCAGCGGCCTGGATCTATAGCTTTGCCCTGCCCGCCATTGCCCCGTTCGTCCGGCTGATCGGTTGGCTGTCCAACCTCGCGCTGCGGCCATTCGGCATCGACCCGCGCAAAAAAATCGTCCACGGCTTGACGGCCGCCGAGCTACAAACCCTTCTGCGGGAATCCAGCCATCTCCCCGAGCAGTATCAAAGTCTGTTGCTCGCCGTGCTGAATCTCGAACAAGGCCAGGTCGAAGATGTGATGATCCCGCGCGCCGAGATCGTCGGCATCGATCTCGACGAACCTTGGGAAACCGTGCTCGAACAGCTCAAGGCCGCGCCCTATAGCCGTTTGCCCGTGTACAAGGGATCGGTCGATCAAACCATCGGGGTGATCAATGTGCGTCGGCTGTTCGCGCCGATGCTTGATGGCAGCCTGACCGCCAGCCGGTTCAAGCGCCTGCTGCGGGAACCCTACTATGTACCGGAAGGCACGCCGCTGGCGACCCAACTCATCAACTTCCAGAAAGAAAACCGCCGCTCGGCGCTCGTGGTGGATGAATACGGCGATGTCCAGGGCTTTGTCACCCTCGAAGACATCCTCGAAGAAATCGTCGGCAGCTACACAAGTTCTCCCGTCGATGAAGAAAACCCGATCCAGCAGGAACCCGACGGTAGCTATCTCCTGCGCGGTGCCATGCCCCTAAGGGAAATCAACCGCTTACTGGAAATCGATCTCCCCACGGAGGATGCCAGCACCCTCAACGGGCTGATCGTCGAACGGCTCGAAGCCCTGCCCACGGTGGGCGCGCAGATTACCGAAGGCGACATCACCTTGACCGTACTCTCGGTCGAAAATCGCGCAGCCGCCACCGTCCGGCTCACCCCGCACAAGACCGGATCGGACTGAAACCATGGCGCGCGCCAAAGAAAAATCCGCCTTTGTCTGCCAGGAATGCGGCGCCGATTTTCCGAAATGGAGCGGCCGCTGCAGCGAGTGTGGCGCCTGGAATAGCCTGACCGAAATCCGTTTGCCCGCGGGCGCCTCAAGCACCCCGCCGAGTGCGGCAGCCAATGGCTATGCCGGCGCGCAGGCGCAGATCACCCTGCTTTCCGAAGTGCGCGTCCAACAGACCCTGCGCGAAAGTACCGGGCTGGATGAGCTCGATCGCGTGCTCGGTGGTGGCCTGGTTGATGGTTCCGTCATTTTGATTGGTGGCGACCCGGGGATTGGCAAATCCACGCTGCTGCTGCAAACCGTGCTCCGCCTGCAGGCGCAGTGGCCTTGCCTGTATGTGACGGGCGAAGAATCGCTGCAACAGGTCGCGCTGCGGGCGCAACGCATGGAGGCCGATCTCGCCGCAGCCAATCAGATCACCTTGATGAGCGAAACCTCGGTCGAGGCGATTCTGGCGCATTGCGCGCGCCAGCTGCCGCGCCTGATGGTCGTCGATTCGATCCAGACACTGCACACCGAGGGGTTGACCGCCGCGCCCGGCTCAGTTTCCCAATTGCGCGAAGCGACCGCGCAGCTCGTCCGTTTTGCCAAACGCCACGGCGTCACCATCTTTATCGTCGGCCATGTCACCAAAGAAGGCGCGCTCGCCGGCCCCCGCGTGCTGGAACACATGGTCGATACCGTGCTGTATTTCGAAGGCGACCCCGGTGCCCGCTACCGGGTCATTCGCGCGGTGAAAAACCGCTTCGGCGCAGCCAATGAAATTGGCGTCTTTGCGATGACTGATCGCGGCCTCAAACCCGTCAGCAACCCCTCCGCCATTTTTTTGTCGCGCCACGAACGCCCGGTACCCGGCAGTGTGATTACCGTCACCCGAGAAGGCACGCGGCCTTTGCTGATCGAGGTGCAGGCGCTGGTCGCCGAACACCCCGGCGGGAACGCCAAACGCTTGACGGTCGGGCTGGAACAGAACCGGCTGGCCATGCTGCTCGCCGTGCTGCATCGTCACGGCGAGCTGGCCATGTTTGATCAGGATGTCTTTGTCAATGTGGTCGGCGGCGTGCGGGTCGCGGAAACCGCGGCCGATCTGCCCAGCCTGCTGGCCATTGTCTCCAGCTTCCGTACCCGCCCCTTGCCCGACGGGCTGATCGTATTTGGCGAAGTCGGGCTCGCCGGCGAGATTCGCCCCGTCACCGGCGGGCCGGAACGATTGCAGGAAGCCGCCAAACACGGATTTACCGAGGCCATCGTCCCGAAAGCCAACCTTCCTGCTCGCCCCATCGCTGGGCTGAACATCACGCCGGTTGCGCATTTATCCCAGGCATTGGCAATCCTCTGAAGGCAGGCGCCGAAGCGACGCTCGACTAAGCATCAATCCACTAGCCGCACCGTCGGCAGCGCGGTCACCGGGTCGATGAGCAGCTCGACCGTGCAGTATTCCGGCACCACCATTTCCGGCGAGGGATCATCCGCGCAATGGCAGCCCGTGATCATGCTGGTGTATTGCACCCCGGCCCGCAGAAAATACCCCTCCGGGCGTTGTTCCGCCGCCAGTATCTGCACGCTCAGCGCATCATCGAGCGCGACATTGCCGAACGAAATGGCCTTTTGCAGGGGCAATCCCCGCAACCCAAGGCTCGCCACGGCCGCTTGGGCTCGTGGGATGAAATCCGCCTGCTGCCAGGCGGCAATCAACGAAACAAACGGCGAACTCACCATGCTTTCCCCCCATAAAAATCGCCGCCATACCGGAATCTTGCGCTACGATCGAGCCCGATCAATGCCACCGCAGAATTCCCATGGCCAAACGCTATCCGCAGCTCGAACCCGCGCATGAAGCGTTCATTCGAGCGCAACGGGTCTATTTCGTCGCCACCGCCACGGCCGACAGTCGCATCAACCTTTCACCCAAGGGGCTCGACAGCCTACGCATCTTGAGCCCCACGCGCCTGCTCTGGCTCAATCTCACCGGCAGCGGGAACGAGAGCGCCGCCCATGTCCGCCTGAACCCGCGCATGACACTGATGTTTTGCGCCTTCGATGAACCGCCGTTGATCCTGCGGCTCTATGGCCGAGCCCAGGCGATTCACCCGCGCGATACGGGGTGGGCGACGCTGCATGCCCAATTCCCGAACCACCCCGGCGCACGGCAAATCTTCGACTTCGCCATCGACGAAGTACAAACTTCCTGCGGCTTCGGCGTCCCATTGATGACCGGCGCAGCAGACCGCCCCACCCTCAATCAATGGGCCGAAAAAAAGGGTTCCGATGGCATTGCGCGCTACTGGCAGGACAAAAACCAGTTCACCATCGACCAACTGCCGACCGGCATTCTGGCCGATCCCCTCGATTGAACCTCAGCGCTCGGCATCCGACCCCGGCAAATTCTGTACCCGCAACGGCGGCGCATGACCGGATTTGTCCTCGCCGAAATAGACCGTGGTGTGCGGGTAAGGAATCTCGATACCCGCCGCGTCGAAATGCTTTTTCACCAGCCGATTATAGGCACGCCCCACCGCCCATTGCTCGCCGGGTCGGGTTTTGATCTGCACGCGAATGTTGACCGAACTGGCCGCGAGGTCCGTCACGCCAGGAATACTGATCGGCTCCAACACTTTGGCGCGCAACTCGGCATCCGTCATCAATTCGTCAAAGGCCGACTGCAACGCCGCTATCGCCTCATCGATGCTTTCCCGGTACGCAATGCCATATTCCGCCTTGTGAAACGCAAATTCGCGCATGAAATTGGACACCACGCTCACCGCAGAAAACGGCACGATATGGTAGGTACCGAAGGCATCGCGCAAGCCGACTGAACGAATCGACAGCCGCTCTGCGGTGCCGGTAATTCCGCCGACGCTGATGACATCCCCGGTATTGATCGCGTTTTCCAACTGGATGAAGATCCCGGTAATCACATCCTGCACCAGCTTTTGCGCGCCAAAACCCACCGCCAGACCTATCACCCCGGCACCCGCCAGCAAGGGGCCGATGTTCACCCCAAGCTGCGACAGTGACATCATCACGGCGATGATCAGCAGCGAGACCCCCGCCGCATTGCGAAACAGGCTCAACAGTGTCTGCACCCGGGTGGACGGCAAATGCTCACTGTTCAATTTCGCTTCAATCGCGCTCGCCACCACCAACCAGAGCAGCAAGGCGCCGCCCAGGATGATCAGCACGGCCAGCACCGAACCCATCCAGCCTTGCACCTTCGCACTACCCAGCCAGGTAGTCATGTCCAGCACATGCCAGATGGACAGCAAAACCCCCACCGTCCCCAGCAAAATCAGACCGCGTATCAGCCGCAGCAGCCAAGGCAAATACGCATTCAACCGGGGCTCCAGCGAAGGCAAGCGCTTGCGGTGATGATCGGGCAGTTGAATCACCCGGTCGAGCCATTGCGTCAGCAGCGCCGAAACCAGCAAGGCCACCGCAATGGCGAGAATCGTCAAACCCGAGGCCCGGACGATAAAGGGCAAGGCATCGCCCGGGCGCGTCATCCCCACCAGGAACACCATGCCCACATAGGCCAGAGCGAGGTAATGCCAAGCGTGCGCCAAAACCCTCAGCAGCCAGCCGATCACCCCGGAAGGGTGGCGATCCGCCCAGCGTCGGATCGATGCCCGCAATGCCCGCCGCTGGCTGAGGATGGTCGCGCTGGAATACAGCAAGCCAAAGATCGCCAGTAACCAGACCACGATTTGCGCGGCGGCCAGATCGACATTCAGCCGCAGGATGGGCACAACGACCAGCACGCCATAGCCCAATACGAGAATCAGCACGGAAAACCGCCGCACCCAGAATGCCGCCTGCATCCCATCGGTGACGAACAGACGCAGCCCGGCATAGCTCGGCATCAGGATGAGACGCAGCACCATCCGCAATAATTCCAGCAGCACAAACGCGTTCAAAACCAACGCGAGCCGCCATAACTGGAGCGGTTCCTCGGTCAGCAGGCGGGAAATGACCAGCGTGCCCAAGGCATTGATGGCGGCAAGAATCAGCAGCCCCAAGCTACCCAGCCCCAACAAGGCCAGGGCGGCGCGCAGCAAATGCTGACGGCACTCTGCCTGACCCGCCCAAGCATCGAGCCGCTGGGCGATTCGCCGGACGAAAAGCCCAGCGATGAACCACAGACTGTAGGCGATGCCGATCAACGCCAAGAGCTGCCCGGCTTGCGCAATCAGCGTCAAACCCACCTCCGGTTGACTCAGTTCATGCCAACCGTCGTGCAGGTGTTGCAGCGTCGCTTCGGCTTCCACCCAGGCCTTCTGGAGTGCTTCGGTCGATTCCTGCGCCAACTGACTGGATAATGAAGGGCTGGGTTGTGCCGCCGGTGTCGCCGCATCCGGCGCAGTGCCAAGCCGCCGCAGTTCCTGCACGATCACCGCGCGGGACTCGGGATTCTCCAGCAATTTGGCCAACGCCTGATAATCCGCCGCGCTGGGGGCAGGCGCCGTCCCGGAAGATGGCGGCGCGGAGGGGGGCGGATTCCCTGCCGCCCCAACAGGCAGAGATAACCCGAGGCAGGCAATTAAAAACCAACGAAACAAAATTCTCATGTAAATCAATCAGTTTATTGAATAGATCAAAGAAGCATAGCACGATCCGACCGACGGCTCCCCGCCCTCAACCGCCCTCATGCAACCAGGCGTGGATGGTCTGCGCCAGAGATGTCGAGATCCCCGGCACGGTCGAAAGTTCGGCCGCGCTTGCCTGACGCAAGCCCTGAATCCCGCCAAACTGTTTGAGCAACTGCTGCCGCCGCTTCGCGCCAACCCCCGGGATTTTTTCCAGATCCGATTGGGTGCGCGCTTTATGGCGCTGGGCGCGATGACCGGTAATCGCAAACCGGTGGGCTTCATCACGCACCTGCTGAATCAGATGCAAGGCCGGATCGTGCGGATCGAGCCGGACTTCGGCGGGCTGCCCCTCCGCCGACTTCGGCCAGATCAACCGTTCTTCTCCTGGGCGGCGCTCCGGCCCTTTGGCCACCCCAATGATCTGAACGCTCGAAATCGACAATGCCGCGAGCACAGCCACCGCCTGCGCCACCTGCCCCGCGCCACCATCGATCAGCAAAACCTGCGGCAAACGCCCCTGTTCGGCGACCGCCCGGCCAAAACGGCGCGTGAGCGCCTGATGCATCGCCGCGTAATCATCCCCGCCGGTAATGCCTTCGATGCGGTACCGGCGATATTGATCCTTTTGCGCCCCTTCGATGCCGAACACCACGCAGGAAGCCACCGTCGCCTCGCCTTGCGTGTGGGAAATATCAAAGCACTCCAAGCGCTCCAGCGAGGGGATACCGAGCCGCTCGGCCAGCGCCGCAAACCGCTGCGCCAAGCCCGCCCGGGTCGCCAACCGCTCGCCCGCCGCGAGGGTCGCGTTCTGCAGGGTTTGCTGTACCCATTCGCGCGCCACGCCACGCTGCGGCACCCGCAGCACCACCTTGCTTCCGCGCGCCTGGCTCAACCCGGCGGCGAGAAAGGCGGGGTCATCGCCCAAGACCGAACACAACACCTGCGGCGGCGGGCTGCGCTCGGCGTAATACTGGCCGATAAACGCTTCGAGGATCTCCGGCAAGGTGTGTCCATCCGGCACCGTCGGGAAAAACGCCCGCGTACCGAGATGCCGCCCATCCCGAATGGTGGAAACCGCCACGGCAGTCAAGCCCTGCACAGTCACGCCGGCCAGCACATCGGCATCGCCCTGCACGCCGGTCACCGTCTGCTGCTGGCTGATCGCGCGCAACTGGCTGATCTGATCCCGGAGAACCGCCGCCTCTTCGAACGCCAGGCGTTCAGCCGCCTGCTCCATCCGCAAGACCAGGGCTTCGATCAGCGCCTGACTCTTGCCCGACAGAAACGCCACCGTGTCTTGCACATCCTGGGCATACGCTTCCTCAGAAACAAACCCGACGCAGGGCGCTTTGCAGCGGCCGATCTGATATTGCAGGCAGGGTCGGCTGCGGTTGCGGAACATGCTGTCCTCGCATTGACGCACCTTAAACACCTTTTCCAGCAGTGCCAAGGTCTCGCGCACGGCACTGGCGGCGCTGTAGGGGCCGAAATATCGCCCCGGCGCCTTGCGCGCCCCTCGGTGATAGGCCAAGCGCGGATACGGTTGTTCGCTGGACAGATAAATCCACGGATAACTTTTGTCATCGCGCAGCAAAATGTTGTAGCGGGGTCGATACGCTTTGATGAGGTTGCTTTCCAGCAGCAGGGCCTCGCTCTCCGAAGCCGTCACCGTGGTTTCGATGCGGGCGATCTGGCGAACCAGCGCCTGGGTTTTCAGTGATTGCTGCCCCCGAAAATAACTAGAGACCCGCGCTTTGAGATTGCGCGCCTTGCCGACATACAGCACGGCATCGTCCGCGCCATACATCCGGTACACCCCAGGGCGTTCGCTCAGCAGCGGCAGAAGCTGTTCGGGGTTGAACCCGATCTCAGTCATTCGTTGATCACAAGCCGCCCGGATTTGACCGCCAGGCGCATCAATTCGATGTCGTTGGTCACGCCCAACTTTTCCTGCAACCGGACTTTGTAGGTACTCACGGTTTTCGGGCTCACGCACAGCGCGTCGGAGATGAACTGGTTGGATTTTCCATCGAGGATCATCATCAACACTTGCTGCTCCCGGCTGGAGAGCGTCTCGAATGGGTCGGCGGTCTTGCGCATCGAGTGCAGCGCGATTTCCTGCGCAATCCGCGAAGAAATGAATCGAGTTTTGTGACTGGCGTTTTCAATGGCAGTAATCAACTCGTGCGGCGGCGCATCCTTGGTGACATAACCATGCACGCCAATTTCGAGCACCGAACGCGCCAGCGCAGCATCCGCCTCCGCCGTGACCGCGATCAGCCCCGTATCGGTGTAGCGCGCCTGAATCCGGCGGATGGCTTCCAACCCACCCATGCCGGGCATGTGGATGTCACAGAGCACGACATCGACCGGATCGGTCTTCAATTTGGCCAGCGCTGCCTCGCCACTGTCGGCCTCCGCCACCACCTCGATGCCCTGTTCACTACCGATCAAGTGCGCCAGCGCTTTACGCACCATGGTGTGATCATCGACGATCATGACCCGAATCATTGCGCGCTCACCTCGAATCCAAAGGCGGGGGCATCCCCCCAACGCTGATAGGGGCGGATGGCCAGCGCCACATTGTAGTAACGCGGATCATCCGTCACTTCGGTGGCAATCCATGCCGGCAGTTCGACGGCAGTATCGACCGAAGGGAGTTCGATTTCCGCCACGATCAACCCCGCATTCTCACCCCAGAATTCATCGATTTCCCAAGTCAGCGCCCCTTGCGGGATATAGTGACGGGTTTTTTCGATCCGGCCATCCACGCACAATTGCTGCAGCATTTCTTCCGCATCCCGCAGCGGAATGGGATATTCATATTCGAGCCGCGCGATGCCCAGGGTCAGACTTTTGAAGTTCAGCCAGGCTTGATCGGCCGCAATTCGCACCCGCACCGAAGCACGCAGATCGCCATCGAGACGGGTCAGGTACCCCTGCGCCATGCGCTGACTGTGCGTCACCGCCGCCCGCCAGTCCTCTGAAGCCAGCAAAAATTTGCGTTCGATTTCTTGCGCCATCGTCTTTCCCTCCAAGGAAGAACTGAACCAATCCATCCCTGAATCGATTCAACAAGCCCGGTCGCGGCAGGCTTGAGTATCGGCGCGGCGCGTTCAATAGCGAATCAGCGCCGACCCCCAGGTAAACCCCCCACCAAACGCTTCGAGCAACAGCGTATCGCCCCGCTGGATGCGACCATCCCGCACCGCGGCATCCAGCGCCAAGGGAACCGACGCCGCCGAGGTGTTCCCGTGCCGATTCACCGTGACCACCACCCGCTCCATCGGCAGCCCCAATTTACGCGCGGTCGCCTGAATGATACGGATATTTGCCTGATGAGGAACCAGCCAGTCGATGTCGGCGTAAGCCATCCCGGCGGCATCCAGGGTTTCATCGACGATCCGCCCCAGGGTGTTGACCGCCATCTTGAACACCTCATTGCCCCGCATTTCGATAAATGCCGTGCCATCCGCGAGGGCTTCAGGGGTCGTATCCGCACTGGGTTTCACCGTCGTCAGCAAAGATTCATACGCCCCATCGGCGTGAATATGGGTACGGAGGATGCCCGGCTCCTCGCTTGCTTCAAGCACCACCGCACCCGCCCCATCGGCAAACAGGACGCAGGTGGTTCGATCGCTCCAGTTCACGATGCGTGAAAGGGTTTCCGCCCCGATGACCAGCGCACAGCGCGCGGCACCGGTTTTGATGAACTTTTCCGCCACACTCAGGGCATAGACAAAGCCCGTACACACGGCCTGAATATCGAAAGCCGGCGTGCCATGAATCCCGAGTTTCTGCTGCAACAGGCAGGCGGTTGAAGGGAAGACCCGATCCGGGGTGGTCGTCGCCACGATCAATAAATCCACTTCTGCCGGTGTGCGCCCCGCGGCCGCCAATGCCGCACGCGCCGCTGGCTCGGCCAGATCGGAAGTCAACTGCCCTGCCGCCGCGATATGCCGTTGCTCGATGCCCGTCCGTTCCCGAATCCAGGCATCCGAGGTGTCGACCATCTGCTCCAAATCGTGGTTAGTCAGGATGCGCTCGGGCAGATAGCTCCCCGTGCCGGTAATACGGGCATGAATCATGCGGTTTCCTTTTCTGTCAGCAATTGCCCCAAACGCTGGTCGATCCGGCGGGGGACATCTTTTTCAATCTCACGCAGCGCCACGGTCAAGGCACTGGAAAATGCCGCCACATCCGCACCGCCATGGCTTTTGATCACAATCCCTTGCAGCCCCAAAAAGCTCGCGCCGTTGTAACGCCCCGGATCCAGCCGGTTTTTCAGACGCCGCAGCACCGGCGCCGCCAGCAGTGCCGAGGCTTTGGTCAGCCAGTTGCGCGAAAACTCCTCCCGCAAAAACTGCGTGATCATCTTCGCCAAGCCCTCGCTCGTTTTCAGTGCCACATTGCCCACGAAGCCATCGCAGACCACCACATCCACATCGCCTTTGTAAATGTCATCCCCCTCGACAAAACCGATGTAATGCACGGGGCCTTCAGCAAGCAAGGACGAGGCGGCTTTCACCGTATCATTGCCCTTGATCGATTCGGCACCCACATTCAGCAAGCCGACCCGGGGTTTCGGATTGTCGTCATAGGCTTCTGCCAACACGGAACCCATCACCGCGAACTGAAACAAATGCTCCGCATTGCATTCGACATTCGCGCCGAGATCCAGCACATGGACATGGCCTTTGCGGGTCGGCAACGCCGTACAGATCGCTGGGCGCTCGATGCCGGGCAGCATTTTGAGCACAAACTTGGCCGTGGCCATCAGCGCACCGGTATTCCCCGCACTCACGGCCGCCTCGGCCGTTCCATCCCGCACACACTCGATCGCCACGCGCATCGAGGATTTCTTCTTGGTGCGCAACGCAATGGCCGGGGATTCATCCATCGCCACCACTTCCGGCGCATGAATCAATGCCACGCGCGCGCCCAACCCATGAGCGGGCAGAAGCGGCGCCAGGATCGCCTCATCGCCAACCAGCAATAATTCTGCTTCGGGATGCGCCGCCAAAAATTGGGCGGCCGCTGCCAGCGTCACGGCTGGCCCGTGATCCCCGCCCATAACATCCACTGCAATCCGCGCTTTCATCGGGCACTCATCATCAGCAAGCTGTCACCATCGAGGGCTGGCCAAGCCAACGACCCCACCGAAGGCAGGAATCGACCGCTCCACGCAGCTCAATAGTCGAAAAAAAACCTTGCGCACAGGATGCACAAGGCTCGAACCTTCACGATCTCGACATGATCAGTGTGGCAAATCACGCCTCAACGGCGGCTTTTTCTGCCAGCACGCGACGACCCCGATAAAAGCCGTCTGCAGTGACATGATGACGACGATGCGTTTCACCGCTGGTAGCGTCCACGGACAGCGTCGGCTTGGTCAACGCATCATGGGTACGGCGCGAGTCACGGCGCGCGCGGCTCTTTTTGTTCTGTTGAACGGCCATTTCTTAACTCCTGACAAATAACGAAAAACACCTACGGAGAACCGACCTGCCGGCGATCCCCCAAACTTTCCCCCACCGCGCCCGCCTCACCGAGACAAGCCCAGCGCGAAATTACTGATCTGGCTCCGGTTCGGTCTTGCCCGTTCCCAGGCGCCCGGCCAGCGCCGCAAACGGATTGACCGTCTGGGCGGCTGCGGCATCCGGCAGCGGTGTTGGCAGAGACTCCTCCCGCCAAGCCGGAGCACAGGCTGCGTCATGCATCACCACCGAAGGCAAGGCCATGATGAACTCTTCCTCGATCAAATCGGGCAGAGATACCTGACCTTCATCATCCAGCAGCACCGGCTCGTAGGCATCCGGCACCTGCGCCGCCTGCGCTTCGCTGTGGACAAACTGCACCACCGAACGCCCCTCCACCGGCACCGTCATCGGGGCAAGGCAACGGGCGCAGGGCATTTTCGCCACGCCCTCGACCTGAACCGAGGCGAGCAAAGCACGCGAGGCATCGCGGAAAAACCGCAGCTCATAAGCCAACGACGCATCAGACTGATCGTCCGGAGTCCACGATAAAAGACGCGGCAACTGCGCCATGGGCACTCGACCCGAACGCAGCTGTTGGGCATCGCATGCCGTTCGCACCGGGCACGAGCCCTGCAGCGCCCACTGCTCTACGGTGTTCTGCATATCCCACCAGCAAAAGCCAGACCAGAATCGTATAATTTTAGCGGTTTCTTCACGATCACGCAAAGTCAAATATGCATTCTCAACCTGAATTGATTCTCGCCTCGTCGTCGATCACCCGCCGAGCGCTCTTCGATCGGCTCCACTACCCATACCGTACCGTGTCGCCCGATTTTGACGAAACCCTCCAGCCACAGGAATCGCCCGAAGCCGCCTGCCTGCGACTGGCGATCGGCAAAGCCCGCGCCGTGGCGACCGCAAATCCGGGCGCGGTCGTGGTGGGCTCGGATCAACTGGTGGCCTCAGGCGATAGCATCCTCGGCAAGCCCCTCACCCGCGAAGGGGCGCGGGCGCAGTTACGCGCGCTGTCCGGGCGGATCGCTGTATTCCATGTCGCGGTGGCCGTCATTGATGCGCAAGGCCAATGTCACAGCCAGCAGACACGCACCGAGGCGCATTTTCGCGCGCTCGATGAGGCCAGTATCGAGCACTACCTCGATCTTGAAACCCCTTGGCATTGCGCGGGCAGCATGAAATCCGAAGGATTGGGTTTGGCCTTGCTCGATACGATGCCCGCGCAAGATCCCACAGCAATCCTCGGCCTGCCCCTGATTGCGACGCTGGCGCTGCTTCGCCAAGCGGGCATCGATCCCCTCAAGCCCGGAGCACCCCGCCCCGCCTGAGGCTACCCCACCGCCATGCCGCGATGCCCCCGACGCCACCACGCCAGCGCCAACATGCCGAGCAGAATGCCGCCACCAAACAGCAAGGCCAGGGGAATCGGTTTGATCCCGGCTTCGACCGCCCAGAAATACAAGCCAGACATCACCAACATCGAGAGATTTTCAAAGAAATTCTGCACCGCCAGAATACGACCCGCGCCCACGGTTTCCGCCCCGCGCTCCTGTAACAGAGCATTCAGCGGCACAACAAACAAGCCACCGGCGAGACCAATGCCGAACAACACCAACGCGGCGGCCGAGAGCGAATGCATCGGCGCGAGTAAAAGCACCAGCGGCCCGAGTAACACGCCGCCCCAGAGCGCACGATTCACCCGATCCAGACTCACCCAAAGCCCCGCCAAGGTTGCGCCCGCGACAATTCCGATGGAAAGCACCCCCATCAGATTCGCTGGGGTTTGATTGTCATTCAACAACAGCGCTGCGGGCACCCACACGAACAGCAGCAACCGCAGGGAAGAACCCATTCCCCAGAACAGGCTGGTGCCGATCACGGAAAACCGGACATCCGGATGGCGCCACAGCCGCACGATATCCCGGAAGAAAGCCATCACCAGACGCGGAATTTCTTGCCGGTGCAGTCGGTGCACGATCGCCAGTCGGGGAATCCACAGGTTGATTCCCGCCGCCAAGGCATACAGCGCCGCCGCGACACCCCCCGCCAGTGCCAGGGAATGATCGGCGAGGAATCCCCCCAGCACCACGCCGAGCAAAATCGCGACGATGGTCGAACCTTCCAGCCAACCGTTGGCCTTGACGAGCTGTTGCGGGCGCACGAGCTGCGGCAGGATGCCGTATTTGGCCGGAGAATAAATCGCCGCCCCCACACCAGCGAGCGCGTAGCCGAACAAGGGATGCGCGCCGTAGAGCACCACCACCGCCCCAACCAGCTTCACCAGATTGGCGTAGAACATGACCCGCCCCTTGGGGAAGGCATCCGCCAGCGCCCCGACAAACGGTGCCAGCACCACAAAGGCAATCACAAACATGACCTGCAGCACGGGCATCAGCGCCGCGCCGTCCGCCGCCTGTTTGAGCAGGGCGATGGCGACCACGAATAGGAGGTTATCGGCCAAGGCCGAGAGAAACTGGGCGGCCAACAAACTCCGCATCCCCGGAGAGGCGAGGCCGGATTGTTCGTTGTTCGATGCGGGCAATTCGCTGTTCATCCTGAATCCTCGTTAATCCATTTGACCCAACCGCCGCGCGGCTTCGGTGCGCACGCCGGGATAATCCACTTTACCGGTACCCAATAACGGAATGGTGTCGACCACGATAATCTGGCGCGGCACAGCCAGTTCGCTGAAGCCGAGGCGGCGTGCGGCCTCGAGCAGCATCGACCGGTTCAACGAAGGCTCGGTGGTCAGCAACACCAACTGCTCGCCCCGCTGCGCCTCCGGCAGACTCGTGGCCGCATGCGTGGCATAAGGTGCCGCCGCGCGCGCCATGGCCTCGACCGTTTCCAGCGAGACCATCTCGCCCGCGATTTTGGCAAACCGTTTCAGGCGGCCGCGAATGGTGACAAAGCCTTCGGCATCCAGCGAAACGATGTCGCCGGTGTTGTACCAGCCCGCCCCCAGTTCAGGCACGGACGGCGCGTCCAACCGGCCCGGCGCTTCATCCCGCAAATACCCGCTCATCACATTCGGCCCGCGCACGCACAGCAAGCCCCCTTCCTCGATGCCGGGCACGGGCAGCAGCCGATGCTCGATGCCGGGCAGAAACTGGCCGACGGTGCCGCTGCGATAAGCCATTGGTGTATTCACCGCCAGCACCGGCGCGGTTTCCGTCACGCCATATCCTTCGAAGATCCGCAGGCCAAATTTTTCAAACCACAGCGACCGCACGGATTCACTGAGCTTTTCCGCGCCCGCAATCACATAGCGCAACTTATGGAAATCATAGGGATGGGCGAATTTCCCATAATTCGCCAGAAAACTGTTCGTGCCGAACAGCAAGGTGCAATTGCGGTCGTAGGCAATTTCCGGCACCAGTTTGTATTGCAGCGGCGAAATATGTAAGAACACGCGCGTCCCTGCCAACAGGGGGAGCAACAAACCACCCGTCAAGCCAAAGGCGTGAAAAACCGGCAAGACATTTAATACCTTATCCGCCGGGGTTAGATCGAACACCGATTGAATCTGGGCAATATTCGCCAATATCGCCCGATGCGATAACACCACGCCCTTCGGACGCCCCTCCGAGCCGGAAGTAAACAGGATGACCGCCGCTGAATCCGGATCCGCCACCGGCGACAAGGCGGTCAAGGGCGAGCGCCGCGCCTGCAACACCCACCAGCGATCCGCCAGGCCAAAGGTTCGGCGCATGTCCTCCAGATAGCGCACTTCAACCCCCGGCCAGTCATTGAGCAAGGCCGTCAAATTCGCCTTCTCGGCAAAAACGCGCGAGGTGATCACCACCCGCAAAGGACAGGCTCGGGCAGCGGTTCGCAGACCATCGGCGCCAGCGGTGTAATTGAGCATGGCCGGCACTCGTCCGGCCGCAGACAAGCCCAACAACACCCCGGCCGTCACGGCGAGATTGGGCAGCAACACGCCCACGGCCTCGCCCGCTGCGGTGCCGCGCGCGCCCCAGCGTCCGAAGGCCAGCGCCATCGTCGTCAACCGACCGTATCGGATGACTTCGGCCTTGATGTCCTCGATCATCGGGCGACGGCGACCAAAAGTCGCTTCGGCGGCCAGATACGCCGACCATAACGACTGCGCCGGACGGGCAGCGAACAGCATGTGCTGCATCAGGGCACGCAGGGCTTCGCTGGCCCGCTGACGCCGCAAGCGAGCCGTCGGCGCCTCAGGCAGGGCGAAGGTCGTTGGCGGCAAGACCGTCAACGAGACCGAGGGGCGCCAGAATTTGGGCTGCACCGCCGACATCCGGCTGAAATAACTGCGCTTCAGCCCATCGAGCCGCACCGGCACCACCTCGGCCGCACTGCGGGCAGCCAACATGGCCGGACCATCGTAGACCTTCATCAAGCCACCGGTATCGGAAATTCGGCCTTCGGGGAAAATCACCACGGGGCGATTGTTTTGCAGGGCGCGTAACACGGTTTTCATGCCGATCGGGCGCAAGGGATCGACCGCCACGGTGTCCACCAGAGACAACATCAGGCGAAACGCGCGGTTTTGCATCACCCCGGTATGCACGACGAACACCGGATCGATGGGCAGGAACAAACCGATCAATAACCCATCCAGATAGGATTCATGGTTGGCGACCAGCAGCTGACGGCCACCCCATTGAAACCCCGCCGGCTGATGTAGCGTGACCCGGAAAATGAACCGGAACACCGGGCGCAACATGGCACGCACGGCCGTACGCGCGCTAGATTTGATCCATCGAAAAAAGCCTGTCATGGCGCACTCTCCTTAAGCCTGGGAATCGCGTTGTCGTTGTTCGGTCTGCTGGACATAATCCCTGACGAAATCCGTCACCACCGCAAAGGTTTCAAGCAGGCGGGCGGTATTGACGGTTAAATACACGGTCTTGCCTTCCTTTTGCTCCAGCAGCAAACCCGTTTCCCGCAAAATTTTCAGGTGATGGGTCACGGCGGTGCGCGAGAGCGGGGAAACCGCCACCAATTGGCGGATGCTCAAGCGCTCCCCCGGCTCGAACAGCAGCAGCAAGCGCTGGCGATGCGGGTCGCCCAGGGCGGTAAAAATCTGGGCGGTGTCCACCCAAGGCACGGGTAATTGCTGAAGGATGTCGGTATTCATGACTAAATAATTAGTTATTTTGTTTTATCTGTCAAGCAGACAAAAAAATGCCTGCACACGGCAGGCATTGGCTCCGGCATCGTCAACCCGAGGAAGCGCCAGAGTGGGCGGCACCCGATTAACGATAACCAATCAACCCGCAGGTTGTTCGCGGTGGCGGTGTTCCCGCATTTTTTTCATGGCCTCGCGCATCCGTTTGGGTTGTTGATGGGCATACTCATCCAGCACCTGTTGCTGGTTGGGCTGCAACGCGGCGCGGAGCTGCCCAGTCGCGGTACTCAAATTATCCAAGAGTTGCGCCATCTGCTCGGCACGCATCGCCCGCATTTTGGCAATATCTGCCGCATTTTCTTGCGGAGTCATGTGATAGTGCGGCAGTTTGAGCATCTCGGCGCGCGCCGCTTTGTACTGATCCCAGGCTGCTTGCTGGCTGGCCGTCAGTTGCAGCCGGTTGGCCAGCTCGTTGAGATCGGCCGTCAAATGCGCGGCGCGTTTTTCCTGCCATTTTTCCGCCCGCAGCTCCTTGCCGCCTGCGGGTGGCGGCGGGGCGTCTGCCGCTTGCGCCAGCAGGGGCGCAGTAAATGCCAACATCATCGAAATTGCCAAGCTGCGCGTTAATACGGGAACCGTCGTCATGATTGATCTCCTGCAAAAGTGTGGCCGGAATGGCCTTCCACAAACTCCGGGGATAGGCCACAAGGTTAGCCCCCGAAGTTTGACCGGACACATTGCACCGCGTTCCTGTAAACCCGGCATGGCAAGCGCCGCCGGTTTTGTAAACTCAATGTAGGCAGTTTGTAGCCCGGGCAGGAAAATCCTTGGGGCACCGCTATGATGGCGACATCCTCATCTCGCAAAGGTACGCTGTCGATGAAATCGTTGTTAGTGGTCGATGATGACCCCGATCTGCGCAGCCTGTTACAGGATTATCTCGGTGAACAGGGCTATACGGTGCGCACCGCAGCCGAGGGGGAATCCCTTTGGGCCGCGCTGGCCGAACAACCGGCGGATTTGATCATTCTGGATGTGATGCTGCCCGGCACCGATGGATTAGAACTGTGTCGCCTGCTGCGCGCGCGCATGAGCACGCCGATTCTGATGCTGACCGCCCGCGGCGATGAGATGGATCGGATCATTGGGCTGGAAATGGGGGCGGATGATTATCTGCCGAAGCCCTTCCACCCGCGCGAGCTTCTGGCGCGAATTCGCAGCATTTTCCGGCGGGTGGCGCAGACCGGCTCCGCCCCACCGGTTCGAACACTGCATTTCGCGGGCTGGACGCTTGATCTCGCCGCCCATCATTTGATCCGCGCCGATCAAGTCGTGGTACCCCTCTCCACTGGCGAATTCCGCCTGCTCAAAGCCCTGGCCGAACATCCCAACCAGGTTCTCTCGCGCGATCAATTGATGGATGCGCTGGCCGGACGGGATGCCGATCCCTTCGACCGCACCATCGATGTCATGGTCAGTCGCCTGCGCCGCCGCCTGGGTGACGATGCCCGCGAGCCCGCGTTGATCAAAACCATCCGCAACGAAGGCTATGTGCTGCTCACCCAGCCGCGCGGAGTCACCGGATGATCCGGCGGCTCATTCCCGCCAGCCTGTTCGGCCAGATTCTGCTCACGCTGATCCTGGGGATTCTCGTGGCCACCGGCGTCAGCCTGGGGCTGCTCCTCAACGACCGCGCCAAACTGGCTGACCGGCTGATCGGCGATTACGCCATCGAACGCCTAGCGCAAACCATCAATATTCTGAATCAGGCCGATGCCCCAGAGCGACCGCGCCTCGCACGCCTACTCAACGACCACCCGACCCGCATCGAACTGCGCGCCCGGTGGCGGCACCCGGAACGGTTGGCCGATAACGCGCAGGAAACCGCCATCACCCGTCGTCTGGCCGAACGACTCCGGCAAGCGCTCGATGCCCCCCTCAAGCTGCAGGTGCTGGCGATCGCGCGCCCGGTGGAAACGCCGAAACCCCTGCCCGAATGGCTCGCCCTCGGGTTGCCCGTCCTGGATCGCCCGATCTGGCAACATCCCGCGCTGGCCCGGCCACAAATCACCGAGCCGATCAAACCCGTATTCAATTTTGCGTTCGTGCTGATTCAGGCGCGGTTGAGTGATGGCAGCATCCTCACCCTGCGGCACGCCCTGCCGCCGCCGATGCGCTGGCCACTACAAACCATGGGCTGGCTGCTCGGTCTGGGATTCGTCGTGCTCGGCATCGTCGCGTTCGTCCTGCGCCGACTGACCCGGCCGCTGGATGCGCTTGCCCGCGCCGCCGCGCAACTCCCGCAACAGCTCGACCAACCCCCGCTACCGGAAACCGGCCCGACGGAAGTCAGCCGCGCGGCGCGGGCGTTCAACCAGATGCAGCACGACATCCGGCAACTCATCGACGCACGGAGCCAGGCACTCGCCGGGGTATCGCATGATCTGCGCCTGCCGATTACCCGCATCCGGCTGCGGCTGGCGAGTTATCCCGACGACGAACGCCGCGCCAAAATCGAAGACGATCTCAGCGATATGGACACCATGATCGGCCACACCCTCGCCTATCTGCGCGCGGGCGCCCGCACCGAAACACCGGTGGAACTCGATCTCAACGCCCTGCTCGATGTGCTCTGCGACGACATGACCCTGCTTGGTGCCAGAATCGAGCGCCTCGGCGAAGCCCGGGCACCGCTGCGCACCCGCCCGCAGGCCATCCAGCGCGCGCTGCAAAACCTGCTGGAAAATGCCTGGCGTTATGGCGATGGCAGCCTCACCCTCGTGCTGCAAGACACCGCCGATCAACTGAGCATTGCCATCGGCGATCGCGGCCCCGGCATCGCGCCGGCCGATCGGGAACGCGTGTTCGAACCCTTTGTCCGGCTCGAAACCTCCCGCGCGAAACACACCGGCGGCAGCGGCCTCGGACTCGCCATTGCCCGCGCCATCATCCGAGCCGAAGGTGGCGACCTGGTACTGGAAAGCCGCGACGGTGGCGGCACCTGGGCCAGAATCAACTTGCCACGAAGTTAAAAATGCTCGGCGGCGCTGTCATCCCGACAAACTCGACTGGCCACGGCACTCGCTCATCAGTTTTATTCCGCGTTCTTTCATAGCAACTGCTTACCAATCATTTACAAACTGCCCATTGCCACCCGCCGGATCCGCGCGTTCAATCATCGTGACGCTTTGAACGGAGCACGGGAGGTTCATCGTGGCATTTGCTCACCATCCGGATCGGCGCAGTTTTTTGCGACACAGCAGTGCGCTGCTGCTGGGACTGTTGCCAATAGCGCGCACGGCGACGGCAGCGCCATCGGCCTCGGTAGAGTCACTCGCCTGGCTCAACCGGATCAGTTGGGGCGTCAATGCCGCCACGCTCGCTGCGTATGAACGAGAAGGCGAGAAACACTGGCTCGAATCGCAGTTACACCCCCGCGCCGATGCGCCACTCCCACCGGCCATTGCCGCGCAGATTGACGCGATGACGATCAATCAAACGCCCGCCGCCGCATTGTGGCAAAGCCTGGCGGAAAAATTGCGGGCAGCCCGACAAGCCAGCGATGAGCCTGCGCAGAAGGCCGAAGCCCAAAAAGCGGTGCAACGCGAATTTGCGGCCATCGCGCAGGAAGCGGCCAGCCAGCAACTGCTCTACGCGGTTTATTCGCCGAATCAGCTGCAAGAGCAACTCGCCTGGTTCTGGCTGAACCATTTCTCGGTCTTCGCCCAGGGCCCGTTGCGCGTGATGATAGGCGATTACTACCGCCGCGTGATCAAACCCCATGTGCTGGGGCGGTTCGTCGAATTATTCCGCGCCACGGTGTTCAGCCCGCAAATGCTGATCTACCTGAACAACGCGCAAAATGCCAAGGGGCACATCAACGAGAACTATGGTCGAGAGATCATGGAGTTACACACGCTGGGCGTCGGCAGCGGCTACACCCAGGCCGATGTCACGAATCTGGCGCGGGTGCTCACCGGTCTGGGCGTCGCCTATCCCGACCGACCCGTGCGCGTCCCGCCTCGGCTGGAAGAAGATTTCTGGCAGGATGGGCTGGTCGTCTTCAACCCAGCGCGCCACGACCCGGATCCGAAAACCGTGCTCGGTCAGGTCTTCCACGGCAAGGGGATGGATGAGATCAACCAGGTCATCGAGTTCCTGGGGAATCATCCCGCAACCGCCCGGCATATCAGCACCAAGCTCGCCCAGTTTTTTGTCTCCGAGCAACCGCCCGCCCCGCTGATCGACCAGATGGTGCACGCCTGGCAACACAGCCGGGGGGAAATCGCCCGCGTACTCGAAGTCCTGTTTCATAGCGAGGCGTTCCGGCATTCATTGGGCAAGCAGTTCAAAGATCCCTTGCATTACTTGGTCTCGGCCGCGCGCCTCATCCCCGACGAGACGCCCATCACCCGCCCGATCATGCTGGTCAATTGGAGCCGTCAGATGGGCGAAGCCCTGTACGGACGCAGCACGCCGGATGGCTATCCCCAACGGGCGAGCGACTGGAACGGCTCCGGCCAGATGGCCACCCGGTTTGAATTCGCTGAATTTTTATCGACCCACCCCGGCGCGCTGGTGCAGCCACCCCCGCCAGCCTTGATGGTGCTCGATAGCCCGTTCCTGCAAACCCTGATGGCCGGATTCAGCGCCCAGACCCGCGCGGTCATCCAGCAAGCGGATAACCCACGCGCGCAAATCAGCCTGTTACTTTCTGCCCCGGAATTCATGTGGCGCTAACGCCCCACCCGCGTGAGGAGAAAAAAACCATGAACCGTCGCCAATTTCTGCAACTGACCGCCGCCGCCGGATTGTCCGCTGTGCAAACCCGCCTGTGGGCGGCCAGCCCCCGCACCGGCAATCCCCGATTTCTGCTGATCTTTTTACGCGGGGGCTACGATGCCGCCAACCTCCTGGTGCCCTACACCAGTGAGTTTTATTACCAAAGCCGCCCCAATATCGCGGTACCCAAGCCCGGCGACCCCGACGGCGCCCTCGTACTCGATCACGACTGGGCCTTACATCCCGGCCTGAAAGACACCGTGCTGCCGCTCTACCAGCGACAACAAGCAGCCTTCGTTCCGTTTTGCGGCACGCAGGATTTATCCCGCAGCCACTTTGAAACGCAGGATCACATCGAACTGGGTCAGGGCGCACAAACCCGCGATTTCAACAGTGGCTTCCTGAACCGGCTCGCCGCCGTACTGCACGATCGCGCCCGCAGCATTGCCTTCACCCAGCAACTGCCTCTGTCCATGCACGGCGCGGTGCGCATCGCCAACCAGTCGATCATCGGCCCGCAGCGGAATGTGAACGAAACGCAGCGCCAACGCATCGAGCAGATGTACCAGCACAGCCCCCTGCAAACCAGCGTTCAAACCGCGTTCACCACCCAGCAGCAAATCCGCGAAGACATGAGCGGAATGGCCAGCGGTGGCTATGCCGCCGAGATGCTGGCCGCCAGTCGTGGCGCAGCCAATCCCCGCAGTTTCGTGGCCGCCGCCGCGAAAATTGGCGTGCTGATGCGCGATCACTACAACCTGGGCTTCATGGATCTGGGCGGATGGGATACCCATGTCAACCAAACCGGGCGCACGGGTGCCGAAGGCCAGCTCGCCAACCGGCTGACCGAACTCGGTGCCGGGCTCGCGGTCTTGCCAGACACCCTGGGCGATGCCTGGCTCGAAACCGTCGTCGTCGTGATCAGCGAATTTGGCCGCACCTTCCGCGAAAATGGCAATCGCGGCACCGATCACGGGCACGGCAGCGCCTATTGGGTACTGGGTGGCGGGCTGCATGGCGGCAAAATTGCCGGCGAGCAGGTCACCCTGAGTGAAACCACGCTCAACCAGAACCGCGACTGGCCGGTGCTCACCGATTACCGCAGCCTGCTCGGCGGCCTGTTCCGGCATTTATGGAGCCTGACCCCGGCGGAACTCCAACGGGTATTTCCCGGTGCGAAGCCCGTTGAGCTACAGCTCGTCTGAACGCCGGCGTTCCAGCAACACCAGCACCTCGGCATGATCGGTGTGCGGGAACATATCGAACAGCCGCGCCCGGCGGGGCACAAAATCGCTCAACCGCGCCAGATCCGCCGCGAGACTCGCCGGATTGCAACTGGAGTACAACAGCCAGCGGGTGGCCGTTGCGGTGTTGATCGCCGCCGCCAACGCAGCACCCAAACCGCGCCGGGGCGGGTTGACGATCACGCACTCAGGCCAGCCCGTCTGCCCCTCGGCAAACGCATCCGCCGGTAACGCGGTAAATTCGATCTGCGACAGACCCAGCGCGGCGGCGGATTGGCGGGCGCTGTCGATCGCCTCCGGCGAAATCTCGATTCCCGTGATCGCACCGCGCACGCCCGGCGCACAGAACAGGGCGAAGCCACCGACCCCGCAGAACAAATCCCAGAGCGAGGCGGGCGCACAGGCCGCCACCCAATCGCGCGCCGTGGCGTATAACGCGGTCGCCACCGCCGTATTGGTCTGAAAGAAACTGCGCGGACGCAGATACAAGGGCACCTCACCCAGCCAGACCGACAAGGCCGACGCCCCGGCAAGAGGGATTTCTTCTTCGCCCTCCACAATCGCCTGATGCACCGGCTGGATATTGGCGGAAATCACGGCCAGCGCGGGCAATACGCGCTGCAACTCCGGCAACGCGGCGCGCAAACGGGGCAACCACGCGGTGGAACGCAGCACGAAACGCAGCATCAGCGCCTCGGTGGTTTGATCCTGCGTGAGCAGAACAAATTTCAGTTCGCCCCGGCGCCGGGCAATGTCATACGGCGGCAAGCGCAAGGCGCGAATGAAATCCTTGATCGGGGCGAACGCGGCGCGCAGGCTGGGTGGATACAGCAGGCAATCACTCAAATCCTGCCCCTGCCCCGCCGCACCGACAATCCCTAGCCGGGGCGCATCCGCCGTGCCGCTGACCACCATTTTGGCCTTGTTGCGAAAGCTGGATTCGGCGCTCGGCACCGGCGGCTGCCAAAGCGAGGCATCGAAGGCGGGCAACGCGGCACGGCAAGCGGCCTCCTTGCGCGCCAGCATCTCCGCATAAGGCACCGCCAGATGCGGGCACGACCGGCATTGACCGGCGGCGAAATAACCACAGTCCATGCCGGCTCCGGTCAGCGTCCGCGCGCCCTGAGATCAAATCCGCTCAATGCGCAGCCCAAGCCCCCGGAGTTCCTCTTCCTTCGCCGGCCCGGCGAGCACGCCGATCGAGGCGGATTCAGGCACAAGGTAGCGTTCCGCCACCCGCCGCAGGTCATCCGCCGTGACTTCCAGCACACGCGCACGCAGCGCACGCAGGCGTTCCGGCGTGCGGCCATGCAGTCCATCGAGAAACACTTTTTTCGCCTCACCGGCGGGGGAACCGGGTTTATCGATGCCGGAAATCACCCCGAAAATGGCCTCATCGACGGTGCGCCCTTCGTGCGCGGTGGACAGCAGCCAGTCGATGCTGCGGTCGAAATCGGCCAGGGTTTCGGTCAGGCGCGGATCACGGTAGGAATAAAACCGGAAGCTCGCCGATTCCGAATCGTAGCCCGCGCCGCCGCCATAGGCACCGCCCTGCTCCCGAATCGCGCGGTGCAAATAGCCGTTACGCAGGAACCCGCCGAGTACCGACAATGCCGCAGCGTCCTCGTGCGCAGCGGGCACGGCCGCATGCGCCTTGGCGCAATAGTTCACGGCAAGATTCCCCAGCCAGGCTTCGCGTACCGATTCCTGCACCCGCCCCAGCGTAAACGGCGTAACGGGCGTGCCGTGCCGCATCACCGGTGCCAGCGCAGCGTCCATGGCCGCGAAATGCCGCTGCTCACTCACGATGTTGTAGCGCCGCAGCCCGCCCTTGAGTTTGGCGTGCAAGCGGGTCAACCGCTCAGACAAATCCTGCAAGGCCACAGCCGAGGACAGACCATCATCCATCGCCTTCAAGCGCCGAACCCCCGCGACCCCGCCGGACTGATGCGCAAGCCGTGCCCGGGCATTCATGCCACTGGCCGCCAAGGTCATCGCATGCGAATGTCCCGAACCGGCGATGCCCTGCTCACTGCGAAACCGCATCTGGCTGATCAAATCCCGCAGCCGATCGGTCTCATCGAACCGGACGGATTCCAGCGTCGCATGAAACAACTCGACCAAGGGCGCCGTGTTGCGGGTCAACGCCTTGCCGCCAAAAATCAGATAGCCGGTGAGTTGATGCGGGTCGTCGATGGCCGGACGAATCGAGCTGCGCACCGACAGGCCGCCGGTATGCGCGGCCACTGCCTCGGCCATTTGCAGATAATCCCGATCCCCCACGCCCATCTCGGTAAGCACGCTGGTGTACACCGGCAGTAGATCGAGCTCATCGTGCGTCAAAGCGGGCAAATCGAGTGCCGCCTGCAAATACACCAGCCCGTTCGTGCTTTGATCGAACCAGTGTTGCGATACCGGCTGCGCCAGCACCCGCGCCGGCTGCGGGAAGTGAATTTCCGCCGGAATATCGGCGCGAGTCACCGTCGGCAGGATGCTGACATCGTCCTCTTCTGCCTGCCGCGCCGCCAGTGCCGCCGCTTGCGCCACGATCTTCTGTGCCTGTTCCGGGTTGAGCGCCGCCTGCATCGCATCGAGCCGGGCGCGTTCGGCGGCGATTTTTTCCGCGGTCAAGCCCGTATCGGGCGCGAGCACCACCCGCACGCGATGCGGATTATCCAGCAGCAGCCGCTGCACCAGACCTGGAATGAAGGCCGGATCCGCCGCCTTGGCACGCAACCGCGCCAGCGCCGGTTCCAGATCGAGCGCCGCAATCGGGTCGCCCTCATGAATCGCAGCGGGCAGCCCGTGCAGAATCAGTTGCAGACCATAGGGGAAGCCGTCGCCCGTCACCTCGCGCTGCGACAGTTCGATTTGATGCAGCACCGCCTCCACCATTTCGGCAGGCACCCCATTTCGGGCAACCTCACGCAGCGTATCGAACACCAGTTGCTCGATGGCCTCGGCGCGGTCGGGCTCGCCCCCCTCCAAACCGGCCACGAACACCATCTGCCGCTGGGAATCTTCCAACCCCAGCAGCGGACTCGGCGCCCCGCCCAGATCGGTGGTTTCCAGCGCGCGCTGCAAGGGCGAGGCGCTGTTCTCCAGCAGCACACCTTCCATTAATTGCGCCGCGAGTTTTTCATCCAGATTCGTACTTTCACCGAGCAACCAACCGACCACGACATGGGTTTTCTCGGTGGCGTCCGGTTCATCCAGCGCGTAGGTGTCGGCCACGGCCTGGGGCTCGTTCAGAGGGGCTTCCAGCGGGACGGCAGAATTCGGGTCAATGCGATCGAACCGCGCCAGCGCCTGATCGTGGATTCGCGCCTGCAATGCGTCCGCCGGCAAATTACCGTAGGTCATGAATACGGCGTTCGACGGATGATAAAACCGCTGGTAAAACGCCTTCAATTCTGCATAGGTCAGATTCGGAATATCAACCGGCTCCCCACCGGAATTGTGGTGATAGGTGGTGGTCGGGAACATCGCCCGGGTGAGGGTTTGCCAGAGCACGGAGGCCGGGTTGCTCATCGCCCCCTTCATCTCGTTGAACACCACGCCCTTGAAGGTCAGGGGCGTCGTCGGGTCATCGGGCTGCTCGAATTCCACCCGGTGCCCTTCTTGGCAAAAATCCCGCTCATCGAGCCGCGAGAAGAACACCGCGTCCAGATACACATCCAGCAGGTTATAAAAATCCTTCACATTGACCGAGGCGAAGGGATAAGCCGTCCAGTCACTCGCGGTAAACGCATTCATAAAAGTATTGAGCGAGCGACGAATCATCATGAAAAACGGATCGCGCACCGGATATTTTTCCGAACCGCACAGCACCGTGTGTTCGAGAATATGCGCCACTCCGGTCGAATCCTCCGGCACGGTACGCAAGCCCACCAGAAAGGCATTCTGCGGATCATCGGCCGCCAGATGGAAATGCCGTGCCCCGGTCTGTTCATGAACAAACTCGGCGACCGTCAGATGAAGTGCCTCGATGGGTTGCGCGCGCACGAAACGAAAAGCCGGATGGTGAACGGGGACGGCGGTCATGACAAAACTCTCACACTGCTGCAAATCAGAACGCAGGAGTTTAGCGCAACTGCCCAGAATAAATTTCCCGCCCGCCCCAAACCATCCGTCATCGACAAACCCGCATCGACAAACCGTCAAAATTCCCGCTATATTGCCAAGACCCGCACCCCATGACGGGGAACACCCGCACGCAAGGTACTGCCGCTTGAAACAGCCCACGCCCGCCCCGTTGACTGACGCCATGATCCGGTTTTTCACCCGGCAGCGCCGACTGGATGTTTTGCTGGTGCTGCCGGTGTTGGTGATGTTGATCTGGATTGGCTTCAGCGAGTGGCAACAGTTCCACCAGATCAACCAGCAAGTGACCCAGGACGCCCACCGCGCCGCCGCCAACTATGCCGACCGCATTGCCAATCGCCTGCATACCCAGTTCATCGAACTGGAATTCATCGGCGTCAGTCTCTTGGCCAGTGAAGCCGATCTGAGTCAACCCAGCGCGCATACGCAAGCGGCATTGCGCCGCTTCATGCGCATTCATCCCGATTTTTTTGCCCTCAACATTCAATCCAGCGATGGCAGCAAAATTCTCTGGTCAACCCTCACCCAGAGCAGCACACCGATTGTCGCGCCGGAGGAGTTCACCCCCATTGCCCCCAACCAGCCATTTTTGATCGGGCAGGCTCGGTACGCCAAACGGTTCGATGGGTACTTTCTCGCCATGCGCTATGTGGTGCGCGATGAAAAGCAGCAACCCCGCTTCATGGTGGGCTCACCCTTCCGGCTCAATCGGCTGTTTGAGTTCAATATTCCAGATGTGCCCTGGCGCTTCACACTGATTGATCAGCGCAGCGGCGCGCCGATTGGGCAATGGCAGCGCGGGGCGGTTCAATTCGGCTCGCTGACACCAGACCAGAACGAAATCCCGCCCGTGCCCGTGCAAGGCTCTCCGTTTATGGTGAAGGTCGGCGGCACCCAGGATCTCGCCTGGCACAGTTATGTCGCCGTCGCCTGGCAGCACTGGTTGCTGGAACTCAGCCTGCTCAGCCTGCTCGGCTTCATTCTGTTGCTGGCCCGGCGATTACTGAACGAGCGCCAACGCGCGAATGATCGCCTGCAGATGCTCTCCAATCTCAACCGGATGCATGCCGAAATCAATCAGCTGTTTGCCACCCGAACCGATGAACAAGGCGTGTTGCAGCAGATCTGCGAATTGGGCATTCACCACGGCGGCATCGATTTGATCTGGATCGGCCGCCCCAATGCCGAGGGCGACTTCGAGTTTCTGGCCTCAGCGGGGAAAACGGGCTATCTGGAGGGTCTGACGCTCTCGCTCAAAGCCGACACGCCCGCCGCCAACGGGTTCTGCGCGCAGACCTGGCGCGAGGGGCGCGTCGTTTTCAGTGTCGATCCCAACCAATCACCGTTTCCCGCCCTCTGGCGCGCCCGCGCCCAGGCCTTCGGGCTGAATGCGCTGGCGAGCCTGCCGATCCTGCGCGGGAACCGTCCTTGGGCGGTCATGGCGATTTACCACCATGATCCCTTCGCTTTTTTGAATCTTTCGTTCTGGTTTGAAGACCTGGCCGGCGATCTCTCCCGTGGACTCGACCGAATCGACCTCTGGCAGCGCGCACAACGCAGCAGTGCCTTCAATCAAGCCATCGTCGACAACGCCGCGAACGGCATCATGTTGCTGCACGATCGCACCATCCGCTTTGCCAACCGTCGCCTGGCGGAGATCATTGGCGCGCCGAATCCCGAGGCACTGCTCGGCCGACGCACCCGGGATTTTTATACCCAACCAGAGGCGCAGGACGCATTACTTCACCAGCTTCCCCATTCTTTTGCGCGCAGCGAGCAAATCCGCTTCGAGGCCGAATTTACCCGGATGGATAACGGGGAAACCCGCTGGTTCGGACTGATTGGCATGCCGTTCCCAAGTGGGGAATTTGATGAAATCTGGTCGGTCACCGATATCACCGAACAAAAAAATGCCCAAGCCCAGCGCGATATGCTGGCCTCGGCGCTCACCGCCATCCAGGAAGGCGTGGCGATTACCGATGCGGCCCAGCGCATCCTTTTTCTGAATGAAGCCTGCACCCGCATGACCGGATTCAGCCTGGATGAAGTGCGCGGCCAACCGTTATGTCGGGTATTCACCGCCGAACCCCAGGCCGATGGCCATGCCGAGAATGCCTCAGACAGCGACCTGAAACAGGCACTCGACCAAGGCATTCCGTATCAAGGGCAACGCCAAATCCGCCATCGTGACGGCCATCAATTCTGGGGATTGGTGACTCTCAATCCCGTGCGCGCGGCCGATCAACGCATCACCCACTTTGTCAGCGTGCTGCGCGACATCACCGCGCTGCACGAGCTGAATCGCCAACTGGAATATCAGTCCCTGCACGACGCGCTGACCCGGCTGCCCAACCGCCGCGCGCTGGAACAGGCGCTGATCCAGCGGATCGATCAAGCGCGATTGGGCCGCACCCGACTGGCCATCGGCATGATTGACCTCGATGATTTCAAACCGGTCAACGACACCTACGGCCATGAAGCCGGCGACCGACTGCTCATCAGCCTGTCCGAGCGGTTACGGCATCGGCTGAGGGAAGGCGATTTACTCGCCCGCCTCGGCGGCGACGAATTCGTTGTGCTACTCAGCAATCTGGAATCGGATGAACCCAACCTGCCGACCATCCTCGACCGGCTGCATGGCGCGATTGCCGCGCCCTTCGATCTCGGCGGCGAAGCGCGCGCCCGCGTGGGCATGAGCCTCGGGATTGCACTCTATCCCGAAGACGGCCAAACCGGCGACACCCTGTTACGCCGCGCCGATGCCGCGCTGTATGCAGCAAAACGCAACAAAGGCACCGCCGACGGGTGGTGGGTTCGCTGGTCGGATCGCCCGGAATAACCGCCCCCCGCTGCCTGGCTTCAAAAACCCGTTAGCAGGATGTTGAAAAGCGTTTTCCATGGCCTGATAAGAACCGGGCGACCACAAACAACAAACCCCGGCACCGAGCCGGGGTTGATGTTTTAAGGCAATCCCGCCAACCGCCTTTGCCGACGATCGGCGGCGGCGATCAGCCAAAGCGGCCGGTAATGTAATCCTCGGTTTCTTTGCGCCCCGGGTTGGTGAAAATGATATCCGTGTGATCGAACTCGACCAGTTTCCCAAGGTACATAAACGCGGTGTAATCCGATACACGCGCCGCTTGCTGCATGTTGTGGGTCACGATGGCGATGGTGAAGTCGGATTTGAGTTCATGCACCAGTTCTTCGATCTTGGTGGTCGAAATCGGGTCGAGCGCCGAGGTCGGCTCATCGAGCAATAACACTTCCGGCTTCACCGCAATACCCCGCGCGATGCACAGCCGTTGCTGCTGACCACCGGACAAGGCCGCGCCAGACTGGTTCAGTTTGTCCTTCACTTCCGTCCACAGTGCGGCGCGTTGCAAGGCCCATTCGACCCGTTCATCGAGCTCCGCTTTCGAGAGGTTCTCGTACAAACGCACGCCAAACGCCACATTGTCGTAAATCGACATCGGGAACGGCGTCGGCTTCTGGAACACCATGCCCACTTTGGCACGCAGCATGTTGACATCCACCTTGGAATTCAGGATGTCATTGCCGTCGAGCAGAATCTGACCCGTCGTCGTCTGGCCGGGATACAGATCGAAAATCCGGTTGAAAATCCGCAGTAAAGTGGATTTGCCGCAGCCGGATGGGCCGATCAGCGCCGTCACCTGCTTATCCGGAATCTGCATGTTGATATTGTGCAGCGCCTTGTATTTGCCGTAATAAAACGACAGATCCCGAATATCCAGCCGGGGTTCGGCCACCTGCCGAACATTGTCGATTTTGTCGGCCAGCGCCGCCCGCTGCTCAGCATCTTTCAAGGCAGCAGCCACATTCAAACCCATTTGACGCCCGCTGGGCAGCCCGCTATCAGTCATGGTCATCGTACTCATGGGAGAACTCTCGGAGAAAAATTATGACAGGGAAACTTGAGGCCCGACAGAACTTATCGGGACTGAACCGGTTTTAACGAATACCGCGCGATGATGTTCATGATCAACACGCTCACCGTAATCAGCAGCGCGGCCGCCCAGGCCAGGCTTTGCCAATCATCGTAGGGGCTCAAGGCATACTGGTAAATCACCACCGGCATGTTGGCCATCGGCCCATTCATGTTGGCAGACCAAAACTGGTTATTCAAAGCGGTGAACAGCAGCGGTGCCGTTTCCCCCAAGATACGCGCGGTGGCCAGCAGCAAGCCCGTGAACATGCCGCTGAGCGCCGCCTTGTACACGATGTCGATGGTCACCTTGTAGCGGGGCGCACCCAAGGCCGCGGCCGCTTCCCGCATTTGCACCGGCACCAGTTTGAGCATGTCCTCGGTCGTCCGCAGCACTACCGGAATTACCAGAATCGCCAGTGCCAAGGCGCCCGCCCAAGCCGAGAAATGACCGCTCGGTTTCACGACCAAGGTATAGATAAACACCCCAACGACGATAGACGGCGCAGAAAGCAGCACATCGTTGATGAAACGCACGGTCGCAGAAAACCGGCTATTGCCGCCAAATTCAGCCAAATAAGTACCGGCCATCACCCCAATCGGCGTCCCGATCAGCACGCCAAAACCGGTCAACAGCAAGCTACCGACAATCGCATTCAATAAGCCGCCCGATGCACCCGGCGGCGGCGTCATCTCGGTAAACACCGCCCAGTTGATGTACTGAAATCCTTTGCTAAACAAGACGGTCAAGATCCAGGCCAGCATCACCAGGCCGAAGATTGTTACGAGGATCGAGGCAGACAGGTTGAATAAATTGACCAGTTTGCGGCGTTGATATTTGGAGAGCACGGCAGACATTCCTTAAGTTTTTTCGCCCGCTTGGGCTTTTTCCAGGCGGATGAGGAACCACTTGGCAAGCGAGAGCACGATGAAGGTAATCACGAACAACATAAAGCCCAACGCAATCAACGACGACAAGTGCAACCCGCTGGCTTCGTTGAATTCGTTCGCCATCGTCGAAGCAATGGTGGCACCGGGGTAGAACAGACCTGCGTTGATTTCCAGCGAGTTACCGACCACAAAGGCCACGGCCATGGTCTCACCCATCGCCCGCCCCAATCCCAGCATGATGCCGCCGATCACGCCCGCCTTGGTATACGGCAGAACCACTTTCCACACGACTTCCCAGGTCGTCGATCCCATCGCGAAGGCCGATTCTTTCAGCGCCGTGGGCACGACATCGAACATATCGCGCATCACCGATGCGATGAACGGGATGATCATGATGGCGAGCACAAAGCCGGCCGTGAAGATACTGACGCCAATCGGCGGCCCCTGAAAGAACTGGCCAAGCCAAGGCACATTCCCCAGCGTATCGGTCATCACCGGCTGAATACTGTTGGCAAACCACGGCGCGAAGTAGAACAGCCCCCACATCCCGTAGATGATCGAGGGAACCGCCGCCAGGAGTTCAATCGCAATCCCAACCGGACGCTTGAACCAATCCGGCGCCAAGAGACTGATAAAAATGGCAATCCCGAAACTGACCGGCACGCCAATGATGACCGCAATCAGCGAGGTCACCAGCGTCCCCACGATCGGCACCAAGGCGCCGTACTGGTTGTTCACCGCATCCCACTGTTCGGAATAAAAGAACTGAAACCCAAAATGATGGAAGGTTGGCCATGCTTCTTTGAACAGCATGACCATGATACTGACCATCACAATCAAGACGAGCGCAGCAAACCCGAAGGCACTCCCCTTGAAGATTTTGTCGGCCATAACGCCAGAACTTTTGGTGTGAAGGTGCGCGGTGAGATGTTCTTCTGGCGTTGCCATAAGGGTCAGGTCTCTAATGTTATCTAAACAAAACCGTGATTTTTTTTGGATTTGCCAACAATGAATGCACGAAAACCCAAAAATAAATCCGCGATAAAAATCACTTAAAAACGCCGGGCAACGGCACCGCTGCCCGGCGGGTCAATCAAACCTTATTTCAGTTTGATTTTCTCAGCCCAAGAGGCTTCGATCAACTTGGCCACATCCGCCGGAATCGGAATGTAGTGCAGTTCATCAGCGGCTTTCTGGCCGTGCTCCATAGTCCACTTGAAGAAATCAAGCACAGCCTGAACTTGCGCC